>JAXELM010000097.1:0-97720 GCA_034100525.1 Agathobacter sp.
TTGTATTTTCCTTCGTTTTTTAATGTACATGAATCAGAATATTGTTCGTTTCCGTTTATGGAAAATGCACTTGATACTGTTGATAAGGACAATTTTAAAGTCTTATTATAGTATTTTGTATTTGCTTTTAGTCCTTTTATAGAAGGCTTTGTACTAGTTTTCGAACTGAAAACAGCCCAAAATCTTTTATCGTAAGATTTCTTCTTTGATAAATTATATGATACAGTATAGCCATCTTTTTTTATTGTTCCATTTGCTTTATATACTTTATATGGATATTTGATTGTAAATACACAGTAATCAAGTTTTGTTTTTTTGATGTTGACATATGATTTATAGTTTGCAGCGATCTTTTTGGTTACATCATCTGCACTTATTGTTGCGTATTTTTTGTCAAAATGAATAAATATATTATCATATTCATTGGATTCATATGTTGTTGAAATTGTATATGAATTATGTGTTTTCTGGGAAATCTTCTTTGTTTTGTTTTTGGTTAAACCAAGGTTTTTAGCAAATTCTTCAAAGGATGAATATTGCGGTTTAGCCTTTTTATTTATATCAGATAGAATACTGCTCTCTTCTTTTGTGGTTAAGTAAAAGTTATAGCTTACGTTGGCAGAATTTTCTGTGACATTTGCATTCATTTCGTAGCCACAACCTGCCAGAAATAAAAATGTACATATTAATGTTAAAAATATTAATTTATATAGATTTTTCATTAGTTATTTTCCACCTTTGTTTTCAAAAATTGCCGAATCTAAAACAATAGTAAATGGACCATCGTTTTCAAGGTTAATTTTCATAGCTGCACCGAATTCACCTGTTTCTACAATTGGTATTTCTTTTTTACATTGTTCGATTATATATTCGTATAACTGATTGGCATATTCTGGAGAGCCGGCATCTGTGAATGAAGGTCTGTTTCCTTTTCGACAGTCAGCATAAAGAGTAAATTGTGATATGAGTAACAAAGAACCTGACACATCCAATAAACTTAGATTTATTTTATCGTTTTCGTCTGAGAAAATGCGCATATTGATTAGTTTTTTTATCATCTTATCAGCTATACTCTTATTGTCAGAATCCGATACTCCAATAAAAACACAAAGTCCATTATCTATTTTACCAATTATTTCGTTGTTGACTGTGCATGATGCGTTTAATACTCGCTGGATTACAAATTTCAATTTTACTACTCCTCTTCTGTTTGGTTGTACTCATAAAATTATATCATTCTTTTTATTCATTTACTAGAATATAGTTTTGGGTTATATTATAATTATATTACTATAGATTATGAAGGTGATGAATATGGCCATTCAGTCATACAGCGATGAGGTAAATATTAAAAATGAGCTAAAGCTTAGGGAATTACTGACGCAATTGCCGAGTTTTTGCAAACAGTTTTTTATTGGAATTGAATCTAGAACACAATCTAGAACTAGAATTGCATATGCATATGATTTAATTGTATTTTTCGATTATTTAAAACAGAATAATCCTCTTTTTGAAAAGGTTAAAGTTAAGGAAATTCCTATATCTATTTTAGATCAAATCACACCTATGGATATAGAGGAATATCTGTTTTATTTGAAATATTATGAGAAAGATGGTGTTGTTCATACTAATGATGAACGTGGTTTAAAAAGAAAGCTGTCAGCAATTAGAACTTTCTATAATTATTTTTATAAAAATGATTTGATTGATACTAATCCAGCTATCAAAGTTGAAATGCCTAAGATACATGATAAAAATATCATACGTCTTGATACAGATGAAGTAGTTCAATTACTTGATGAAGTTGAATCTGGCGAAAGTTTAAGTAAGAATCAGCAGATATATCACGGTAAAACAAAGAATAGAGATTTAGCTTTACTTACTCTCCTATTAGGAACAGGAATGCGTGTTTCAGAGTGCGTTGGTATCGATTTAAATGATTTAGACTTCAAAAATAATGGAGTTAAGATACATAGAAAAGGTGGTGCGGAGGTTGTTGTTTATTTTGGTGATGAGGTAAAAGAAGCTTTACTTGCATATCTTGAAGAAAGAAATGCTATTACACCAATTGCCGGACATGAAAATGCATTTTTCTTATCAATACAGAATAAACGTATAGGTGTAAGAACTGTTGAAAAGCTTGTTAAAAAATATTCTTCATTGGTTACGAATATGAAGAAAATAACACCGCATAAATTAAGAAGTACATATGGCACAAACCTATATAGAGAAACAGGAGATATTTATCTCGTAGCTGATGTTTTAGGGCATAAAGATGTAAATACTACAAGAAAGCACTATGCTGCTATTGAGGAAGACAGACGTCGTGAAGCTGCTAAATATGTTAAATTAAGAGAAGATAATAAATAAGAGAGGTCACACATTATGTGACCTCTCTTATTTTCTGTGCTATACGTGATTTGACCATATCGGCAATCTCTTGAGTATTCATATGTTTATATTCATCATAGAGGATTGGTTCTAAATAATACACATATGTAGTGATTGGTCCTAAGTGAAAGCTATTAAACACTTTATAAGAGTCAATAAGTGCTACCGGTACAATTGGTGCTTTAGATTTAAGAGCAATCTTAAAGCAACCGGCTTTAAAATCATATAATTTATTTTGATTATTAAAATGATAACCACCTTCAGGAAACAAAATATATCTTCGTCCGGAGGCAACTTCTTTTGTAACCTGATTAATAATAGTAATACCCTGACGTGGATTATCTTTCTCCAAACGCTTTCCCTGAACTAAATCACAGAACTCACGAACCAGCATGGTGTGAGATTTGTTCTTATCCATTACAAATGAACAAGGCTCTTTATGGGTATTAATAATTCCAAGCACATCATATTTTCCCTGATGGTTTGGGTACATCATGTAGCCGCCTGATTTTGGCAGGTTCTCTAAACCATATGCTTTTGTAGTTATTTTACCAGACTTATTCATATATCCAATACACTGTTGTACAAAATCATAGCGTTGTCTTTCTGTATATTTGTGTGGATGATCTGCAAAATAACGCATTTTAGGGACAATCAAAGGTGCCCTGTGAAAATTCATAAATAAAACATAAAATAATCTAAACATATTGAAACTCTCCCAACTAATTATAGAATATAGTGATTTATTTTTCAACATTGAGAGATTAATAACATATTATTGTATATCTGTAGAATAGTATGAAACTATTATGTTCTCACCAGAATGTATTTCTTCACTTATATTATTTATAGAACATATCTCTTTTATGTATTCCGTTTTTGTCATATTTGACTTATCAGAATATTCATCGGCAATACTCCATAATGTATCGCCCTCTTCTACTCTTATGCTTGTGTAATATTTATGAACAGGCAAATTATCCTTTGAGTCTGCAAATGCATGAATAGAACTGTTTAATAGAACTATTATGGAAATTGCAATGATAATTATCGCTGCTATTATAGCCTTTTGAATTCTGACAATAGCATATCTCCTGTTAAGACTTGTATTTGCTTTTTCTGATATTTTTGAATTATATTCTCTTCTCATATGTGCCTCCATCTACTATATATCATATCACGAACGTTTGTTTGTATATAATATACATCACGAACAAACGTTTGTCAATACAAAAAACGAACATATTTTCGGAATATATGTTTGTCTTTTGTATGCGATTGTGATATAATATTTATAGTATATGGAGTTATACATATGTTATTCGAATAGAATTAATTATGGAGGTTGGCTTATGGCATATGGTAAAATATCTGATAAACAAAGAGAAATCCTTGAATTTATGAAGAATGAGATTCTTAATAAAGGATATCCACCTACAGTGCGAGATATCTGTGAAGCAGTTAATTTGAAGTCTACTTCGTCAGTTCACTCTCATCTTGAGACATTGGAGAAGAACGGATATATTCATCGTGATCCGACTAAGCCTAGAGCGATAGAAATAATCGATGATAATTTTAATCTGACAAGACGAGAGGTTGTTAATGTTCCTCTTATTGGTCAGGTTGCCGCTGGTGAGCCGATTCTTGCTGAAGAGAATATTGAGAACTATTTTCCGGTACCAGCAGAGTTTATGCCGAATGAACAGTCTTTTATGTTGAAAGTCAAGGGTGAAAGTATGATTAATGTAGGCATATTTGATGGTGACAGTATTCTCGTCAAGGAACAGAATACAGCCAGAAATGGAGATATTGTAGTTGCTCTTATTGATGATTCTTCTACAGTGAAGACTTTTTATAAAGAGGATGGGCATATCAGATTACAACCTGAAAATGATACAATGGATCCGATTATTGTTGAGGATTGTACTATTCTTGGAAAAGTCTTTGGAGTTTTTCGTTTCTTCTAATACAAATTATAAAAAATGAGCCTTGCAAATTGCTTGGCTCATTTTTTATAATTTGGTTATAATTCAACGATTTTTCCATCTCTCCAGATTCTTTCTAAATCATAGAACAATCTGTCTTCTTTTGAGAATAGATGCACAATGATATCTTTGTAATCCATCAATATCCATGTGGAATTGTTATTGCCCTCAACCTGTTTTGAATGAACACCATTTGTGTACATTACTTCATCTACTGCGTCCTGCATAGCTATTAGCTGGTTAGGATTATTTCCATTAGCGATTACAAAGTAATCTGCTATTGATGAAATCTCTCTTATATCAATTACGGTAATATCTTCTGCTTTCTTATCTTCTAATGCAGAAGCAATTTTTTTGACTAATTCTAATGTTTCCATTTTATTCCCTCCGATACTGTTTGTAAAATTCATACGTATGCTGTGTCATTGGATCTATTTGACCTTTTTGGCTGGATAGATAATGTAAAGAATCATATAATATTTCTGATATACAAAGATTTAAATCTTCAAATGCAATTTTACGAATATATTCTAATCTAGGGGCAATATTGCGCTTTGGTTCAATATAATCGGCAATGTAAAGTATTTTGTCCAGCATATTCATATCAGGGCAACCTGTTGTGTGTACTTTAATTGCATGTAATATTATGGGATCCTGTATATCATATTTTTCTTCAGCTAAAAAAGCACCAAGCTTGGCATGCAACAGACCAGGATTACTGTACTCTATATCATTGATAATAATATTATTGTTTTTGCACAGTTTGATTTTTTCTTCATTCGGAATACATTTGGCACAATCATGTAATAGACCGGCAAACATAGCCTTTTCTATATCATATTCATGTGCCATTGCAAGACAGCCGGCCGTGTACATAACTCCTTTTGTATGTTCATAGCGGTCCTTATCAAGCTCTTTTTTTATTTTCTTTTTGATAACATTAAAATCCATATTTTACTCCAAATTGTATAGCTGGTGTTTAAAAATGTAATCTACAACACTGTTTGGAATATATTTATAAATATTTGTGTCTTTATAAATATTTCTTCGTATTAGGGTTGATGATATATCAATTCTCTTACAGTGAACTAACTTGATATTACATGGAAAAAGCTTTTGTAGTTCAAGTATTTTGGTGTTCATTGCAAGTTTATCAAAGTGTTCTCTTACAACAACTAAAATAGTGCACAGTGATGCTATAATCTCGGGATGAGCCCAGTCTTCAAAATAGTCAAGACTATCTGCTCCCATGATAAAAAAGAAATCATTATCAGGATATAAAAAACATAATTCCTGTAAAGTAAGATAAGTAAAACTAGTTGAGGTCTTTTTTATTTCATGGTCGGAGACTTTTATAAAGGAATAATCTTCAGCAGCAAGTTTACACATCTCATAGCGTGCTATAGCACCAGTCATATTTGTCTCATCTTTATTTGGAGAGTGCCCGGCAGGCATCAGCCAGACTTCATCCAGATTATATTCTTCATATGCTTTAACAGCCATATTTATATGTCCATTATGAATTGGATCAAAAGATCCGCCTAATATACCTATTTTCATATTATTCAGGCAGTTTTATCTTTGGATTCTTTTTGGCGGCTCTGTAAAAAATCATTTTTTTACCAATGACTTTAACGACCTGTGAGTGTGTTCTCTCAGCTATTACATTGGCAATTTCTTTTGGATCATCTATACAGTTTTTTAATACTGCCACTTTAATTAGTTCACGTTTTTCGATTGCTGAATCCAAAGCTTCGATTATTTCTGGTGTTAAAGAGGCTTTTCCAATATTAAAAATCGGATCCATTGTATTTGCTAAACTGCTTAAATAAGCTCTCTGTCTACTATTCATCGATAACTCCTTTATTTATAATAATCAAATGCATGACCATACATCTTAACGGTATCGCCTTCCTGAATGCCTTTTTCTTCAAGTTCTTTTAAGATATTTTGTTCTTTCATAAACCTCTGGAAGAATAAAAATCCTTTTTCTGACTCAATGTTGGTGTATCCCAGCATTTTTTCAATCTTAGGACCTTCTACAACATATGCGCCGTCTTTATCTATTTCGATTGTATATGGTTCATCCTTAAAGAAATTGAGTTCAGGATCAAATTCCTGTTCATATACGGTAGTTTCTTTAGGGCATGTCGCTAATAGATTTTTAACCTCATATAGCAATTCTTTAAGTCCCTGACCACTTACAGCTGAAATCGGGAATACCTTAATTCCTTCAGTCTCAAACTCCTCACGAAGTCCTTTAATTATTTCGTTCTCATCTCCGTATATGGCATCAATTTTATTTGCTGCAATTACCTGAGGCTTCTTAAGAAGCTCTGGATTATATGCCTCTAATTCTTTGTTGATAGCTTTAATATCAGAAATAGGATCTCTGCCTTCTGTTCCAGCAGCATCAACTATATGAATCATCACTTTTGTTCTTTCAATGTGACGGAGGAATTCATGACCAAGACCAATTCCCTCGGAAGCACCCTCTATAAGGCCTGGAATGTCTGCTATAACGAAGCCAAAGCCGTCTTCCATATCTACTACCCCCAGATTTGGCTGTAATGTAGTAAAGTGATAATTGGCTATTTTAGGCTGCGCATTTGTAACTCTTGATAATAAAGTGGATTTTCCTACATTTGGAAAACCTACAAGTCCTACATCTGCGATTACTTTAAGCTCTAAGGCAACTTCAATTTCAATTGCTTCCTGCCCAGGCTGCGCATATTTTGGTGCCTGCATCGTAGAAGTGGCAAAATGCTGATTTCCGAGACCACCCCGGCCACCTCTTAAAATAGTGACTCTTTTATTATCGCCGGACATGTCAGCAATAACCTTTCCTGATTCAGCATCCTTTATAATTGTACCTTCTGGCACTTTTAAAATCAGGTCAGCACCATTTTTGCCATGGCAGTTTTTCTTACCGCCCTCTTCTCCAGGTTCAGCTGCGAATTTGCGTCTGTGACGATAATCTGTAAGTGTGTTTAATCCGCTGTCAACCACGAAGATTACGTCTCCGCCTTTTCCACCATCGCCACCATCAGGGCCACCATTTGGAACATATTTTTCACGTCTGAAGGAAACATGACCATTGCCACCTTTTCCGGATTTTATAATAATTTTTGCACGATCTGCAAACATAATTTTCTACCTCATGATAAAAAACCCCGGCTATAAAAAGTCGGGGTTTCTAAAATCTTAATCGTTAGCTACTGGATAAACAGAAGCCTGCTTTCTGTCTCTTCCTAATCTCTCGAATCTTAATACGCCATCTACCTTTGCGTATAATGTATCGTCTCCACCGATACCAACGTTTGTACCAGGATGAATCTTAGTACCACGCTGTCTGTAAAGGATATTTCCAGCTTTTACGAACTGTCCATCTGCTCTCTTAGCACCTAATCTCTTAGATTCTGAGTCACGGCCGTTCTTTGTAGAACCAACTCCCTTTTTATGAGCAAAAAACTGAAGGTTCATATTCAACATGTCTTACACCTCCTTAAAATTCAGGGAAATATATTTCTTCCCATAGTCTTTTTGTAATCCTTGTAGTCCCAAAATCATTGAATCTAACAATAATGTGGATTTATCATCACATTCGCTAGTGATTTTGAAATCAATCCTGCCACTTTTCTGATTAGTATCTACCGTGAACTTTACTGAAGTAAACTGCTCGATAGAATTAATAGTATTAATTGTCAAAGCAGATACTGCTGAACAAATAATATCAGTTCCATAATCAGAATAATTAGCATGTCCTTGTGTTGAAAAGCCAACATATTGTCTGGAATGATTTTGATAAATAATTATTGAAATCATTATGCGTTGATCTTTTCAATCTTAACCTGTGTGAACGACTGTCTGTGTCCGTTCTTCTTATGATAACCAGTTTTTCTCTTGTACTTGTAAACGATTACCTTTTTGCCTCTGCCTTCTTTTACTACAGAAGCCTCAACTGTTGCACCTGCAACTGTTGGATCTCCAACCTTGAGATTGTCTCCGCTAACTGCTAAAACCTGATCAAAAGTAACTTTCTCTCCTGCTTCAACACCAAGCTTTTCAATGGTAATGATATCGCCTTCAGAAACTTTGTACTGCTTACCACCTGTTGCTATAACTGCGTACATATGGCACCTCCTATTTATCATTACTCGCCAGATTCGGTGTTGTATATTACAAACTTAAACCTCTCTGTGCGGCATACTCGAGTATCATAGCATAAGCACAAATAATAGTCAATAAAAAATTACTTGTTTTTTGATAATTGTTCTTTAAGGGACTTGTGAGTTTTTTTACGTGTGAGCTCGACAAGCCCTAATTTGGTAATATCAATAAAACTACAGTTGGTATCCTCTTTTTGAATCTGTGATTTTATCGTACGAATAAGTGTATCAATATCCTTATCATTTTTCATGTTTATGAAATCAATGATAATCATACCTGATATATTTCTAAGCTTAAGCTGTCGGATTATTTCTATGGCAGCTTCAATATTAATCTTCAAAAAATTATTCTTTTTTGATTGGTCTTTGGCGGTATTAACATCTATTACAGTTAAGGTTTCTAATTGCTCAATAATTATATTGGCTCCAGAGTTTAACCATATTTTCTTGCTTAAAAGCTTATCAAGCTGGCTGTTTATATTATACAGCGTACTTAATTTGACCATATCATCCTGATATAATGATAGTAAATTAGCATATTTTGAATTGATATATTGCTGCAAAAGTGCATATATATCAGGCTGATCGGTTATTATTCGCTCTATTTCAGATAGATTAACTGAATTTAGTGTGAGAATATATTCAGCAGGACTATGGTATACACATGAGTATATAGACGAATGAGCTGCTTTTTCTTTTATTGATGTATATAAATTCACTAATTCATATATATCCGAGAGTAATTCTTCATGAGTGATATTCTGGGCATTTGTTCTGATTATCAATCCGTAGCCTTCATCTTCATGTGAAGTGTATTGGTCATTTATCAGAGTTTTTATTTCCTGAGAATATGTTTTATCAATTTTTTTTGAAACAGAAATTGATATATTATCTGTAGTAAGGATGCTATATCTTCCGTACAGTGTAAGCTTTGTACTTACAGTATAATCTTTGGTCTTTACAGCATCTTTTACTACCTGTACCAATATCTCGTCTCCTGCACATATTCCCTCTTTTTTTGAGTATTTATGTGTATATATACAGTTCCTTATATTGTTAAGGGGCAAATAACAATTCGTGTCCTGATTTATTTTCACGAAAGCACTATTTATGCTTGGAACGATATTGTCAACCCGGGCTGTATAAATATTATTAAGAATTGATTCGCTGTCATCTGAACTCAATCTGAGGTTAACAATTTGTCTGTTGCCATTAAGTTCAAGATAAATTATATATTTTGATGAATTTAATTCAATTCTTGTTAATACTATCTGATTCATTATAGAATTTGCTCTCCCATTTCTGAAAGTGGAATAAATTTATTATCTGATGTAGTATATACATCCACTCGATGAATCTGTATTGCCTCTGGTTTATATTCAAATCCGCATTTATTATAGAGTGATTCCAAAACAAGTTCAGGTTTGATATTATTGGTACTTCCTGTTGAAAGCATTATATAAAAATATGGTTTACCATTTTCCTCTTTTACTTCTAACTTGTATACCAAAGGCTTGAGGTCAATTTCACGTTCACTTTTCTTTGTTTTTTTAATAATATTAAAGCTGTCTGTGTTGTGGAAATATTTGTTTATTATCTCCTGCCATTCAGACACGTTTACAGGGCTGTTATACCCCTCTTTGTAGCTCAAGGTATAGTCAGCAGCTTCGACAAGAGACATGGCTGTTTTAGCGTTATCTGGAAGCTTTACGTACTCAGTCACTTCAACACCTTCTACCATGGTGGAATTTAGTGCATCCAGTGCTTCTTTTGAAGTTAATGATGAATTTACTTCAATATCAAAATATTCGCCATCGCTTGTAATTCCTACTCCAAGAGGTGCAGCAAATGACATAATCTGATGAGGAGAAAAACCTTCTGAATAGCAGATATCTATATTTGCACGTCTGATTGCTTTTTGAAAATATCTCATCATATCGAGATGTCCGATAAATTTCATGCATCCCCATTTTTTGAATTTAATTCTTATCTTCAAAGCAGACACCTCCCTTGTATTGTTTTGCACCACATGCGGAACATCTGATTCGACAGTTTGGTGTGACTTTTTCGCTTAGTGCAGTCTTCCATTCTCTTAACAGGAATTCTTTGGTAATACCAACATCAATAAAATCCCATGGGAAAATCTCGTTATCATCACGAAGACGCTTTGTATAGAAATCAGGTTCAATTCCACATTTTTCAAATGCATCGAGCCATCTTGAATAATCGAAAAATTCATTCCAGGCGTCGAAATATCCACCATTATTATATACCTCAAGAATTGCCTGACTTAATCGTCTGTCTCCACGCGCAAGGATACCTTCTAAAACTGTAACATCGGCCTCATGCCAATTGTATTTGATGCTCTTATGGTTTAATTGAGCTTTAACGCTGTCATTGACAGTTTTTGCTCTGCCTAAATAATCGCCTGGGTCATACATATTCGCCCATTGGAATGGAGTAAATGGCTTTGGAACAAAGAAGGATGTACTTATTGTAATCTGACATTTGCCATTTCTTTTTTCTTTTGGAACTGTGTCATAATACAAAGCAGCAATTTCATTTGCAAGTTCTGGAATTGCGCGCATATCTTCTTCTGTTTCTGTAGGTAAACCTAACATGAAGTAAAGCTTAACCTTATTCCAACCACCTTCAAAAGCCTGCTTTGCACCGCCTAGGATGTCATCGACAGTTAACCCCTTGTTTATGACATTTCTCATGCGCTGCGAGCCTGCTTCGGGTGCAAAAGTAAGACTACTTTTTTTGATATCCTGTACTTTTTGCATAATATCCAAAGAAAAGGCATCGATTCTAAGTGATGGAAGGGAAATATTCACCTTTTTCTCATTACAGATATCAATTAGAAAATTGATAAGTTCTTCTAATTGAGAATAATCCGAAGAGCTAAGAGAACTAAGTGATATCTCTTCGTGACCTGTTGAGTCTATCATTTTTCTTGCAAGCTCTTTTAATCTGTTTACATCTTTCTCTCGGTTAGGTCTGTATATCATACCAGCCTGACAGAATCGGCAGCCCCGGATACAGCCACGCTGAATTTCGAGTACAACCCTGTCCTGTGTTGCCTTTATAAATGGAACGATAGGTTTTTCCGGATAAACTGATTCAGTAAGGTTAACGTCAACCTGACGTTTGATTTTATCTGGAATATCATCAAAAACAGGTTCAAAGGATTTGACAGTATTGTTGTCATTGTAGGCAACTTTATACAATGACGGCACATATATACCTTCTATTTTGGCTGCTTCATGAAGAAATGCCTGTCTGTTATAGTTGCTGTCAGCACGCATTGTCTTGTATAAGTCTAATAGCTCATCATATTTTTCTTCGCCTTCACCAATATAGAAAATATCAAAAAAGTCTGCTATTGGTTCTGGATTGTACGAACATGGACCACCACCAATAACAATCGGCATATCATTTCCACGGTCCTTTGAATGAAGTGGAATCTGTGCAAGGTCTAATATCTGGAGGATATTTGTATAGCACATCTCATACTGTATGGTTATGCCGAGAAAATCAAAATCTTTTATTGCATCCTGTGATTCTAAAGCAAATAATGGAATGGATTTTTCTTTCATAATCTCATGAAGATCAGGCCATGGTGAATATACACGTTCGCACCAGGTATCTTCTCTTTTGTTGAACATATCATACAAAATCTGTATTCCTAAGTGTGACATACCAATTTCATATACATCAGGAAAACACATCGCAAAGCGAATGCTTATCTGCGATGTGTCTTTCATTACTGAGTTTAACTCGTTTCCGATATATCTTGCTGGTTTGTCGATGCTCATTAAAATTTCATCATTTAAAGCAAGTTTTCTCATGTCTTAATTCCTCATATCTATCTTTGTGATAATTCTTTTGCGATTTCATCCCAGGTAATGCCTTTTTCTGCCATAAGAACCATACAGTTGTACATAAAATCAGATATTTCGAATTTGACATCTTCTGTATCCGGATTTTTGGCAGCAATGATAATCTCAGTGCATTCTTCTCCCAATTTCTTAAGTATCTCGTCAATACCTTTTGAGAAAAGAGCTGTCGTGTATGAGCTGTCCTTTGGATGTTCTTTTGCATTTAGTATATCGTAATATACAGATTCTAATACCTTGAGAGGATTCTTCTCTACACATTCTTTTTTAACTATGTTGTTGTGGAAGCATGTTCTGTTTCCTGTATGACAGGCTACACCGACCTGAGATACTTTGGCAAGAATTGTATCGTAATCACAGTCTGCCGTAAGTGATTTGACATACTGGATATGTCCGGAGGTTAGTCCCTTTGTCCATAATTCGTTACGACTTCTGCTGTAATAGGTCATCTTGCCGATGTTGATGGTTGTGTTAAAAGCCTCTTCGTTCATATATGCAAGCATAAGAACTTCGTCAGTCTTATAATCCTGTACTATTACAGGAATCATTCCGTCAGAGTTTAGTTTCAAATCTTCCCAAAATAAATTTGGGGCAAAATTATCCATTTTGATGCCATCACTTGATAAGGTTGATTTAAGCTTCATAATATCAGTGTCTGGATTGTTGATAAAATCACCTGCAATACCACGAACAGTACGACGATACAGAATCTCTACAATATTGTTGTAATTGTATTCTGGTAAAAATACAACGTAAGGAGTATTGGTGAGGTTTTCTAATGCATCTAATATCTCAACATTCATAACAAGTAATTCATGGAATGTATCTTCGATTGCCTTTTTGTGTTTGAAAATGAAATCAACATTGTTTACTGATAATAATACTCGGTCTTTTCCGAAACGAACACTCGCTTCATCTGCCAATTCTAAAGAAGATGGCTTAGACGCATTGAGTATTACCTGCAGACAACCAGCATATAATAACTTTTTAATATCTTCTATACGATTTACATTGCCGCCGGCGCAGACTTTGATTTCTATATTTCGATTTATATTCTCGATTGTATGAATATTTTTCTCGTGTTCATCGTCATCTGTAGATAAATCAAAAATGATAATTTTGTCAATGCCGCTATCATTATATAGACGGCAAAGCTCGTATACATCTCCAACGACAGTGAAGTCATCTGCTGACTTGACTGCCTGACCATCTTTGAGATATAAAGTTGCTACAATATTTTTAAATTCCATTAAATCTATAAACTTCCTTTCGTTGACAATATGTCTGATATGCGTGGATCATAAGATGTTGCTTCATCTAATGCTCTTGCAAATGCTTTAAACATCGCTTCTATCATATGATGATTATTACCGGAATTAAGAACCTTTATGTGAAGATTCATGCCTGCTGAATACGATATTGCATAGAAAAATTCCCTAACCATTTCTGTATCCATTTCACCTACACGCTCCGCAGTAAATTCACCGTCAAAGGACAAATAAGGTCTTCCTGATAAGTCAATTGCACACAATACTAATGTCTCATCCATTGGAAGAATGCTGCTTCCAAAACGCTTGATACCTTTTTTATCACCTACAGCTTCTTTTATGGCATTGCCAAGCACAATGCCGCAGTCCTCTATTGTGTGGTGACAATCTACATTGGTGTCGCCATCACACTTCAAATTCAAATCAAAAAAACCATGTTTTGAAAATCCTTCTAACATATGATTGAAGAAATCAACGCCTGAATTTATGGAAGAATTTCCTTTGCCGTCAATGTTCAATTCAATAGAAATTTTTGTTTCTTTTGTTTCGCGCGAAAGCTTTGCAGTTCTCTCAGACATATAATCACCTCTAGTTATTTTCGAATCTTACCTTTATTGAATTAGCGTGTGCTGTCAATTTCTCACATTCTGCAAATTGTTCTATATTTGTATGAACCTTCTCTAATGCTTCACGTGAATATGAAATAATACTTGATTTCTTAATGAAGTCATCAACAGAAAGTGGTGAGAAAAATTTAGCTGTACCATTTGTTGGTAAAACATGATTTGGTCCGGCATAATAGTCACCAAGTGGCTCTGATGAATATTCTCCGATAAATATCGCACCTGCATTTCTTATCTTGGTCATAACGTGGAATGGGTCTTTGGTTACTATTTCCATATGCTCAGATGCAATATCATTTACTGCAGCTATTGCATCATCCATATTATCAGCAACCAGAATATATCCATAGTTGTCCAATGACTTTTGTATTATCTCTTTTCTGGATAAAACTGCTACGAATTTGTCAACTTCTTCTGAAACAGCTTTTGCAATATCCATGCTAGTTGTTATTAAAATGGATGATGCCATCTCATCATGTTCTGCCTGAGATAATAAATCAGCAGCAACATATCTTGGATTTGCAGTCTCATCAGCCAAAACTAATATCTCACTTGGACCTGCAATCGAATCAATGCTTACATAGCCAAATACTGCTTTTTTAGCTAATGCAACATAAATATTTCCAGGTCCTACTATTTTATCAACCTTTGGAATACTTTCAGTTCCAAATGCCATTGCAGCTATTGCCTGTGCTCCACCAACTTTATAAATCTCGTCAACACCTGCTTCGTTTGCAGCTACAAGAGTTGATGGATATACTTTTCCTTCTTTATCAGGTGGTGTACACATTATAATCTTATCGACACCTGCGACTTTTGCAGGAAGAACATTCATTAGAACTGAGGATGGATATACAGCTTTTCCTCCTGGTACATATACTCCGGCCTTCTCAAGTGCAGTAACCTTCTGTCCAAGAATAACCCCATCATTGGATGTAAACCAGGAGTTCTGAACCTGCTTCTGGTGATAATCCCTGATATTAACCAAAGCTTTTCTTATGACATCAAGTAATTTCGGGTCTACAAGACTATATGCTTCTTCTATTTCTTCTTTTGTAACTTTGATATTTGAAGAATCAATATCAGCACCATCAAATTGTTTAGTATATGAAAAAACAGCTTCGTCTCTTTTCTCTTTTACAGTGCTTATAATTGCATTAACACGTCCTTCAAATTCGCCATAATTATTAGGACTTCTTTTCAACAAATCTTCTAGTATATCTTTTCTAGTGTCATCTGTTAAATTTAATATTCTCATGACAACCTCCTAAATAACCGTTTTCAAATCACTTATAATCTTGGTGATTCGCTCATTCTCCATCTTCATACTAACCTGATTTACTACTACCCGGGCTGATAAAGGACAAACTTCCTCGAGTACAGTAAGACCATTTTCTTTGAGTGTAGTTCCTGTTTCTACTATATCACAAATTACTTCTGATAGTCCAACAATTGGAGCTAATTCTATTGAACCATTTAATTTGATTATTTCTACAGTCTGATGTTTTTTGTTATAAAAATAATCTTTGGCAATGTGAGGGTATTTGGTGGCAACACGAATCTGCTCATGATGCTGTAATAAATCACGGGCGTTTTCTGGTCCGCAAATGCACATCCTGCATTTGCCAAAGCCTAAATCAAGAACTTCATATATGTTTCTTCCCTCTTCAAGGATGGTATCTTTGCCTACTATACCTATATCTGCGGCACCATATTCTACGTATGTAGGTACATCAGGTCCTTTTGCAAGGAAAAATTTAAGTTTAAGTTCTTCATTCACAAATATAAGCTTTCTTGTGTCAGGATCTTTTATCTCCTCGCAGGTAATTCCAATCTGTTCGAAAAGCTTTAAGGTCTGTTTTGCCAGTCTCCCTTTTCCAAGTGCAAAAGTTAAATATCTATTTTCTTCCATTGTTATTAATCCTCCATAAATTCAACTTTGTTAATGTGATGCTGATGGGCATAATTAGAATAATCTTCTTTACTATTAAGCTCATCCTTTAAAATCATTTCAACAAAGATGCCCAGTTTACGAAGTTTGATAGCATGGGTGATTGCTTCTTCGGCTTTATTCTGAGTATAAACAATAATAGTTGAATTGTTGTTTATAGGAAGGGAAATATCCTGTCTGTTAAGGGCTGCCATAAGCTGGTCGACTACGATACCAAAACCAATTGCAGCGGCTTCTTTTCCAAAATGGCTGAGAAGCTTGTCGTAGCGTCCTCCTTTTAAAATAGGTTCTCCTGTTCCGAATGTATAACCCGAAAAAATTATTCCAGTATAATAATGATAATCGCTAATTAGTCCGAGCTCAAAAGAAATATATTTGCTGATTCCATATATATCAAGATACTTAGCAAGATTTTCAAGACTACATATTGCATCGTAAACGGCCGGGTAATTTGCAGCTTTTGTTTTTGAGTTATTTAAATCTTCTGCTTTTGAATCAAAATTACCAAGCATCATAAAAAGCTCCTTTAATTCACTTGGAAGATTAAGATTATCTACAAATTCCTCAACTCCAAAGAAGTTTTTGTTCAAAATTAAGTCTCTTAAATCTGATTCTTGTTCTGAATCTAATTTTGCTGCTTCTACAAGTCCGGCGAAAAACTGTGCGTGACCAACTGATATCTGAAAATTCTTAAGACCACATTCTAATAAAGAATCACAAGCCATGGCAAGTATTTCAGCATCAGCACCGACTGATGCGTCACCGATAAGTTCGGCACCACATTGAGTAGATTCTTTAAGGCGTCCCTGATAATCAGAAGAGTTGATAAATGTATTGCCCATATAACATAGCTTAACAGGCATCTTCTCTTCAAGATAATACTTTGCAGCACTTCTTGCTATGGATGGTGTGAAATCAGGTCTTAAAACCAGAGTATTTCCTTCTTTATCGAAGAACTTATATAAATCCTTTGATGGTGTAGTTCCTATTTCACTGCTGAAAATATTAAAAAACTCAAATGTTGGAGTTTGAATATCATGGTAACCATACTTTTGCTGTACATGATGTAATTTTTCCTGTAAAAGTAATTTTTTCTGACATTCTCCATTATAGATGTCTCTAACACCATCAGGTGTATGCAATAATTGATTCTTCATAATACTCTCGCTTTCGTGTGGTAAAGTGGTAATATGGTAATATGCTACCATATGAAACATTCAATATTATATTTTAATCTGTTATTAATGTCAATCCCTGCTGTCTATATCTTTTTGAATCATATTTAAATACGGAACTAAAATACCTGGTACCTGAGGCAAAAAGTAATCTTGATTTAATTCATCAAATCTTATACTTTTTCTTCCTCCGTCTTTTGCTCTGTCCCAAAAAGAACTTAGTTCCGCAAATCTCATATAATAGAATTTATCTTTTTTCGTATAATAAATCAGAATAAAAGATAAACCATCCTGATTTTCATATTCCTGCATAAATTTTATCTGGTGTTCGTGAACATTCTGCAATGGAAACGTATCAGTATTACATTCTTTTGCATCAAAACACACGGGGATTCCCTGTACTACGCCGATATAATCTACTGTACTCTTCTGGTCAAAATATGCAAGTGTAATATGCCTTGTGTTCTTGTCTATATTTATCGGTGTAATTGGTGTAGGAATTTTCTGTATCAATGCAAGATTGTTTTCCAAATATTTCTCGTTTGTTTTATTTAAAAGCTCTTCTAAAGTGGAGCCTCGCAGACCTCTTGAATTCCAAGTTGACATAATTCCTCTTTATCCGTCTATTATAGTAGTGTATATTTGAGGCATTTGTGCTATATATGAATTATCGTCAGGAAATACGACTTTGTATGCATGCAAAAGCTGTGTTTTTATTTTGTACTGCCTCATGAAAATATTGTTAAACTTCTCATCTCCGTATTTGGGGTCACCTATTATGGGATGCCCGATAGATGCAAGATGAGCACGTATCTGATGACTTTTTCCGGTAATAAGATGAACTTCCAATAATGTAACATTATTATTGGATTTGATTGGTCTGTATTCCGTTTTGATTTCAGTTGATGTTTCATCAATTTTCTTATCAGTAATTTTTACAATATTTCTGTCTTTATCCTTGGTCAGAAAACCTTCTATATGCTGTGGCTCTGTAACCTTTCCTGCAACAATTGTTCTGTAATATTTTTCAATACTTCTTTCCTTTAGTATTTGCGACAAATATTGTGAACCTTTTAAGGATTTTCCCATAAGAATCAGACCTGTAGTATTTCTGTCTAATCTGTTGCAGACAGAAGGTTTGAAGGTCTTAAATTCTTCAAAGTCCAGTCTTGAAGTTGAAATAAGATATCCGATAAGTCTCTCATTTGCAGATATATCAGAGATACCCGATTTCTGAGAAAGCATATTTACAGGCTTGTCTGCTATAAGAATATCATCATTTTCAAATATAATCTTAAGTCCTGATAATGTCAGTTTTGAGAGCGCATCATATTCATTTTTGAGAGCCGATAAGTCTACAGAAAATTTGTCAAAAGTCTCGTCTGAGAAAAATATTTTGACGTCACTTCCGATTTTCAATATCTCTGTACCGGATGCTTTATGACCATCTAATGTGATATTTTTCTTGCGTAGCATTTTGTAAATGAAGCTTGAGGATGCATTCGGCAGTATCTTCTTTAGATATTTGTCGAAGCGTTGCCCTGCTTCGTTGTTTTTAATTATATATTCTTTCATCTCTTTTTCTTATGAACATTTCTTATTGTTTTTTTCTTGGCAACAGGCTTTGATTTTTTAAAACTCTTGCGAGGTTTAATAAGACATTTCTTGTCAAAACCAATCAAATCCTGTCTTCCGGCTTTCATTAAAGCTTCATAAACCAGATCATAGTTCTTTGGATTTCTATATTGTATAAGTGCACGCTGCATGGCTTTTTCGTGCGGATTTGTTGTGACATATACCGGTTCTAAAGTCTTTGGGTCTAAGCCGGTGTAATACATGCAGGTTGATATTGTAGAAGGTGTCGGATAGAAATCCTGTACCTGTTCCGGCATATATCCTAGGTCTCTTAAATATTCTGCCAGTTCAATAGCTTCTTTTAATGTTGAACCCGGATGAGAGGACATAAGATACGGAACAAGGTACTGCTCTTTACCCAACTTCTTGTTCATATCTTTATAAGCTTTTACAAATTTATTGTACACCTCTACGCTTGGTTTTCCGAGTTTGCTAAGTACTTCATTAGAAATATGCTCTGGTGCTACCTTTAACTGTCCGCTTACATGATGTTCACATAATTCCCGCAAAAATGTCTGGTCTTTATCATATATCAGATAATCAAAACGGATGCCAGAACGTATAAATACTTTTTTGACACCATCTAAATTACGCAATTTACGGAGTAAAGCAATGTAATCTGAATGATCTACTTCAAGATTGGCACATGGTTTCGGAAACAGACACTGCTTATTAGGGCATGCTCCTTTGGTCAGCTGTTTAGAGCAGGCAGGTTTACGGAAGTTGGCAGTTGGTCCGCCTACATCATGTATATATCCCTTAAATTCTTTGTCGGAAATAATCTTTTTTGCTTCCTCGATGATTGATTCATGGCTTCTTGTCTGTATAATTCGACCCTGATGAAAAGTAAGGGCACAGAAATTACAGCCGCCATAACAGCCTCTGTTGCTTATCAATGAGAATTTTACTTCTTTGATTGCAGGAACACCACCGGCTTCTTCGTATGAAGGGTGATATGTTCTCATATAAGGCAAAGAATATACTTTGTCCATCTCAGTTTGTGATAATGGCTTCTGAGGTGGATTCTGTACCACATATGTAGTACCGCCATATGGCTCGAATAATCTTTTACCGGAAAATGGATCAGTGTTGCAGTATTGTGTATAAAAACTGCTTGCAAATGTTCTTTTGTCCTGTTTTATTACATCATAGTCAGGTAATTCAATTGCATCATATATTATACTTTTATCTTTGGTCTTATAAACTGTACCATCTATAAAAGTTATATCTTTGACATCAATGCCCGAATTGAGAGCATCAGCTATTTCAACAATACTTCGCTCTCCCATTCCATATGAAATAAGATCTGCACCGGAATCTAATAGGATAGATCTTTTAACTTTGTTTGACCAGTAATCATAATGTGCAAGTCTTCGTAAGCTGGCTTCTATTCCGCCAATTATTATTGGCTTTTTCTTGTAGGTGTGGCGAATAAGATTACAGTATACAACTGTCGCATAGTCAGGTCTTTTTCCCATTACACCACCTGGAGTAAATGAGTCTGTGGAACGTCTTTTTTTAGAGACAGAATAGTGATTGACCATTGAATCCATATTTCCACCAGTTACCAAAAATCCCAATCGCGGTTCTCCGAGTTTAGTTATCGACGAATCATCTTTCCAGTCCGGCTGTGAAATTATGCCGACAGTATATCCATTTGATACAAGAATTCTTGATATAATTGCGTGACCAAAGGATGGATGGTCTACATAGGCATCGCCTGTTATATAGACAAAATCAAGCTGCTCTATTCCTTGTTCTATCATATCCTTTTTTGAGATTGGTAAAAAACCGTTCTTCATATAGTATTACTCCTTGTATGCTTTTAATGAGGCAACCTCTTCATCTGTGAGTTTGCGATAACATCCTTTTTCTAAATCTCCTAATGTAACTTTACCAATTTCAAGGCGTTTAAGATAAGTGACCTTGCAACCAATTGCATGAAACATTCTTTTTACCTGATGATATCTTCCTTCTGTTATAGTAAGATAAGCCGCTGGTATATCTTCATCAAGAACTATTAATTGAGCTGGCTTTGTTGGTTTATCATCACCAATATCAACACCCTTTTCAAAACATTCCTTCGCATTTGAAGGAATCGGCTTGTCTAACTGACAATAGTATTTCTTGGATACATGGTTTGCAGGACTTCTAAGCCGGTGCGATAATTTGCCGTCATTTGTAAGAAGAAGCAGTCCTTCGGTATCTTTATCAAGTCTGCCAACTGCTGAACATTTTCTGCTTACTTCCGATGGAAGATATTCCATTATTGTCTGGTGGGAAGAATCGGAATTTGCTGTTATGCATCCTGCCGGTTTATGAAATATATAGTAAGAATATTGTTCGTATTCTATTTCTTTTTCATCAAGCAAAACGATATCAAGTTCAGGATTAACCTTGAAATCAGCACCTTTTACAGGTGTATTATTTACTTTGATTCTTCCCTGTCTAATTATTTTTTTGACATCAGAACGTGTACCGACTCCACATTCTGTTAAGTATTTATCTAATCTAATCATTATTATCTGGCATTCCTAAGAAACTCTACTAAAAAGTCCCATATTCTTTTGGTCGAAGAAATGCTAAGGCGTTCCTGTGGTGTATGGATGTCAAAATTGTTTGGACCAAAAGAAACACAATCAAGATTATCGATTTTATCTGACAATATACCACATTCTAATCCAGCATGAATTGCTTCAAATACAGGCTTTGTGCCAAAAAGCTTAGTATATGTCTGTTCGATTTTGTCTCGAAGTGGTGACTCGTTTTTGTACTCCCATGCAGGGTAATCACCTTCAATTTCTACTTCTCCGCCTAGAATATCGATTATATTTACTATGCGGTTTTTCAGTTCTTCTTTGCGTGATGAGACACTGCTTCTAATAGATGTAACAGTATCAAGACTGTTATCGTTTAGCTTCATAATTCCGAGGTTAAGTGAAGTCTCAACAAGCCCAGGTATTACCTGACTCATATTTATTACTCCGTTTGGGATTGTTCTGAGGTAGAAAATTATCTTGTTAAGTGAAGCAAAATCAAGAATTTCTTTCTCAGCTTCGCCAATTATTTCTGTAGTTACAGTTAACTGTGGATCAGATACTGAAAATTCTTTTTTTAATGTATTCTCTACAGAACTTACGACATCTGTTATAAGCTCAGTGTTTTCATCAGGGGCAATAATCTGACAACTGCATTCTCTAGGTATTGCGTTATCTTTTAGACCTCCCTCAAGGTTTACAATTCCAAATGGTGAATTTGCAAATATTTCTTCAAGAAGTCTTCCCATCAAAATATCAGCATTTGCACGTTCTTTATCAATTTCACCACCAGAATGTCCACCTAACAATCCTGAAATCTGTAAATTAATTAAAGTACCTTTTTTGCTCTGTCTTGATACAGGTATACTTGCGTTTAAGCTCATCCCCCCTGCACAGCTTGTCAAAAATGAACCTTCAACATCACTATCGATGTTTAACATCTGATGACCTTTAAGCATAGAAAGGTCGATGTCAATTGCACCAAGCATACCAATTTCTTCATCAACTGTAATTACAACCTCAAGTCTTGGATGCAAAATCTCAGGTGAATCAAGAATTGCAAGTGCATAGGCTACTGCTATACCATCATCACCGCCTAATGTTGTACCTTTTGCCTTAACAAAATCATCATCTATATATAAATCAAGTCCGTCTTTTTCAAAATCGATATTGCATCCGTTTTCCTTTTCGCATACCATATCCATGTGTCCCTGGATAATAACAGGCTCAGCATTTTCATATCCATTGGATGCTTCCTGTATTATTACGACATTATTTAAATTGTCCTGATAATGCTCAAGATTGTGAGCTTCGGCAAAAGCGACCAAATAATCACTTAGCTGTTTTGTGTTTCTTGAACCATGAGGAATGGCTGCGATTTCTTCAAAATATTTAAAAACTTTATTTGGCTCTAAATTTTCTAATACACTCATAGTGCCCTCCTTATTTACATAAAATAAATTATGAAAAAATTATTAGTTGTATTATTATTTTTGTTTGTAACCGGTGCCTTTGTTTTGAATCCAACTCTTTGTATTAATGCATCGAAAAAAGGAATTATGCTATGGTTTAATAATATTTTTCCAGTACTTTTTCCATGTATTATAGTCTCAAACATACTTCTTGCAACCAACATAGTTGAAAATAAGAAAAAATCTGCTCCTGTTTTTATTTTTTTATGTGGAGTCTTATGTGGTTTTCCAATCGGAAGTAAGCTAAGTTGTGATTTTTATAAAAAAGGAATAATAAATCAAAAAACTGCCCAACTATTATGCAATTGTTCAAATCATTTTAGTCTTGCTTATATAAGCGGCTTTGTAATGGCAAATTGTATTAATGATAAATTATATAATCCATTTATTGTTTATATGTTTATTTATTTGCCATCAGTTATGCTTTTGGTAATTAATTTGCCAAAATTAATGACAAATGAAATAAAAACAAAAAAATCGGCATCAAGATTTAATCTAAATATGCAAATCATTGACGCCGGAATAATAAGCGGATTCGAAACCCTTATAAAATTATGTGGATATATTGTTCTTATTTCAATTACAGTTGAACTAATAATGATACAGCTAAATGATACATTTGCCAAATACATCATAGTTGGACTTCTCGAAAATACTAACGGCATATCCCGGCTTATTTATTCAAACCTGTCTTCATCATTAAAAATGATTTTGGCTGTTGGATTTGTCAGCTTTGGTGGGATATCATGTATATTGCAAACTGCATCGATAATAAATGATACCGATTTATCTATTAAACAATACATATATGCCAAAATTCTCACTTCAATAATATCATTAATCTTAACGTGTATTTATCTATTCAGCATCAGATTCAGTTGAGATAGTTACTGTAGATACATCCTCTTCACTGCTTTTGTTATCAGATGTCTCACGCGAAGCAACTGAAGCAGTAGATACAGGTTCTTCTTCTGCTTCTACCTGAGCCGGGAAAAGCTGAGCTCTGTTTGCAGTAACTACATCTAAAAATCCCTGCATTGAAGATATCAGACTATCATGTCTTGCCTTGGAAGTCTCAATTGCACCTGTTAATATATCTTCAATACTCTTTAACTGTCCATCAGCATATGCCATGGCATTCATTCTAAGTGCATTGGCTTCGTTCTGTGCACTGTCCAGAATCTCCTGTGCCTGCTTTGTAGCTACCATAACAACCTCGTTGGCCTGTGCATATGCCTGTTGCATAATCTGGTGTTCACTGACAAGCTCACTTGTCTGTATCTGTGCCTGAGCAATAATCTGATCAGCTTTAGCCTGTGCATCTGCAAGAATCGCTTCTTTGTTGCTGATAATCTTCTGATATCTCTTGATTTCTTCTGGTGTTTTTGAACGTAATTCAGCAATTAATTCTTCAAGTTCTTCTTTATTAACAAGAATTTTGTTGTTAGAGAGAGCTGCGAATTTACAAGAATCAATATATTCTTCTATTTCTTCTATTATCTGCTCCATTCTACTACTCATACTAAACTCTCCTTCTCTGTTACTATTCTAGATTTTGTCTGGATTTATACCATATTTAGCATAAATATCTTTTATAAAACATTCAGGTACAAATCTTGAAATATCTCCTCCATACGATGCAAATTCTTTTACAATTGTTGAACTGAGGTATGAATAATTCAGATTTGTAGTCAAAAAGATTGTATCAATCTCTTCGTTTTGCACATGATTAGACTGAGCAATCTGTAATTCATATTCGAAATCTGTAACTGCACGAAGTCCACGAACTATGATTGTTGCATCGATTTTGCGCATATAATCAACAAGCAAACCATCAAAAGAACCTACCTTCACATTTGGCATATCTTTTGTCATCTCTTCTATCATGTTAACACGTTCTTCTAAAGAAAACAACGAATTTTTTGCACTATTATTAAGTACTCCCACAACTAATTCATCTACTATTTTGGAAGCTCTTTCGATTATATCGAGATGACCAAAAGTGACTGGATCAAAGCTTCCCGGATAAATTGCTCTCTTCATAATAATTACCCCTGTTTCTTTCGTACGAATACATGTTGATTAGTCTTGTATTTCTTGAATTTAAATATTTCAAATCCATAATCTTCCAAATAATCAAAGCTTGTATTAAGTGAAGCTTCAATGATTATTATGGTATCATCAGATACTATGTCACTGTTTGAAAGCTGATACAACACATCTTTTTCTAAATCATTATCATATGGAGGATCCATAAAAATAATATCAAATTGACGGTTGCCGTTTAATCTGTTTATTGAAGATACAGCATCCATTGCCATAACTTTGCATTTATCGGTAAACTTAGTGAAATGGATATTATCTTCTATGCATGCAACTGCTTTTTTGGAATTTTCTACAAATACACAATAATCTGCCCCACGGCTTATTGCTTCTAGTCCAATCTGACCGCTTCCTGCAAATAAATCCAGAAAATAACAATCAGGGATATCAGCCTGCAGTACATTAAACAATGTTTCTTTAATTTTGTCTGTTGTAGGTCTTGTGTCTCTTCCCTCTATTGTCTTTAGAGGAAGACTTCTTGCTGTACCTGCAATTATTCTCATATTTTTCTCCGTTATTTCTGTTCTTTTAGAACATTTTTATTTTTGATGATATAGTCAATTAATGAAATAATAGTAAGTGCTGTTGCAATAACAATTAAAATATTTCCGATATAATAAAACAAAGTAGTTTTAATATTCAAAATTAATACTATTACCATAATCATCTGAAATGTAGTTTTAAATTTGCCCCAATAGCTTGCTGCTATTACAATTCCGTTATCGGAAGCAACAAGTCTGAAACCGCTTATGATAAATTCACGTGCAATTATGATAATTACAACCCATGATGGAATCAATCTGAGGTCTACAAGACATATCATAGCCGAACAAACTAATAATTTGTCAGCAAGCGGGTCCATAAATTTTCCAAAATTTGTAACCATATTATATTTGCGGGCAATTTTGCCATCTAAAAGGTCTGTAAGGCTTGCAACGATAAAAATTGCAACTGCAATATAGTTACCGTAACCTTCAAAATATGGTGCAAGTAAAAAGAAAACAAAAAATGGAATTAATATTATTCTAAATATCGTCAATTTGTTTGGTAAATTCATATTATTTCTCCTATCAGATCATATTCATATGCTCCGGTAATTCGTACTTTGACGATATCACCCGACATAAGTTCCTGTTCTGTATTGATAAAAATATATCCGTCAACATTAGGCGCATCTCTATATGTTCTTCCAACATATGCATTCTCATCAGCAACTTTACCTTCGATAAATGCATACATCTGCGTACCAGTCAAGGTTTCATTTTTATCAAAGATAACTTCTTCCTGTAATTCCATAACTTCGGCCTGCCAGTCTTCTTTTATGTCATCATCAATCTGGTCAGGGAAAGAAGCAGCCTTAGTACCTTCCTCTGGAGAATATGCAAATGCTCCAAGACGGTCAAATTCCATGTCGTTTATAAATTGCATTAATTCTTCATGCATCTGTTGTGTCTCGCCAGGAAAACCACATATAAGTGTTGTACGTAATGTGATATCAGGAATCTGATTTCTCAAATTAGTAACAATACGTTCTATGTCAGCTTTGTCAGTCTTTCGTCCCATTCTCTTTAGTATCTCATCATTACAATGCTGAATAGGCATATCAAGATAATGACATACCTTTTTATTTCGCTTGATTGCTTCGATGAGCTCGTCGTATATCTCTTCCGGATAACAATACATTATTCTTATCCAAAACAGTCCATCTATTTTGTTTAATTCATCAAGCAGTTTATGTAATGATTTTTCTTTATAAATATCAATTCCATACAAAGTGGTTTCCTGAGCAACAAGAATAAGCTCCTTAACGCCGTTGCTTACAAGTTCTTTTGCCTGAGCAACTAGCTCTTCAATAGGAACACTCCTGTAACGCCCTCTGATTGAAGGGATTACGCAGTAAGAACAATTCTTATTACAGCCTTCTGATATCTTGAGGTATGCATAATGTCCACCAGTAGTGACCATTTGCTTTGTATCAAGCTTTGGAAGTCCCTCTAAAGTATTTAAATTCTGATATTTTCTGTTATCTAAAGTTTCTTTTACAGCATCGAGAATAGCGTCATAAGAATTAGTTCCCAAAATAGCATCAACTTCAGGAATTTCTTTAATAATCTCATCTTTATAACGCTGCGCAAGACAGCCTGTAACTATTAATGATTTACATGAGCCGGATTTTTTATATTCTGCCATTTCAAGGATTGTGTTAATGCTTTCCTCTTTTGCATCATTAATAAAACAGCAAGTGTTTATAATAATAATATCTGCTTCATTTTCATCATCTGTCAATTGAAGTCCCCCATTATTAAGGGCACCTATCATAAATTCAGAATCTACAAGATTCTTATCACAACCTAAAGATATAAACAATACTTTCATAATCATAATTAGTCATAATCCATAAAAAAGGAATGACCAGAAGTAAGTCATTCCTCTTATTTTACTCTTCGTCGTCAGTTACGATTTTTACATCACCATTATATAATTCTTCTACAGCGATTGATAAAGGCTTGTTGCATTTTGGACGGTCAATAAATGACTCTGCACCATTGATTAACTGACGTGCTCTTTTAGCTGTTGCAAGAACAATTGAATAACGACTGTTAACAACTGGTTCTTCGCCAATTTCAACACCGTCATTTACTACTTTCATTAATTCGACATAAGATGGATGTATCATATTATTCTCCTTTCGAAAAGCTAAGAAGCTCTTTTCGCATATTGTTAATAAAATCTATATTTGAAGATATTAGATGTTTGTCAAAATGGGATTTATTATCCTCTGTGGTGGTAATTATACTGTTAACCAATTCAACACAATCATCTAAATCATCGTTCACAATTAAATAATCATAATTCTCTACGCCCAATGACTCTTCATAAGCGCGGCTGAGACGTGATGCAATAACATCTGCTGTTTCAGTACCTCTTCCTACAAGTCTGTTTCTAAGTTCATCTGCGCTCGGTGCAGTGACAAACATAAGCAATGTGTCAGGAAATTTCTCTTTAATCTTTAATGCGCCCTGAATCTCGATTTCAAGGATTACATTCTTTCCTGCGTTGAGCTGTTCGTCAACATATTTCTTTGGTGTTCCATAATAATTGTTGACATATTGAGCATATTCAATCAGCTCATCATCTGCAATCATCTGCTTAAATTCATCTACACTTAGGAAGAAATATTCTCTTCCATGCTCTTCGCCTGGACGTGGTGCTCTTGTAGTAGCAGAGATGGATAAAGCGTAATTGTCACCATGCCTGCTCATAAGCTGTTTCATAATAGTCCCTTTGCCGGCTCCGGAAAAGCCTGAAACAACAACAAGTATTCCTTTAGTATTCATCTGTACTCCTTAATATTATTCAATATTCTGAATCTGCTCTCTTACCTTTTCAATGTCGGTCTTAAGATTGATTCCTATATCAGAAATTTCTATATCGTTTGCTTTTGATAAAATTGTATTGGCTTCTCTATTCATCTCCTGTGCAATGAAATCAAGCTTGCGTCCAATACTGCCTCCCTTTGTGAGTGTATCTTTGGTAGATAAAATGTGGCTTCTCAAACGTACAGTTTCTTCATCAACACAAATCTTATCTGCAAAAATAACAACTTCCTGAGCAATTCTTGCATCATCAATCTGTTTGTCCGCTAATAATTCACGAACTTTAACCTCTAATTTTGACCTGTAATCCTTGATAATCTGAGGATATCGCTCTTCGATGAAGTCAACATATCCTAACATATTATCGAGTTTTGTGCAAAGGTCATTTTTGAGATGTTCACCTTCTTTGATTCGTGAATCGACGAACTGGGAACATGCACCACGCAATACTTTTTCCAGGCAATTCCATAATTCCTCTTCGTCTATGGACTGCTCTTCCATAACGAAAACTTCAGGATATCTCGATAAATTACTTACTCTGACATCATTATCAATGCCGAATTCTTCAGACATAGCATTCAGATGCTTAAGATATTCTTCTGCTAATGCAGAATTGTATTTGAGCATGTAATTATCCTCAGTATAGTCTTCGTATGTAATATAAACATCAACCTTACCTCTCTCAATATATTCCTTTAAAAGATTTCTGATTGAAGTCTCAAAGAAATTTAACTTCTTAGGCATTTTGATTGATGTATCCAAATACCTATGATTTACAGATTTGATTTCGACTGTGATTTTACGCTTTTCGTCAACCGCTTCACAACGACCAAATCCGGTCATACTTTTAATCATCATTTACCTTCTTTCAAAATTATTGCATGAGTATGCATAGATGAATTTATTATATATCTTCATCAATAATTCGTCAAATATTCATTGGATTTTTTTAATAATTCAATTATAATACTTTATATGTAATTTTGGAGGAAAAATTATGGCTTTAGATGGAATTGTGATTGCTAATCTTGTATATGAATTAAATAATACTATTTTAAATTCCAGAATCAGTAAGATTGCCCAGCCTGAAAATGATGAGCTTTTACTTACTTGCAAAGGAAATAATGGAACATATAAATTATCGGTTTCTGCAAATGCTTCTCTTCCTTTTGTATATCTTACAGAAGAAAATAAAAAGAGTCCATTGCAGGCTCCTACTTTTTGCATGGTGCTGCGTAAGCATATTGCAAACGGAAGGATTGTCAGGATATATCAGCCACATATGGAGAGAATAATTAATTTTGAGATAGAACACCTTGATGAAATGGGTGATTTATGCCGCAAAACATTAGTTGTTGAGCTTATGGGCAAGCATTCAAATATTATTTTCTGTTCTGATACCGGGGTGATAATTGACAGTATCAAACGTGTGCCGGCTTCTGTAAGTTCTGTTCGAGAGGTGTTGCCAGGTAAAGAATATTTCATACCTGAGACACAAGGGGGAAAATTCAATCCTCTTAATGTCGATTCAAAACAGTTTATAGATATTATTTCCAATAAACCATATTCAATTATTAAAGCAATTTATTTGTCTTTTGTAGGTATAAGTCCTGTAATGGCAAGTGAGATTTGTTACAGGGCTTCTTTAGACGGTGATATGCCTGTTTCGTCACTTGGTTCTGATGAATTATTACATTTAGCAAATAATTTCATATGGATTATGGAACAGATTAATGAAAATAATTTTAGCCCGGTAATAATCAGGAAAAATGATGAGCCAATTGATTTTGCGGCATTTGAGTTAAAGCAGTTTGAAGATTATTTCAGTTGTTCATATGAGTCAATATCCCAGGTATTATCCAATTTTTACTCAGAGCGAAATATATATTCACGAATACGTCAGAAATCAGTAGAGCTTAGAAAAATTGTTTCAACTTTACTTGAGCGTAATCAAAAGAAGTATTCTATTTTACAGAAGCAGTTGCAGGATACAAATAAGAAAGATAAATATAAATTGTATGGTGAACTGATTAATGTATATGGATATAATCTGCCGGAAGGTGCAAAAGAATTAGAAGCACCGAATTATTATGATGATAATAAGATTATCAAGATTCCACTCGATCCTACAATGTCTGCTTCTGATAATGCCAAGAAGTATTTTGACAGATACGGAAAGCTTAAACGTACATCAGAAGCATCCACTTCACTTATTAAGGAGACAAAGGCGCAGATAGATCATTTGGAGTCTATACAGAATTCTTTGGATATTGCAGTTAATGCCGATGATTTGATTCAGATTAAAGAGGAATTAGCAGAGTCAGGATATATTAAAAAATCCAAAAATAACAAAAAAATCAAGTCAAAGAGCAAGCCTTTTCATTATATTTCATCCGACGGATATGATATGTATGTAGGGAAAAATAATTTTCAGAATGATGAGCTTACGTTCAAATTTGCTACCGGCAATGATTGGTGGTTTCATGCGAAAGGGATGCCGGGGTCACATGTTATTGTTAAATCCAATAACGAGGAGCTTCCAGACAGGGTTTTTGAGGAAGCTGGCAAATTAGCTGCTTACTACTCTAAAGGTCGTGATAACGAGAAGGTGGAAATTGATTATTTGCAGAAGAAAAATGTAAAGAAACCAAACGGAAGTGCTCCGGGCTTTGTAGTTTATTATACAAACTACTCTCTTACTATAAGCCCGGATATATCGTCGCTTAAATTGATTGATTAGAGATTCATCTTTTTTAACTGCTCAGACAGAAAATAATTCATTTGCTTTTTTAGTATCTTATATTCGTCCGATTCGAGTTCAGGGTCCTTAGAAAGGATTTCCTTGACCGTATCGGACGCTTTTTGTAATACTGCCGCATCCTGATATATATCACCTAACTGAAAAGCTAAATCACCGCTTTGGCGAATGCCGAAGAAATCTCCAGGTCCTCTAAGCTTTAAATCTTCACTTGCAATAAAAAATCCATCGTTTGAATGATTAAGTATTTCAAGTCTTTTCTTAGAGTTCTTTGATTTAGAAGTGTTAATCATAATGCAATATGATTGTGCGTCTCCTCTTCCAACACGACCTCTTAGCTGATGTAGCTGCGCAAGTCCAAATCTGTCTGCATTTTCAATCATCATTACAGTTGCATTTGGCACATTTACACCGACTTCAACAACAGTAGTCGAAATTAATATCTGGATTTTATTGCTTGAAAATTCTTCCATTACTTCGTTCTTGAGTGCGTTTTTCATTTTTCCGTGTAAGACACCAAGCTTAATATCTTCTGGAAGTAATTCGCGAAGCTTTTTGGCATAATCAACTACATTTTCTCCATCCATGTTTTCTGTCTCTTCGACCAGCGGACATATTATGTAGACCTGATGACCTTTGGAAATCTCGCTTTGAATGAATTCATATGCCTTAGGTCTATATGCCGTATTTACAACACAATTCTTTATCGGAAGTCTTTGTGCAGGAACTTCATCAATTACTGAGATATCCATGTCACCATATATTATTATTGCGAGAGTCCTTGGTATTGGTGTAGCACTCATTACCAGTATATGAGGACAATCTCCTTTTTGAGAAAATGTATCGCGTTGTTTTACTCCAAAACGATGTTGTTCATCTGTGATAACCAGCGCAAGATTATCGTAAATTGCTTTGTCCTGTATCAATGCATGTGTTCCAATAATTATTGCATCAGGATATAACTGCATTCTCTCATAGGCTTCTCTTTTCTGACGTGCTGTCATTGAGCCTGTAAGTAAAATAGCATGCATGTTTAAATTAAATCGTTCAATTAGTTGAGTAAAGGCTTCATAATGCTGTGTGGCAAGAACCTCTGTCGGTGCCATAATCGCTGATTGATAACCACTGTATGAACACCATGCCATTATGAGAAAAGCGATAATGGTTTTACCTGAACCTACATCGCCTTGTATTAAACGCTGCATAGTGTATTCACCGGACATGTCTTTTTTAATTTCGTTGATTGTCTTAAGCTGTGCACCAGTGAGCTTATAAGGAAGCTGTGCAATTAATTTATCAACAAAATCATCCTGCGAAAAAGAAAAGTTATTTGGTGCTTTTATCTGTTTTTCTTTCTGATACTGCATGCCCATTATAAAAAGGAAAAATTCATCAAAAACAAGTCGTTCTCTGGCTTTTATCAGCGATTCAATAGAATCAGGAAAATGTATCTGTTTTATGGCATAGTTGTATTCGCAGTAATTATTTTCAATTCTTACTTTGGATGGTATATAGTCACCAAACAAATCGCCATAGCTTAAGGCGCTGCGAATTGTTTTTGAAACTAGATTATTGTTTATTCCATTTGTTAAAGAATATACAGGCTGTAGAGTACCCTCAATTGCTTTATATTTTTCAACCTCATATATATCAGGCTGTTCCATGACATATTTATTATTTTTGATTGATATTTTCCCATAAAAAATATAGTGTCTGCCAGATAAAATTGTGTTTTTCAAGTAAGGCATTCTGTACCATACAAGCTGGATTTTGTGTCCGGGCTCTCCAATGTCAAGTATCGAAATCGGCATCTTTCTTGTGTTTTTTATTGTAACAGGAGTTCTTATACATGAATGAACTGCATATTTAGCCTCTGTATCAATATCAGAAAGGTCATTTATATCTACTATATCAGGGTATTTTAAATAGGTTCGGGGAAAACGAAGGAGTATATCACCTACGGTGTATACTCCTATTTTAGCAAAAAGATTTTTAGTTTTTTCCCCAATTCCTTTTAGTTCAGTAATTGGTGAATCTATATTCATAATGTCTCCTACTATTCTACAGAAATAATATAGTAATAGATTGGCTGTCCACCGTTGTTGATTTCAACTTCAACATCAGGGTATTTCTCTTCTATAGCTGAAGCAATCTCTGAAGCATCATCTTCTGTGGCGTCACTACCGAAATAAATGCTTACTATAGCCGAGTCTTCATCGACCATTTCATCAACCATTGAAAGAGTTGTCTCTTTTAAATCCTTGCCAACAGCGAGAATAGATTTATCGCCTATGCCCATATAGTCATCCTGCTTGATTGTTTTTCCATCAATCTCAGTGTCTCTGACAGCATATGTTACCTGACCAGTTTTGACATTTTCTATTTCGGCCATCATAGTATCCTTGTTTTCTTCAGCAGAATAATCAGGAATAAAATTCACAAGTGCTGTAATTCCCTGAGGAATTGTCTTAGTAGGAATAACGATAATATCTTTGTCTTCTACTAATGAGGCAGCCTGATTTGCAGCCATAACTATATTCTTGTTGTTTGGTAAGATAAATATATGATCAGCATTGACACTGTCAATAGCCTTTAACATATCATCAGTGCTTGGATTCATTGTCTGACCACCTTCAATAATGTAGTCAACTCCTAATCCCTTAAATATCTCATTGACACCTTCACCGATTGAGACTGAGATAAATCCCATATCCTTCTTAGGTCCCTTAGGAACAATTGTCTCTTCCTTTTCAGCGGCAGCTATCTTCTGTGCGTCCTTTATAAGCTTCTCCTGATGTTCTTCACGCATATTATCAATCTTTATCTTACTCAAAGAGCCATGTGTCAATGCTTTCTGAATAGCAAGACCTGGGTCGTTGGTATGTACGTGAGTTTTGACAATTTCATCATCAGCTACAACAACGATTGAATCACCAATTGATTCAAGGTATGATTTGTATTCGTTTTCTTCCTGATTAGATAATGGTCTGTTTAATACAATAATAAACTCTGTACAATATCCAAATTTGATTTCTTTTTCTGTCTCAGCAGAGATTTTAACTATGCCTGAAGATGAAGGTATATCTTCGATAGAATAGTCAACTTCTCGTCCTAATAATGCATCATTAATACCCTTTAAAACCTGCATCAATCCCTGTCCGCCGGAATCAACTACACCTGCCTGTTTTAAAACTGGAAGCATCTCTGGGGTCTGGCTCAATACATAGTCGCCATGTTTGATGATTTCATCAAGGAAATATACAAAATCATCTGTCTCATCTGCAAGCTCTAATGCTTTATCTGCCATTCCTTTTGCGACTGTAAGGATAGTACCTTCCTTTGGCTTCATAACAGCCTTATATGCTGTTTCAACAGCCTTCTGGAATGCTTCACATGTAATATTTACATCTAAATCATCATACTCTTTGATTACTTTACAGAATCCTCTGAAAAGCTGGGATAAAATAACACCTGAATTTCCTCGTGCACCGCGAAGCGAACCTGATGATATGGCTTTTGCAACATCTGCCATTGTAGGATTCTCAAGTGAATTAACTTCCTTTGCTGCTGACATAATTGTCATAGACATATTGGTACCTGTATCTCCATCCGGGACAGGGAATACATTAAGTTCATTAATCCATTCTTTTTTAGAATCAAGGTTCATCGCACCTGCGAGAAACATCTTAGATATCTGCTCTGCTTTTATATTTGTGATTTCCACTGTAGTAATCCTCCTTAATCAATTACACGTACGCCTTCGACGTAAATATTGATTTTCTTTATTTTCATGCCAGTAAAGGACTCTACCTTATACTTAACTGTCTCAATAAGATTGTCAGATACAGTTCCTATTGCAACACCATATGATACTATTACATGAAAATCAATAATTATTTCATTGTCCTCATCGACAACTACATTAATTCCATGATTCAAGTAGTCCTTCTTTAATAACTTAACAAGTCCGTCTTTCATATTGACAGCAGCCATTCCAACAATACCGAAACATTCTACTGCTACTGAACCGGCGTATGTTGCGATTACATCCGTGTCAATTAAAATTTTTCCATATTGGGTATCCATTTGTCCCTTCATACTTCAAATCCTCCATCAAATTAGTGACGTAGCTATTGATATTATACCCTTTTTTTTATAAAAAGCAAATAATATAGAGATTTTATTTATTTTTTTAAATTTTGTTCTTGCATTATGTATTTTAATCTGATAGAATACATCTTGTTATGAGCTCAAATACTACGAGCTTAATGAAATGCAAGGAGGTGCAGTACCATGGCAAAATGTGCAATTTGTGAAAAAGGCGTTCATTACGGAAACAACGTAAGCCATTCTCATAGAAGATCAAATCATGTTTGGAAATCAAACATTAAAAAGGTTAGTTGCAAAGTTAACGGAGTACCACAGAAGTTATATGTATGTACTTCTTGCTTAAAATCCGGCAAAGTAGAGAGAGCTTAATTGTTCGGTATATTTTGAATGATAAAGGAGCTGTGCACTATTTATTAGTGCACAGCTCCTTTTTATTATTCGTTTGATTCATCGTTTGAGATGTCGTCCAATGATAATTCATCGTTTTCTTCTGCTTTTCCAGATGTAAAACGATTTACTAAATCTGGTACCATATCAAGGATTTTAGTCATACCATCCTGATTTTTAATGTTAACGAGCTTTGTTTTTCCATCCTGAATCACAAGTACTGCGCTAGGCTGTATCTTACCGCCTAATCCACCGGCACCATTATTCTTCTTTTCCTGCATGAAAGCTCCGGCTGCAACTCCAAAAGACACATCTACAAGAGGTAAGATTATTGTATCCCCTATATTAATTGCATCTCCAACTACTGTCTTTGTCGTAATAAAGCTGTCCATTCCTTTAAAAAGTGATTCAACTGTAGAATTAAAATTGTTTTCTGACATTTTGCTCCTCCTAATTCTTTAAATGTTCATATAATTTGTGACAATTTTTATCTAATAAAATTCTTATGATAATACCAGCAAATTTGAATAAATATATTCTTCCTTTAAAACATGCGTCGCCATTTAAATACCATTCGTCTGACTCAAAATCGGGAATAATCTGCCATTTATTTTTGTATCCAACTGGAAATAGAGCTATTATTCCTAAAAGCTGTGCAGTTGTATCCGGCGCGCCTGTAGAAAATGTAGCATCTATTTTGGAATGCTTTGGCAGAAGCAGTTTTAATGAAAATATCAATTCGTCTTTGATATGCTTTAATGCTTCGACATTCTCATTGTTTTCTATAAAAGCTTTTATTTTTATATATAAATTTTTGATATTAAGGAATATTTTTTTTATTCTTGATATTAATTTGTTATTTCTCTTTTTTACAATTTTCTCTTTTACATCTTTTCCTTTATTATGTTCTTTGCAATCAGAACTGGTTATATCTGAATCGTTCTGCTCTTGTATCTCAGATACATTCGCTTCTGAATCTGGTAGTTTTGTCTCGCTTATTTCTTTACTATCATCATTTTCTGCGTTATCCTCATTTTGTTTAACGGTCTTAAACAATATTCTGTATGAGAAATCTAAATCATTATTGCTATACTTTCCAGAAAAGCCCCAAATATACAAAAGCCAATGTCCTTTAAAGTTTACAGAAATATCACGATGTTTAGAATTTATTTTGATGCTATAAAAAATTGGATCAAATAAAATGAGTAAAACTAAAAAAAGCAGCAAGCCCAAGCATACAAGTAGTATTATTCCTATTATTTTTAGTATTAATAAAAAAATCATTCTATTTCTCGCCCTTTAGATTAAGATAATCTCTAATATTAAAAGCACCTGTTGCATCGTAGACCTCCTGAATGATTTCCTGAATCAAATTAATGCCCTCTTCATACCCTTTTGCTAAACCTATTATGTGAATATTCTTTTTCGGATATGCTTTTTGCACTAATTCATAAGTTGGAATCATATCCAGTAAATTATCAGGGTTTGATGGCAAAGCGATAACATAAGTGTTAATAGTGCCTGCATTATGATTGACTTTCCATTTGATTTTATTGACGTTTTTACCAATTGATTCACTTACATATAAATCACTGTACCATTTCATAAATTAACCTCAAAAAAGCAGTCGCCCAAACTGCTTTAATAATATTTATGTGTTCCCCATAAATTACTTTTTTTAAGATCCAGATATTCGTTGTATGCTTTTTCTAAAATCTGCTTTTCATTTGAAAACTTAAGTAAATGATATGCCTCATGAAATTTATAATAACCTGAGTCTACAAAATACTCTTCTCTTTGTGGCTTACTATAATAACTTTCGCCCATCATCAAATACCAATGTACATCTTTTTCAACTACATCGTCAGGAATGTTAAAGGAATAATGACTCTTTCCTATATATTGAATTATAGTTGCATTAGCACCGGTTTCTTCTTTGACTTCCCGTATGGCAGTGTCCTTATATTCCTCTCCAGATTCAACAGTACCCTTTGGAAGTACCCAGCCTTCGTATTTGTTACGATAGTTTTTGTATAAGAGTAAAATCTTACCACGAAAAATTACCACACCGCCACAGCTTGTTGCTTCGATCATTGCAATACCTCCATAGTGTGGTTTGATAAACTAGTTTTAGTATACCCTAAAATAAAAGTATATGCAATTAGTTAAAATAAGTATCAAATACACTCTTGGCTATTGGAACAGCATAAGTACTTCCCGCTCCGGAATTTTCTACAATTACAGCTATTGCAATTTGTCTGTTATCTTTGCGTGCATAGCCTACAAACCATGCATTTGTCTGGTCAGAAGAATCAGAAACCTGCGCTGTACCGGTTTTACCATATGCAGAATATGACTGTCCATTCAATTTACTGCCTGTACCCGAGGTTACAACAGCATTCATATACTCCTCAAGAAAAGTGCTTTCTTCTTCAGACAAAATATCGCCATATTCTTTTGGTGTATTTGATTTTACGGTTATACCTTTATTGTTTTCTGTATGGTCAATAAGGTATGGCGTCATTAGTAGTCCTTTATTGCAAATTGCACCGGATATCATCGCCATATGCAGCGGTGAAACCATTGTTTTTCCCTGTCCGATACAGGTCTCCATTGTCATAGCGGCAGAATCATCTTCTGTGAGAGAAAATCGGCTTTTTGATGATTCAAACGATACCGGAAGACTGGTATTAAATAATAAAGAATCACATAAAGAAGTAAGCTTATCATTATTTATTTCAAGTCCTATATTAGCAAATGATGCATTACATGAATTGGCAAAGGAATCCTTTAAAGTTTCTGTACCGTGCTTTTTATTGCCTGCACAATGTATGGTTGTGCCATCCTGGGTAAATGCACTATTGCATTCATAAGTATATTCGTCAACCAGTTTTGGCTTTTCGTTGTGATATTCTAAGAGGGTAAAAATTTTAAAAACTGAACCAGGTGCATATTGTCCCTGAGTAGCTCTATTGTATAATACAGTACTGCCCTCTTTATTTACACTTTCCCAATTCTTGGCAATAGTATTAGGATCATAATCAGGCTTTGATACCATACAAAGTATTTTTCCAGTGGAAGGTTCTATTGCAATAACTGCTCCGTCATGCTTACCAAGTGCACTGTATGCAACACTTTGTAAATCATAATTGATGGTCGTTATTACATTATCTCCGTAGCTTTTTTCGCCCTTAAGGTCATTTAGTATCTGCTCGAGGAAAAACTGATGGGATCTTAACAGATTGAAATTTGCCTGACTTTCAAGTCCTGCTTTACCGTTTACAGAATATCCGACAACATGTGCAAAAGTTCTTCCGTAGGGATATTCCCTAGTTTCATTTCCGTTGCTATCTACCTTAGTCTTGGCGAGAACATATCCATCAGAAGAAATAATCTCACCTCGAATTATATTTTCAGAAAATAAATCTTGTAAGGAATTGTACGGACTATTAATAAAATCCTCGCTTTTTACCACTTGAAAATATATAAAATATGCCATTAAAGCGATAAAAATAATAAAGAAAAAATATGCAATTACTGTAAATTCACGATTTCTATTTATTTTCTTTTCCGTTCGCTTTTCTTTCATTTACGTCAGTGTCTCCTTTAAGCTTTTTCTTTTTACGTTCTTCAACTGATTCGCTTTGCATTATATAAAGAGCCTGGATTATTCCGAAGATAATCATTGTTGAGAGTAATGAGCTTCCACCATAACTTATAAGCGGTAAAGTGACACCGGTAGAAGGAATGAATTTGGTAACACCACCGATTGTCAAAAATACCTGCAATGCATAGAGACTTCCAAGACCCAGTGCAACTAATTTGTAAAACTGGTCTTTCATCTGCATTGCAACATTAAAAATCATCAGAAAGCAGCTTATACATATCATTATTATGCAAAGCGCAAATATTCCACCCATTTCTTCTGAAATTGCTGAAAAAATAAAATCATTCTCTACAACAGGTATTTTCTTAGGCAGACCTTGTCCGAGACCTAATCCAAACCATCCACCTGTACCGATTGCAAACAGAGATTGACAAACCTGATAGCCCTCTTTGTCAATTACTGCAAGCGGATCCTGCCATGCCAGTACTCGCGTCTGTACATGTGAAAAGAGCTTAAATCCAATCAGTGCTCCTACTGCCAGAAAACTTATTCCACCAGCAAAAATATAAAACTTTCTCGTAGCTACATATACCATTACCAGATATGTGAAAAAGAATAATAATGCTCCACCTAAATCCCTAGAGGCTACAAGAGTTAATACAAAAACAGCTGAAACAATACTTGTCGTAACAAGCTGTTTAAAGTCTGTATTCTTGTACAGCATTGAAGCTATATAAAACACAAAAAGAATTTTGACAAACTCTGAAGGCTGTATTGTAATACCTCCAAAACTTATAGTAAGGTAAGCACCATAGCTTTTCTTTCCGATGACACGGACAAGTACAAGAGCGATTATTCCGACTGATGCATACAGCCATGTAAAGTTTCTAAACATTGATACATGGTTAAGAATAAGAGGAATAATAATTGCAATTATAAAACCGATCAGTATAAACATAAATTGTTTGAACGCTTTATCAAATGATAGTCTTGTAAGCTCTATCATTCCAATGCTAAGAAGTAAGAGCATATTGTTCAGAACAAGGTTTGATGCTTTTTTATAAAAAAGACGATACATAAGCAAAATTGCAAGAAAAAGAATTAATTGCATCAGATAAAAACCAAGCATCTGTTTGTTTCTATTCTGCAGGAACAATACCAAAAAAGCGTCGAAATGTATAAGAAATATCAGCTTTCTCTGTGTGGCATATATGTGGTTTTGCTTGTCAGCCTTGTCAGTAAATTTAAAAATATGGAAGCATTCATATGTATATATGAGTATTAGAAATATCATAAAATATTTGGATGCTTCTACGAATAAATGTGTCATTAACTATTCCACTCCTCTTTTGAAATGCCCATTTGTATATTCGAAATCGACATTTTCTTTATCAAAATTATTGTATAATTCAAGTACTTTATCTGCAAAAGATATACTTTCTGTTGTAAAACATATTCTAAAGTCATTTATTCCATAACTTTTTATCTTGTCAATATTTGAAAAAAGCATAGTTGGAACTGAATTGTATATAGTATTATAACATTCATTACATTTGTTCTTAACAGCAAATAATTTATTATATCTGTCTTTTAGGTATAGCGTTTGTTTACACTTATCACAGCCCTTTGTATTCTTGTGAACGCAGCCAGCAGACGTCATAAGTACATAATGTCCATATATAATCATCTCGCTGCCGCTGTTATTTCTGTTTGCAATTTCCTTACTGTTTAATTCAATAGGTACTGTGTCGTGTAAAACACCTTCCTGCTCAAATGAGTATTTGGCATAATCATTGTATGTATACATATTATAATCAATTATGACATCTATTTCATTTAAATATTTATTAAGATTTTCTTTAATAAACTGAAGTTCTTCATAATTTTTGATGACAAGACCATTTAATTTTGACAAGATATCAAGTACATCTGACTGTTCGAAAAAACTGGCAGTATCCTTTCTGAAAATGTATGGCATGATAAGATAAATATCCTTATTATGCATCTTAACAAAATCAATATCTTTAGATAATTCTTTTGCAAAAGAATTTCTGTTATAGGCATCATAGTCGATATATATTTTGTCTATGTAATCTTTGGATACGCATAAGTCTAGTAAGTTCCTGTCTTCTATGGATACACGAAGACAGATATTATTTAAACTTGGCTGGTCTGAATCTGCTATTTTATAGTCAAGCCCGGCAATGCTACTATCATCTTTTTTGTAGCCTGATAATAATTTATCATATAATTGATCAATAGCAGCTCTTTTTAATCTGTTGAGCTCTCCATTTGGAACAAACACATTGTCTTCAATTTCAATATCCAAAGAAGAAAATTCGAAATCGGTATCTTTAATTTTTGATAATCTAGACTTGATTTGTTCGTAAGTAACAGGTGAATTTTTGGCTTCTTCAACCACATTGCCTTCGACAGTTATACAATAATCGTTGTAAAATAAATTTAATACTGCTGGTGAATTTTTGTAAAAATATGCTTGTCCGGTAATTGGTAGTTTGTTATCAGACGTATATCTGTCTAACACAGACTGATGTAATTTCTCATCAGCCGTTGCATAATTTGGCTTCTTATATGTAACCATATCAGGGGAATTGTGTTTAAAGTAATAATCGTTTGTAAAACCACATCTGTTTCCTAAATTCGATATTGCCTGTCTGTCATTTTTCGATATATCATTATTGTGTTCTGCAATATATTTATCGATGTATTTTCTATAATATGATACAATTCCAGCTGCATAAGAAGTCTGTTTCATGCGGCCTTCGATTTTTAACGAATAAACTCCGGCTTCATGAAGCTCTTTTAGGCTTTCTATGCCACACATATCCTTTAAGCTAAGAATATAATCATCCGTGGATATTTTGGTCATTTTGGAATCGAATACCTGGTATGGAAGACGGCAAGGCTGTGCGCAACGTCCTCTGTTACCACTTCTTCCCCCAATCATGCTGCTAAAAAGACATTGTCCTGAATATGAATAGCATAATGCACCGTGTACAAAAGCTTCTATTTCCATTCCTGTTTCTTTATGTAGATGTTTCATCTCGTCAAGGGATACTTCTCTTGCCATTACAACACGCGTCACACCGAATTTTTGCAAAAATCGTACTCCGTATGAGCCTGTTACAGTCATCTGTGTACTTGTATGCAGAGGTAAATCAGGAAAAGTGTCATGTAATACTCTCAAGGTTCCGAAATCCTGAACTAACACGGCATCTAAACCATTCAAATAAAATGGTTTAATATATTCAATTAATTTGTTCTTTATCTCATCGTTTTTAAGTAAAGTATTTACTGTTAAATATACTTTGCACCCGCGTAAATGAGCATAATTCATAGCACTTATTAATTCATCTGTAGTAAAATTATTGGCATATGCCCTTGCTCCAAAAAGATTACCGCCTACATAAACCGCATCTGCACCAGCATTTATTACTGCTTTAAAAGTGTCATAGGAGCCAGCAGGTGCCAGCAACTCAAAAATATCATTTTGATTATTATTTTCCATATAATTTACCTGACTCATACATTTTTTACAATATTAAAAATGGGACAGAAAAAACTGTCCCTTAAATTACTTTTTTTTAGTTTTACCATCAAGAAGTGTATCTTCTAATGTTGCTTCTAATCTTGCTTTATTAAGTAACAAGTCTTTGTTTTCTGCTTCAAGCTCTTTAAGTGAGGCCTCAGCTGATTCAGCCTTAATCTGATTAGAAATCAATTCATGCTTTAAATCATAAATCTCTTTTTCCTTTATTTCCAGGTCTTTTTCAAGCTTCTCAACATGTGATTTGGCCTTGAAATAATCGTCTGCTATATTTAGTTGTATGTATGTGCTTTTCATATTAAGTGGAAGATGACGAAAATCCTCTATTGCGTCATATTCCGAAATTTTATTATTGATATAAGCAGCTACTTTCTGTAAATACTCTTCACCTTCATAGCCACTAAGTGTATATACTTTTCCGTCTATTACAACTTCCGCACTTGTTTTCGCAGACATATCATTTCCTCCAGTTTGTTAAATACAATATATTGTACATTATACAAGTACATTATACAAAATGCAATACCCTACTGACGTGTAATCCCAAAATGTTCATATGCAAAATCAGTAGCCACACGTCCTTTGGGAGTTCTGTTTATAAAACCGTTCTTGACAAGGTATGGCTCATATACATCTTCTATTGTTCCGGAATCTTCTCCAATTGAAGCTGCCAATGTATCAAGCCCCACAGGTCCACCATTAAACTTCTCTATGATAGTCATGATGATAGTTCTATCACTCATATCAAGTCCCATTTTATCTACTTCAAGCAAATCTAATGCGAAAGATGCCACATCATATGTTATGTTGCCATCATATTTTACTTCTGCAAAATCTCTTACTCTTTTAAGAAGTCTGTTGGCAAGTCTTGGTGTTCCTCTTGAACGTCTGGCCATCTCATAAGCACCCTTTTCATCAATAGAGACATTTAGAACTTTTGCTGATTGCATTATAATAGTTTTTAGTTCCTCGACTGTATAAAATTCCATATGGTTAACTACACCAAATCTGTCTCTAAGCGGTGCAGACAGCATTCCAGCCCTCGTAGTTGCACCTACTAAAGTGAATTTGGGCAGATTAAGTCGTATTGAACGCGCGGATTCACCTTTACCTATCATTACATCTATAGCATAATCTTCCATTGCAGGATATAGCACTTCTTCAACCTGACGGTTAAGTCTGTGTATTTCATCCACAAAGAGAATATCACCCTCCTGCAGACCATTGAGTATCGCAGCCATCTCTCCTGGTTTTCCTATTGCAGGACCCGATGTAATTTTGACATGGGTTCCCATCTCATTTGCGATGATTCCGGCAAGTGTTGTTTTTCCAAGTCCTGGAGGACCATAAAATAATACATGGTCTAAGGATTCGCCTCTTTGTTTGGCTGCTTCAATATAAATTTTTAAGTTGTCTTTTATTTTCTCCTGACCAATATAATCGTTTAAAGTCTGAGGTCTTAAACTGCTTTCAATTTTAATATCCTCTTCCTGTATTTTGGTCGATATAATTTTTTTCTCCATAATACCTCGTTAAAATAATGACATATGCTTTAATGCAGCTTTTAACACATCTTCTACATCCATATCTTCAGTTATTTCTACTTTCGATACAGCCTTTAAGCTTTCAGTAGATGAATATCCTAGTGCATTCAGAGCAAGAACAGCGTCATTTTTAATCGAATTATTTTCTGGTAATACTTTATTAGTAGTATGTTCAAGTTTCTTTTCGAAGGCTTCTTCCAAAGACATTTTGTCCTTTAAGTCTATTATAACTCTCTGCGCGGTCTTCGCACCTATTCCGGGAGCCTTTGCAATTGCTTTTGCATCATCGGATAGTACAGCAAACCGAAGGTCGTCAGTTGACAGAGTAGATAATATTCCAAGTCCACCTTTAGGACCTATGCCGCTTACAGTGATAAGCATTTTGAACATATCAAGGTCATCTCTTGTCAAAAAACCATATAACATCATGGCATCTTCACGAATATAAAGATATGTATGTATTTTGACCATCTCGCCAATAGATGGAAGATAGTTCAAAGTATTTGTCGGGATGTAAATCTGATAACCTATACCATTTACATCTAATACTATGTGGTCTGAATTTATTTCTGCTAATTCTCCACGTATATATGAATACATAAAGCCTCCTAAAACTTAAAACGATTACCGATACGAATAATTAGTTCCTGTGACAGAATTCCAATCACAAGCCCGGTAATCATTCCACTTATAAGTAAAACCGGAATATAAAATAAAACATTATAATTGTTTACAATATAGGCAGCTACAATAATCTGCGCAATATTGTGCGAGATTCCACCACAGATGCTGACTGTAAGACATTTAAATTTGCCGGTTTTTTTGACTATATACATTACCAAAAAGCTTGTAAGCCCGCCGGCAAGGGAATATATGATACTAAACAGGTTTGTAAACATAAAGCCTGCAAGTAATATTCTAAGAACAGAAACAAAAAAGGCTTCTTTCGTTCCAACAAGATATAACATCCATACAACCACAATATTTGTAAGACCAAGTTTTACACCGGGAATACCTATTGAAAAAAAGGATTCTATATAACTGCAGATTAGGGCTAATGCCAAAAAGAGTCCCATATATGCTGTTTTTCTTTTCATTGACAACTCCTCTAGTTTGAAATTGCATCTAAATCTGAATCTGTGTCAGATTCAATAGTCACCACAACCTTATTGGGCAGGCATACAATTGTCTCTTTTTCCAAAGAAATAGCTTTGTGTTTCATACAAAGCTTATCCGGGCACGATGCCTCTGACATTGTAGCGGTATTGTTACTGATGGATAGAATATTGGTGATTTGACCTGTTGCATCTGTTATGTCTATTTCAGTATCTTCGCATAACGGATAGCGGCCATACTCTTTTCCGTCAACAGTTACAACAGCAAAATCACCATTTTGATTATATTTCGAATAAAATAATATAGTAAATAATGTTATAACGGCAAAAATAAGACTGATAAAAATTAAATCATATTTACCAATTCTTTTTTTCATTATTCAGCAATCACTCCAATATAATAAAAGCCTTTACATTCTTTGAGGGTTACATTGTATATATTCCCTACCATGTCTTTATTGCCCGGAAAATGAACTACAGAATTGTTTTCCAGACGTCCTGTAATAAGACTTGAATCGTGCTCATTCATTTCCTCTGCCAGTACCGGCAATGTCTGTCCTTCAAGCTTCATTGCTTTCTCTGATGAAATATCCTGAACTTCTTTTAAAAGACGGTCAAATCTGTCTTTTATTACATCATCTGGTATCTGTTCGTCCATTTTAGCTGCCGGAGTGCCTGTTCGTTTTGAATAGATAAAAGTAAATGCACTATCATATCTTACCTGCTTGACAACATCCATTGTCTCTAAGAAGTCCTCTTCTGTTTCACCAGGGAATCCAACAATGATATCTGTTGTAAGTGCAATGTCAGGGATGGCTTCTCTTAAACGTCTTACTTCATCTAAATACTGCTCTTTATCATAATGTCTGTTCATTACCTTGAGGATTCTTGAACTACCTGACTGAAGAGGTAAATGAAGGTGCTTGCATACCTTATCACATTCTTTCATTGCCAAAATAAGTTCATCTGATAAATCCTTTGGATGAGAAGTCATAAATCGTATTCTCTTCAACCCTTCAATTTCATTTACAGCTCTAAGTAATTCCGCAAAAGATACAGGATTTTCAAGATTTTTTCCATAGGAATTGACGTTCTGTCCTAAGAGCATTACTTCGCATACACCATCAGCCACAAGTCCTTCAATTTCGCGAATGATATCCTTTGGTTCACGGCTTCGCTCTCTTCCTCGTACATATGGAACAATACAGTAGCTGCAGAAATTGTTGCATCCAAACATGATATTGACCCCTGACTTGAAAGAGAATTTTCTCTTCACCGGTAAATCTTCAACTATCTTGTCAGTATCCTTCCAGATATCGATAATCATTGATTTCGATTCATAACACTGACATAATAATTCTGCAAATTTGAATATGTTATGTGTTCCGAAAACTAAATTAACATACTTATAATTTTTACGAATTTTCTCAACGACATCAGGCTCCTGCATCATACATCCGCATAATGCAATCATCATTTCCGGATTTTTCTTCTTTAATGTCGACAAATAACCAAGACGCCCATATACTTTGTTGTTGGCGTTTTCTCTTACGGTACATGTATTGTAAATAACAAAATCTGCCTTTTCATCTGGAGCTTCAATATATCCAATCTCTTCAAGTATTCCTACAAGCTTCTCTGAATCGCGGGCATTCATCTGACATCCGAAAGTAGTAACATGGAAAGTCAGCTTACGACCTAATTCTTTTTCTTTGTTTGTAATATATTTTTTTGCCTTATCCATATATGAATACTGCATTTGTGCTTCTAAATCTCTCATAAAATCCTCATTATTTTCTGATTTGACCATTGCCATAAATTATATATTTGTAGCTTGTCAGTGCATCAAGACCCATTGGTCCGCGTGCATGCAGTTTCTGTGTGCTAATTCCTATTTCAGCACCAAAACCAAACTCATTTCCATCTGAGAAACGTGTAGATGCATTGACATATACACAAGCAGAATCTATCTCGTTTAAAAATCTTTGTGCTCTGTCATAGTCATTAGTAACAATTGCCTCTGAGTGCGAGGTTGTATATTTGTTAATGTGCTCTACCGCCTCTGACATATCTTTTACAATCTTTACAGACATGATGTAGTCAAGATATTCTGTTCCCCAGTCTTCTTCTGTTGCTGCTTTGACAAGCTCTGAATCCTTTAAAATCTCCTGCGCTGCTTCATCGCATCTTAACTCTACATGATACTCCTTGAGTGCGTTATAAAGGAGTGGTAAAAAGTCTTTTGCAATATGTTTGTGAACAACAATTGATTCACATGCATTGCATACACCTATACGCTGTGTTTTTGCATTCGTGATTATATTGATAGCCATATCAAAATCAGCATCTGAATCAACGTATATGTGACAATTTCCGGTTCCTGTCTGGATTACAGGAATTGTTGCATTATTGACAACTGATTGAATAAGTCCTGCTCCACCACGTGGAATCAATAAATCAACATATTGGTTCATTCTCATAAATTGATTTGTAGTCTCTCTATCAGTATCTTCGATTAAGAAAAGGACATCTTCTGAAACGCCACATTCTGTTATTGCTTTTTTTAGAACATTTACAATGGCAATATTTGAATTAATAGCATCACTTCCACCCTTTAATATCGAGCAGTTACCAGACTTAAAGCATAATCCGAATGCATCAGATGTTACATTTGGACGAGCCTCGAATATTATACCAATAACACCAAGAGGTACTCTTCTCTTTCCAATAATTAATCCATTAGGTCTTTTTTTCATGGAAAGGACTTCTCCAATTGGGTCGTCCAATTTGGCAATCTGTACAAGACCATCTGCCATCTGTTCTATTCTTTCTGATGTCAATGTAAGACGGTCAAGAAGTCCTGCTGGCATAAGATTTTCTTTGCCATGCTGTACATCAATTTTGTTTGCTTCAATTATAGTGTCCTGATTTGCCACAAGCAATTCAGCTGCTTTAAGTAGTACTTCATTCTTTTTTTCGGTATCAAGCATACCCATTTTTATTCTTGCATCATATGCACTCTTGCATAAAGCTTCAAGCTTAGTCATAGATTTTTACCTCCCGCTTTTCTGTAATAATCATATTCATATTTATATCAAATTCATTTGTAACCCATGACTTTGTTATCTGCCAGTCATAGGCAATACCAATTTTAAAAATACTTTTGTGTTGCGATAAATATTTATCATAAAATCCTTTTCCAAAACCTATTCTTGCCCCCTGCGTTGAAAATGCAATTCCTGGTACAAGCATAATAGAATTAGTTGAATCCTGGTAAACTGTACCATTTTGAGGTTCCAGGATGTTATAGCTTCCAATCTGCAATTTATCAGTATTGTTTATTCTGAAAAAATTCATTGAATCCCCTTCTACCCTGGGTAAAAATAAATTTTTATTATCAAACAATGCCTGATTAATTATCTGGCTTAAATCAACCTCGTTTTGTATGGTGCTGTATGCTAAAATATTTTGACAATTCTTATAAATATCTGAGTCTAGGAAATTCTCACATATTTTATCGCTATTTATTTTCACATGCTCACAAGATAATGTTCTTCTTCTTGTTTTAAAATCTCTACGAATTTGTTCCTTTATTACTTCCATATTTCTCACCAAGATTTTCGACATTACCATTTTCATCGACAATATCTATGTTATTCAATTGGGCTCTGAGATTTCCTTTTACATTGGCAATAAACTCCTGACGGAGTAATGCCTGTTCTTTTTTCTCTTCTTCTGTCAGTCCTTCAGCTTTTGATTTTCTGTATAATTCATTTATTCTATCTATTTTTTCTTTCATCCTAATGTCTCCATAATATAATTTGCAAGCTGGAAATTTGGATTTTCCTGTGCGTGGAAGGTTGTTCCTTCATAATCCCGGTCCATAATATCCATAATAATATCTACATTATTTCCATTGGCAATAATCATATCTGCTCCAGAATATGTAGCAATTTTGGCTGCTGTAAGCTTTGTTGTCATACCACCTGTTCCAACATTGCTTCCAGTTGATTCTTTTGCCATATGATAAAGCTGCTCATTTATTTCATCTACATCTTTGATTAATTGGGCATCGGGATTACTATGAGGGTCATCTGTATATAACCCATCTATATCCGATAATAGAATAAGTAAATCAGCTCCAACTAAGGATGAAACAAGTGCAGATAATGTATCATTGTCACCAAACTGCATCTCGTATGTACTTACAGTATCATTTTCATTTACAATAGGCACAATTCCCATATTGAATAATTCATTGAATGTGCTTTTGGCATTGTTTCTTGATACAGGATTTACCATTGTATTTTTAGTCATTAAAACCTGTCCTGAAACCTGATTGTATTCACCAAACAGCTTCTGGTATGTCATCATAAGCTTTCCCTGACCAACAGCAGCACAGGCCTGCTTTGTTGAAATATCCTTTGGACGTTCTTTAAGTCCTATTGCATCTCTTCCTACTGCAATAGCGCCGGAGCTTACGAGACAAATATCTATACCTCGATTACGCAAATCACATATCGCGCGCACAAGATGCTCCATCTTTGATAAATTTAATCGTCCTGTTTCAGGATATGTAAGACTGGACGAACCGATTTTTATTACTACTCTTTTATATTCTTTTTCCATAATGTATAACTTCCTTAATCTTTTTTCATAATTGCAAAACTCGACTTATATACATTACCATATATTACAGAAAAATACAAAATCATTTTATTGTATTGAGTGAATTAATGTGATGTGTTATTGTAAGAAAATAAAAAATAGATAAAAAGAGAACAATTATGTTAAAAAAAACAAGAAATTATAAAGGCGTATCTGTATTGATATTAGTAACACTACTATTGTCCCTTTGTTCATGTGGTAATCGGGATAAAAAAGTTTCAAAATCCGGTTTTTATTTTGACACAATTATAACAATTACATTGTATAATTCATCTGATGAAAAGTATATTGACGAGTGCTTTGATATCGCATCCGATTATGAACAAAAATTGTCAAATACAATTGATACGAGTGAAATATCGCAAATTAATAAGAACGCAGGGAAGGAATACGTGAAGGTAAGCGAAGAAACAATAGAACTATTAAAAACAGGCTTATCATATTGCAGGCAAAGTGATGGTGTTTTCGATATTACTATTGGAAAACTATCTGACTTATGGAATATTTCGAATATCGCAAAAGAATGTCAGAATGATTCTAATCAGGTAGATGAATCTAATATCCCTGATAGTGAACAAATAGACACTCTAAAGTCTGGTATAGATTACAATAAAGTTTTGATTAAAGGCGATAAAGTTATGCTATCTGACTCGGACTGTAAAATTGATTTAGGAGCTGTTGCTAAAGGATTTATAGCTGATAAGATGAAAGATTATCTTAATTCAAAAGGCATTTCTTCGGGGATTATAAATCTAGGTGGCAATATACTTACAATAGGAACCAAGACAGACGGAACAAATTATCATGTGGGAATTCAAAAACCCTTCGCAGATTCGGGGGAATCGCTTTTGTCTATCGAGGTCTCTGACAAGTCGGTTGTAACCTCTGGTATATATGAGAGATACTTTGAAATAGATGATAAGATATATCATCATATCCTTGACATAAATACCGGCTATCCGTGTGAAAACGATTTATATTCTGTTACAATTGTAAGTGATAAATCTGTAGATGGCGATGCGTTAAGTACTATATGCTTCTTAAAAGGTGCAGACGATGGCATGAAATACATAGAAGCTTTAGATGGCGTTGAAGCAGTTTTTATTAAAAATGATTATTCTATAGAAGCATCGTCAGGAATCAAAGATTCAATCAAAATAAATGAGTAAAGGGTTGCAATTTGCAACCCTTTGTTTATCCGATTATAAAATGATTTTCTTTGGACATTTCTCTGCACAGATACCACAACCTGTACATTTATCCTGATCAATATATGCAACATTATCTATTACGTGAATTGCATCAGATGGACAATTCTTTTCACAGAGGTGACAGCCTATGCAGCCAACAGAGCATGCCTGCATAACATCTTTTCCTTTATCCTTAGAACTACACTGAACTAAATGAGAAGAATCATATGGAACAAGCTCAATTAAGTTCTTTGGACAAGCCTGAACACATTTGCCACATGCTTTACATGCTGCAACATCAACCTGTGCAATACCATCAACTACATGTATGGCATCAAATGGACACGCTTTTACACAGCTACCATATCCCAAACATCCATAGCTACAGGCTTTAGGACCGCCTGCTGGAACAAATGCCATTGCAGAACAATCTTCCACACCAGTATAATCATAACTCTGATTAGCTTTGTCGCAAGTTCCGGCACACTTAACGAATGCCACTTTTTTGACACCGACACCAGCTTCAATTCCCATAATCTCGCCAACCTTTGCTGCTACAGGATCACCACCTACAGGACATTGTCCAACAGGAGCCTCGCCTTTTACAATGGCACTTGCAAGGCCGGAACATCCGGCATATCCGCATCCGCCACAGTTATTACCAGGTAAAACCTCTAAAATAGCCTCTTCTCGTGGATCCACTTCAACCTTGAATTTTTCACCTGAAATTCCGAGGAAAAATCCAAGAATAATTCCAACACATCCAACTACGAGTGCTGCTACAATTATTGCAGTAATATTCATAATTTTTTCCTCCTAAATCATTCCTGAAAATCCCATAAATGCAATCGACATTAAGCACGCCGTTATAAGTACGATTGCTGTACCCTGAAATGGTTTTGGGATATCATTGTATTCGATTTTCTCTCTGATTCCTGCCATTAATACAATAGCAATAAAGAAACCAACAGCTGTAAAAATACCATAAACCATGCTGTAAAGTAATCCCATACCGAATGAGTATTCAGCATAGTTTGTAACACTGTTAAGTGCAACTCCAAGTACTGCACAGTTTGTTGTAATGAGTGGAAGGAATACACCAAGTGATTCGTATAATGGTGGCATAACCTTCTTTAAGAACATTTCAACAAACTGAACTAATGATGCAATTACGAGAATAAATACTATAGTCTGCAAATATGTAAGATCAATACCTGCATTCATTAGTGCTGTATTTGCAAGAATACCTCTGTAAATAAGCTGAGTTACGAATGTAGCAATTGCAATAACAAAGATAACTGCACCGCCCATACCGGCAGCTGTTTCAGTCTTCTTAGAAACACCAAGGAACGGACAAATTCCAAGGAACTGACTTAATACAACATTGTTAACGATAGCTGCACCAATTGCAACTAATGCCAATTCTGTTAATACGCTCATTATTTATCCCCTCCTTCTGAAGCCTCTTTTGTTGCTGTTTTCTGAGCAGATGGACATGCAGCACCACAATGTGCACAATCTCCTGCAAGGCATCCTGCAGGCTCTGCAAGAGGTGTTCCTTTTGCTTCCATCTTCTTTCTGATTATATTCATTCCGGCAACGAGGAATGCAAGTACAAGGAAAGCTCCCGGTGCCATAATAAAAATTGTAATTGGTGTAAATCCAATATTTAATAATACTGGGATATCGAATACTGTTCCAGCACCAAGAATTTCTCTTATCAAACCAATAAGTGTAAGACCTATAGTAAATCCAAATCCCATTCCAAGTCCATCAAATATTGATTCAACAGGTGCATTCTTTGAAGCGTAGCTTTCTGCTCTTCCTAAGATGATACAGTTTACAACGATAAGTGGAATATATACACCTAATGATTTTGATAAACTAGGCAAATATGCCTGCATCATAAACTGAACAACAGTAACCAATGATGCAACAATCACTATGAATGCCGGCATTCTGACGCCATTTGGAATAACTTTTCTAAACAATGAAATAAGCAAGTTTGAACAAACCAATACCACTGTTGTAGATAATCCCATACCAATACCATTTATAGCACTTGATGTAACTGCGAGTGTTGGACACATTCCAAGCATCAGTACAAATGTTGGATTCTCTTTAATAATTCCGTTATATAAACGCTCTAAATATTTGTTCATTATTCAGCACCTCCCTGCAGTTTGTTCTGGAAGTAAAGAATAGCTGCATTACATCCATTTGCCATAGCTTTTGATGTAATTGTCGAACCGGTTATAGCTTCTATCTCATTATCAGCAGAAGGTGCTTGTTTTACTACAGTAAAAGCATCAACAGCCTTATTCTGGAACTGACTGTAGAACTCTTCATCTTCTGCCTTCATACCAAGACCAGGAGTCTCAGATATATCAGTTATGGAATAGCCATTTACAGTTCCGTCATTTGAAATACCTACAGAAAAAGTGATACTTACCTGACTTCCGTCTTTTGCTGTAACAGTAATGACATAACCTAATGTCTTTCCACTATCATCTAATGCTGACTGAATGTCATCAATTGTATCTTTATATCCACCATCTGCAACTATCTGGTTTGCTTCATCTTTATCGTATTCATATGCTTCAAATGAAACTGCATCCTTAAAAACTTCCTGATAAGCAGCTCTTGCTGTATCAGCATTTGCTTTATCGATAGGATCTTTGGTTATTCCATATACAATACCGAGAATAAGACCAAGCACAAGCGTAAATGCTGTAAGGATCAAAGCGTCATGTACAATCTTTTTATTCATTCTTCTTTGCCTCCTTTATCATACCAAATGCTCTAGGCACTGTTATTTTTTCGATAATAGGAACTAATATATTGCTTAAGATTATTGAAAATGAGACACCCTCTGCATTAGCTCCGAAACAACGGAATATTCCAGTTAATAAGCCACAGCAGATACCAAATAATATCTTACCACGTGGTGTTATAGGTGAAGTAACATAGTCTGTAGCCATAAAGAATGCACCAAGCATTAAACCACCACCACAAAGCTGTGCTGTTACATAATTGATATCAAATCTCTCAGCTCCAAATATAAACATAAAAATTGCAAAAGTAACAATATAAGAACCTGGAATTTTCAAATCAATTACACCTGCAAGAATTAATATTATTGCTCCGATTAAGATGGCAATAACAGAAGTTTCTCCAATTGTTCCGGCAGTAAATCCATATAACATGTCTTTGACATTTACACTTGAAAGTCCTTCACTTCTTATAAGGGCAAGAGGTGTAGCACCAGAATAGACATCTACTCCATTTCTTGTCACGTTAAAATTAGTCATATCGGCAGCAAATGCAATAAGCAAGAAGCATCTTGCACCAAGTGCCGGGTTCATGAAGTTCTGACCAAGTCCTCCAAAAAGACATTTGACAATAATAATTGCAAATACACCACCAAGGATAGCTTCCCAGATTGGTAAACCAGCAGGTAAATTAAGTGCCAATAACAATCCGGTAACAACAGCACTAAAATCTTTTATAGTATTTTCTTTATGTACGATTAAATCAAAAATAAACTCTGAAACTACACAACTTAAAATTGTTACAACTATAAGCAATGCTGCCCTGATTCCAAAATTGTAAATTCCAAACAATGTAGATGGCATCAGTGCTGCAACGACCAGCAGCATAATCTTGTCAGTAGATACTTTTGAACGTACATGTGGTGATGATGAAACCTGAAATAAATCACTCACAATAATACACCTCTTTCTTTATTTTTGTTTTCTCTTTTCAGCTAGCACAAGCTTCTTCATAGTCTTAACAGATTGTGCCACCTGACGTCTTGATGGGCATACATATGAACAGCTTCCACATTCTATACACTCAAGTCCATGCCAGTCTTCGAATTCTTTCATCAAGCCTCTTTCACTAAATTTCATTAGGCGACTAGGAATAAGCTGTTCAGGACAAGCCTCAACACAACAACCGCAATTAATGCAGGCAATTGGTGCCATAGCAGCTACTTCATCTTTGCTAAAACAAAGGAGTGAAGATGAAGTCTTAGTGGTTGGAATATCAAGACTAAACATTGAAAATCCCATCATAGGACCACCAGATATAATTTTCTCAGGCTGCTTATCGTCCTTAAATCCGCCAGCGGCTTCAACTAATTCCTTATATGATGTACCAATACTGTACAAAAAGTTTGATGGATTAACTATTGCATCACCTGTAATTGTTGATACTCTTTTCATTACAGGAATACCATTTTTAACTGCATTATAAACAGCAATAATTGTCTCCACATTGTCAACTATACAGCCGGCATCTGCAGGTAACATCTTTGAATTAATTGCACGTCCAGTTGTTGCATATATTAACTGTCGCTCACCACCCTGAGGATACTTTGTGAGAAGTTCACATACCTCTAATCTGGGTTCATCTTTTGTTAATTCTTTTAATTTGGCAATGCAGTCAGGCTTATTATTCTCTACCCCAAAAATTCCCTTTGCATTATCAAATAGCTGAAGTATTATCTTCATACCGGCAATTAATTCTTCCGGATTCTCGAGCATTCTTCTGTAGTCAGCTGTCAGATAAGGTTCACACTCTGCGCAGTTGGCAATAATGTACTCTATTTTCTCCGGCTCCTTCGGTGATAGCTTTACATGTGTCGGGAAACCGGCACCACCCATACCAACTACACCAGCCTCTTTGACTTTGTTAATAATTTCTTCTTTCGAAAGCTTAGAAACATCGTCAACTGTCTGATACTCAACTTCCTTAAATTCCCCATCGTTATCAATAATGATACAGTTTACCATATCTCCTACAGCTACACGACGCTTTTCAATAGCCTTTACAGTACCTGAAACAGATGAGTATATAGGCGATGATACAAAACCACCGGCCTCCGCTATCTTCTGTCCTTTTAAAACGATATCACCTTTTTCTACAATAGGAGTAGCTGGTGCTCCGATATGCTGAGATACTGGATAAACAAGTTCACCCTTGGGTAAAATTTCTTTAATTGGTGCATCTTTGGCAAGTTCTTTGCCTTCGTAAGGATGCACACCACCAACAAATGTTTTTAAACCCATGTTTGTGTCCCTCTTTCTTGTATATTTTGCATAATCATTGATATGTATTATACAATTTTCTGTTTAATTATACCACTTTATGGGTGTAGAAATATACTATATATTGTTTTTTTTTAAATACTTTTTATTTTTAAATACTAAAATAGATGGTATAATGATAGCATAAAAATATTTTATAAAATTGAGAGTGAATTTATGAAAACAACCCACAGAGAAGAATTATATATTAAACAGGATAATTTAACAGACAAACTATTTGATGAGCGTTCGATTTTTTTTGACATAGAGACAACCGGATTCTCTCCATCCAGAGCAAGTGTTTACATGATTGGATGTGCGAGGAAACGTGGAAAATATATATGTGTAGATCAGTTTTTTGCGGAAAATCCATCTGAAGAGAAAATTGTCATAAATGCTTTTATTGAAATTCTAAAACAATATAATACAATTATTTCTTTTAATGGTATTGGTTTTGATATACCGTTTTTGAAAGCCAAATGCGATTTGTATAATATCGAGGAATCCTTTAAGGATTATAGTTATCTGGATATTTTTAAAGCAGTCTCTGATATTAAGCCGATTTTAAATCTTGAAAATTACAAGCAAAAAACTATAGAGAAATTCCTAAACATTAAACGTAATGACTTATATTCTGGCGGAGAACTTATCAATGTATATTATGACTATATTAAATCTAAAGACGATGAGCAGCTTGACATTTTGTTGTTACATAATTTCGAAGATGTTATAGGGATGATGGATTTGCTGCCTGTATTATCGTATGTAGAGTTACTTCATGGTCAATATTCTGTCAAGGAAACTGCTATCAAACCATATTTATCTGTTGATGGGACTGAAAAATCAGAATTATATATTTTTCTTGAAAATGATTTTACTCTTCCTCAAAAAATATCATGTAGACATGACAGTTTTTATATTAATTTTAATCATGATACTACAATTATAAGAGTTCCTATATTCGAAGGCGAATTAAAATATTTTTATTCAAACTATAAGGAGTATTATTATCTGCCAAACGAAGACATTGCTATACATAAAAGTGTTGCACAGTTTGTAGATAAGAATTATAAAGAAAAATGCAGAGCTTATAATTGCTATAATAGAAAAAATGGTAAATTTGTTTTGCAATATTCTTCCATTATGAATCCGGAATTCAAAAAAGATTATAAAGACAAGTGTAGTTATTTTGAATTAACAGATGATTTCTGCCAATCAGACGTCATGATTCGAAGATATGTTGATCATATTTTAAATCATATATCCAATCATTAAAAAAAGTGGTAAAACTCTAGCATTCTAAAGTTTTACCACTTTAAAATTATTGATTTAAATCTTTTTCAAAATAGAAACTGCTCATACGTTTAAAACCGATATCTTTATAATTGGTAATCTGTTCAGTACTTCCTATAAACAAAACACCATGATTTTTAAGTGATTTGTAGAAATTTCTATAAATCATATCCTTTGCTTCATCTGTAAAGTAAATCACAACATTTCTACAAAGTATGAAATCATAATCGGATGGATATGTATCTTTTAACAGATTATGTTCTTTAAAAGTTACACATCGCTTTATTTCATCAGCAATCTGATAAGAATTTCCAATCTTTGTAAAATATTTCTTCTTTAAATCATCCGGAACATTTGCAATACTTTTTTCAGAATATAATCCTACTTTGGCATGTTCAATGACTTGTTTGTCTATATCTGTAGCCAATATTTTAATATCAGATAACGGAATATGTTTTGAAAAAGCCATGGCAAGTGAATATGGCTCATCTCCTGTAGAACATGCTGCTGACCAAATTTTGATTGGTTTACGCTGTTCTTTTAAAAGCTTTGGTATCATTTGCTCATCCATAAGCTTCCACTGATCGGGATTTCGATAAAATTCTGATACGTTGATAGTCAGAAAATTGACAAACTGCTCAAATCTGTCTTTATCCTTTTTTAGCATATCAACATACTCATCATATGATTTCGCGCCATTTTTAGTTGCTAATGTATCAATTCTACGACGCATTTGTTTTTCTTTATAAAAGTTTAAGTCAATTTTAGTTAATTTAAGGACATCTTTTTTAAACTCTTCATACTTATCAAACATACATACATCCTCCAAAGTAACATATTAATAGCAAATAAGTACTATATGAATTGGTTTAAAAATTGGAAGCCATCATTTGACAGCTCCCAATTAATTTTATTCTTCTGTCACATCAACATCCTCAGAAACCTCTGTATCCTCAGTAGCTTCTGTTGCTTCTGGCTCAAGTAATTCTTTAATGCTTAAGCTAATTTTCTTCTCATCTTCATTGAAATCAACAATCTTTGCTTCGACTTCCTGACCAACCTTTAAAACATCTGCTGGCTTTTCAACATGCTCTCTAGAAATTTGTGAAACATGCAATAAAGCATCTACACCAGGTGCTAACTCAACAAATGCACCAAAATCAGTCATTCTTGCAACTTTACCTGTTACCACGTTGCCAACTGCGTATTTCTCAGCCGCTTTATTCCAAGGGTTCTCATCATCGAACTTCATGCTAAGTGCAATCTTTGCATCGCTGATGCTCTTAATAAATACTTTTACTTCCTGTCCTACAGTAAATACTTTCTTAGGATTCTCTACACGTCCCCAGGACATCTCAGAGATGTGAAGAAGACCATCTACTCCACCTAAATCAACAAATGCACCAAAATCTGTAACATTCTTGATTGTACCATTTATAACGTCGCCTACAGAAATCTTATCTAATAATTCTTTCTGAGCTTCTGCTTTCTGAGCAACTAATAATGTCTTTCTGTTTCCGATAATTCTTCTCTTACGAGGATCAAATTCTGTAATAACGAATTCGATTTCCTGATCCTTGAATTTGCTTAAATCTTTTTCAAATGAATCTGATACAAGGCTTGCAGGAATAAATACTCTTGTCTCATCAACAATAACACATACTCCACCAGCAAGAATCTGAGATACTTTTGCTTTTAATACCTCTTTGTTCTCGAAAGCTTCTTCTAATCTCTTGCTTCCTTTCTCAGCAGCAAGTCTCTTGTATGAAAGTGAAACTTGTCCTTCACCATCGTTTACTTTGATGACTTTTGCTTCTAATGTATCTCCCACATTAACTACAGTTGTAAGGTCTACGTTCGGTTCGTTTGTATATTCATTACGTGTAATAATTCCGTCAGATTTATATCCAATGTTTAAGATAATCTCGTCTGGTTTAACATCAATAACGGTACCTTCAACCACTTCTCCATTTCTTATTGTTTTTTCATATGCATCCAGCATTTGTTCAAAGCTCATTTCTGACATTCTTTGAAACCTCCTCAATAATATTATTTGGCGTTGAAGCCCCTGCGGTAATACCTACGTTATTGACAGATTTGATTTTTTCATAATCCATATCTCTATTCGTTTGTATATAGTAAGTATTTTCACATTCTTTTTTGCATATTTCAAATAGCTTTTGTGTATTCGAGCTGTTCTTGTCTCCTATCACTATCATTGCATCTGATTCAGATGCAATATCACGTGCTTCTGTCTGACGTTCTTCAGTCGCATTACAAATTGTATTTAAAACAAGTATATCATAACCTTTTTTCTCAACAATTTCAACTAATTCTTGAAATTTATTGTAGTTAAATGTCGTTTGTGAGACAATACATACTTTTTTTTCTAAAGTTATATCTAAATTATCTATATCATCCTGATTTCCGACAACGCAAACATTATTTCCCTGCACCCATCCTTTGATTCCCTGCACTTCAGGATGGTCGGCATTGCCGATGATAATAATGTATCTTCCTTCTGTACTATGCTTTTCTACAAGCTTATGAATCTTTTTTACAAATGGGCATGTGGCATCTTTTATTTCAAAACCGGATTCTTCGATTCTATTATATTCTTCCCTGCTTATACCATGAGAGCGAATAATGATTATTCCTTTTTCAAGTGATGAAAGTTCATCAAGGTTTTTAATAACAGTTACTCCTTTTTGTTCTAAATCCTTAACCACTTCATCATTATGAATAATCGGTCCATATGTATAAATGGGTTTGTCTTCACTTGCTATTTCATCATACACAAGATTTACAGCCCTTTTTACTCCAAAGCAAAAACCTGCACTTTTGGCAATGTTTACATTCATATTTTAAGCCTCTCTGATTATTTCTTTCATTTTCTCAATGACTGCATCAATATCCATATCTGATGAATCTAATAAAACTGCATCATCAGCCTGCTTCAAAGGAGAAGTTTCTCTATGCATATCTCTGTAATCTCTATCAATTATATCTTTCTCGATTTCATCAAACTTACAGCTTATTCCCTTTTCTGTAAGCTCATCAAAACGTCTCTGTGCTCTTACTTTTGAACTAGCAGTAAGGTAGATTTTGACGTTGGCATTTGGAAGGACTACAGTTCCAATATCCCTTCCATCCATTATGACATTTTCTTTCTGCGCTAATTGTCTCTGCAATTCTACAAGCTTTGTTCTTACGACTGGATATACACTTGTAGCAGATGCCATGTTTCCTACTTCTTCATTTCTTATTTTGTCACTTATATTCTCACCATTTAATAACACCTGCTGTTCGTTATTCTTATATGCAATTGAAACATTTACATTATCACAGGCTTTTGCAATTGCCGCCTCATCATCAGAAGATATATTGTTTGTAAGAAAATAGTATGCCATTGCACGATACATAGCTCCTGTATCTACATACACATATCCCAATTCTTTTGCAAGCTTTTTAGCTATTGTACTTTTTCCTGCTCCGGCAGGTCCGTCGATTGCAATATTATTAATCATAATGTTCTCCCATCTTATTATTTATCTTATATTTTATAAATTTTTATCTCACACTGTCTCCTGCCAAATAACCAGTAGACCATGCTATTTGCAAATTGTATCCTCCAGTTAAAGCATCTAAATCTAATACTTCACCACAAAAATATAAATTGCTTACTATTTTTGATTCCATAGTTGACGGATTAATATCTTTTACGGATATTCCACCTTTTGTGATTATTGCTTCATTCCAGCCTCTAAATCCATTAAATGATATCTCTAAATTCTTAAGCAGATATGCGAGCTTTTGCCGTTCTTCCTTGGTTATAGTATTTACCTGTTTATCAGGGTCAATACCACTTAAATTAATAACTACAGGTACTAATTTTGAAGGAAGAAGCTTGTTAAGCGAATTCTTAAATTGCTTATTTAGTTCTTCTTCAAAATCACGAAGAATCCTTTTATTTAATTGCTCCACATCAAGTGCTGGTTTTAAATCAATAATTATCTTTAGGTTTTCATCAAAGTATTTTCTGTTTATCATTGCACTTGCGGATAAAATCAGAGGTCCACTTACTCCAAAATGTGTAAAAAGCATTTCCCCCAGTTCGTTGTACAGCTTTTTCTTACCATTAATTATACGAACATTGACATTTCTAAGTGATAATCCCTGAAGCTCTTTAACCCACTCTTCTTTGATATTCATTGGAACAAGTGAAGGTTCACATTTATTGATTGTATGACCACTATCTTTTGCAAATCTGTAACCATCACCTGTTGAACCTGTTGAGGGATAAGATAAACCACCAGTAGCTATTATGACAGAATCACACATAATTTTTTCGCCATTTTCTAATAAAACGCCACAGGCTTTATCATTTGTAATGATTAAATCCTTTACAGGCGTAAATAATCGTATATCAACCTTATTTTTTCTTAATGCTTTTACTATAGTAGATATAACATCTGATGAATGATCTGAAACTGGAAAAACACGATTACCTCTTTCGATTTTTGTTTTCATTCCATTGTTTTCAAAAAAATTTATAACATCATCATTTGTAAAACTATATAATGCGCTATAAAGAAATTTGCGATTTGTCATTATATTATTAAAGATTACTTCTAGTTCACCTGCATTAGTCAGGTTACATCTTCCCTTACCGGTTATATAAATCTTTTTACCAAGTTTTTCGTTTTTATCAACTAAAATAACTTTATGTCCATTCTCTGAAGCCTGATATGCTGCCATCATTCCAGCTGCCCCACCACCGACAACTACTACTTTACTCATTAATTTCATCCTCTAATTTTGCATAATGGATTTTAATGGAATCATCAATATAATCGATTTCATCATTTTCATATACCTGATATTCATCCCATATATCTTCAAGCTCTGTCAATGTCTTTGCAACAGTCTTTTGTTTTTTCATACATAATGCAACTATAAGTGCATTAATAACACTTAGAGGTGCAACTAGAGAATCTACAATTGAAGCCATGTCGCTATCTGCAATTAAATTACATGAAGAATACAAATTCATAGGCGAATGAACGCTGTCAGTAAGTGTTATTACTTTCGCATTTCTGTTATTTGCAAACTCAAGTGCTTTTAACGTCCTCATGGAATATCTTGGAAAGCTGATTCCAATAATGACATCCTTTTCGTTGATTCTAAGCATCTGCTCAAACAATTCACTTGAACTATTAGTTGTGAGCAAATGTACATTATCAAACATTAAATTCAAATAAAATCCCAGAAAATTTGCCAAAGGTGCACAGCTTCTAATACCCACAATATATATATTCTTAGCTTTGGCAATAGTTGAAACTGCCATCTCAAAAGCAGAATGATCTATTTTTTCTAATGTTGTCTTGATTTTATCAGCATCTGACTGAAGCACAGTCTGTAAAATCTCAGACTGCGTAATTCTGCCATATGTTACTTCCATTCTCTGGACGGAATTAAGCTTATTACGAACCAGTTCTTCCAATGCCTCCTGAAATTCAGGATAACCTTTGTAACCTAATGAAGTGGCAAATCTCACAACTGTTGATTCACTTACCCCAACAGTCTCTCCCATCTTTGCCGCAGTCAGAAAAACTGCTTTATCATAGTTGTCAGTAATATATGTAGCAATAATTTTCTGACCTTTACTCATCTTACTGTACTTACTATTTATTCTATTTAACAAGTCGTTTGTGTTAGACATATCAGCCCTCCGATATAACTCAATAAAGAGTTCCATACGGAACTCTTTTTACAGTATAATTATAGCAAACATATTAAATTTTACAATCAAATTTTGAATAATTTCCGTCATGCCTACATGCATTTTCACATAAATAATTCGCGTCAAAAATAAGAACTACAACATTTAGTACCAACGGAATAAAAGCAAACCAAATAGCCTGTATGCAAAATTTGGTTACACAAAAATATGAAATCATTACCCCTAAATGAAAACACAAAATTGTACCAGTAAAAAACGCTAGTTTTTCCAAACTTTTTTGCTTATGCTCAATAAAATATTCTCCAATTGAAAGCGAAACCTGACGCAAATTATTAGTAGAAAAAATAGTTGAACTAGTATATTCTTTATTTCCCGGAAAAGCATTCCATTGAAATGCCATCGCAAAGAAAATTGGATACAATGCTAAAACCGGATTGAAATTTTCTGGAATTATTGATAACAATATAATTGCAACTGAACTGATTGCCATAGACCAGTATTTACAATCGATAGATGATTTATTTTTTACAAGCACAAAGAAAATAGTTGATATCATGTATAATAGCACACCACCAACTCTTATTAATACTTCCAAAAGATTGTTTCCAAGTAATGCCAATACAATATAAATCAGATTTGATGTCTGTGCATTGCCAATGAAATCCATTCTAAGTAAGACGGCGTAGCAAGCCATAAATCCGCCCAAAATGGTCATTATATGATGTGTAATAGTATCAATTCGTTTTTTGTAATTATCAGTGTATTCATTCATATTAAAAACCTCACTGATTGAAATTTTATCACTTTTTGTATTCATTTCAATATTAAAAGAACACAAAAAAATACCACAAACAAAGAATTTGTTTGTGGCATTTAATTAATTCTTAAACAGGATAAGCTCCGTTTTCTGTATCTGCAACAGTTGCATCAACACCTGTCTGCTGTGCCTGACGATATTTGAAGAAATCTAAAGCTACCTGTGGGAACAAAGCGTAAGTAAGTACATCTTCATCTTGCTGTTTCCACTGCTTCATCTCCTCTTCAAATTTAGCCAAACCTGGCTCTAATAAATCTGCCGGTCTGCATGTAATAGCGTTCTTTTTTTCTTCGCCTAATACCTTATCTACTACTTCTGGATTAAATGGCTTAACTGTCTGTCCGTATTTTCCAAGAAGGATATCTTTTGTCTGTGAAGTAGCAACTTTATATCTCTCACCCATTAATACGTTAAATACAGCCTGTGTACCTACAATCTGTGATGATGGTGTAACAAGAGGTGGCTCACCAAGGTCTTTACGAACTCTTGGAACCTCTTTTAATACTTCATCATACTTATCCTCTGCCCCCTGCTCTTTGAGCTGAGAAACAAGGTTAGAAAGCATTCCACCAGGTACCTGATATTTAAGTGTCTGAATATTAACTCCTAATACCTTTGGATTGAGTAATCCGCTCTTAAGTGCCTCTTCACGGATTGGAGCAAAATAATCTGAAATCTCAGATAATAAATCAAGATCTAAGCCTGTATCGTATTCTGTACCTTCAAAAGCTTTAACCATAACTTCTGTTGCAGGCTGTGATGTACCAAGAGCAAGTGGAGACATTGCTGTATCAATGATATCACATCCAGCTTCAACTGCCTTAAGGCATGTCATTGAAGCAACACCTGAAGTATAATGTGTATGAAGCTCAATTGGAAGTGTTGTTGCACTCTTTAATGCCTGAACTAATTCTGTAGCAGCTGTAGGAACTAATAATCCAGCCATATCTTTGATACAGATAGAATCAGCACCCATATCCTCGATTTTCTTGGCTGTTTCCATCCAGTAATCGAGTGTATATGCATCACCTAATGTATAAGAAAGCGCAACCTGAGCATGTCCTTTCTCTTTATTACAAGCTTTAACTGCTGTCTGAAGATTTCTAACATCATTTAAACAGTCAAAAATTCTGATAATATCAATTCCGTTTGCAATTGATTTCTGAACAAAATATTCAACAACATCATCCGGATACTGACTATATCCTAAGATGTTCTGTCCACGGAATAACATTTGTAATTTAGTATTTTTAAATCCATCTCTTAATTTACGAAGTCGCTCCCATGGATCTTCTTTTAAGAATCTAAGTGAAGCATCAAATGTAGCTCCACCCCAGCACTCTACTGCATTATATCCAACTTTGTCCATTTTATCGATGATTGGAAGCATCTGTTCTGTTGTCATTCTTGTAGCGATTAATGACTGATGCGCATCACGTAAAATGGTTTCTGTAATTTTAACACCCATTATTCTTTATTCCTTTCATAATATCTACATATCTGCTTTTAGATTCCAAATATCGCCATAAAACATCCGGCTGCAACTGCAGTTCCAATTACACCGGCAACATTCGGTCCCATAGCATGCATTAGAAGGAAGTTTGTAGGATCTTCTTCTGCACCGACCTTTTGTGATACACGTGCTGCCATTGGTACGGCGGAAACACCGGCAGAACCAATAAGTGGATTAATCTTGCCTTTAGTAAGTACACATAATAATTTGCCAAATAATACCCCGGCTGCTGTACCAACCATAAATGCAACAAGTCCTAAAACAACAATCTTAATTGTACTTAAATTTAGGAAAGACTCTGCACTTGTTGTTGCACCAACTGATGTACCAAGTAAAATTACTACAATATACATAAGAGCATTACTTGCTGTCTCCTGCAACTGGCGAACGACTCCAGATTCACGGAACAGGTTTCCGAGCATCAACATACCAACAAGTGGTGCTGTTGTAGGAAGAAGCAGACAAACAATAATTGTAACAACTATAGGGAATAAAATCTTCTCCAATTTACTAACAGGACGTAAGTTTGCCATCTTAATCTTACGCTCTTTTTCAGTTGTAAGTAACTTCATAATTGGCGGCTGAATAATAGGAACAAGTGCCATATATGAATATGCAGCCACTGCGATAGGACCCATAAGTCCAGTCTGACCAAGCTTACCAGCCAGGAAAATTGATGTAGGACCATCAGCTCCTCCGATAATAGAAACTGCAGCAGCAGCTTTGTCATTAAATCCAAGTGCAATCGCAAGGAAATATGCTGAGAAAATACCAAACTGTGCAGCTGCTCCTAATATGAAGCTTATTGGATTAGCAATCAAAGGTCCAAAGTCTGTCATCGCTCCTACACCAAGGAAAATAAGTGAAGGTAAAATTGACCACTCATCTAAAGTATAAAAATAATAAAGTAAACCACCTACGCCATTGCTTGTATGCTCAGGACTTGCAATAATATCAGGATAAATATTTACAAGAAGCATACCAAACGCAATAGGTACAAGAAGCAAAGGCTCAAATCCTTTTTTAATAGCAAGAAAAAGGAAGAAACAAGCCACTAAAATCATTACATAGTTTCCGACTGTAAGATTAAAAAATGCTGTCTGATGTAGGAGGTTCGATAATGTTTCACCTACGTATTCCACAATAAGTTCCTCCTATAAATTAATTTAATGTAGCAAGTAAAGCACCTGACTCTACAGAATCACCAACAGCTACATTGATGCTTGCAACTGTGCCATCTTCTGGTGCAACTACAGGTGTCTCCATCTTCATAATTTCAAGAACTAATACAGTGTCACCCTTCTTTACAGCATCGCCAACTTTTGCTTCAAGCTTAAATACCTTTCCGGCTGCTCCTGCTTCAATTTTGATGCTTCCAGCTCCTGATGATGCAGCTGGTGTTGCGGCTGGAGCTGCTACCGGTGTTGCCACTCTCTTTGGAGCTGATGCTGTACTTGGTGCTGATCCATTCTCCTCTACAGTAACATCATATACGTTTCCATTTACAGTAATTGTATAATTTTTCATGTATTTATATCCTCCTAAATTATCTTCTATTAATAGAACGTACTACAAAATCACTTGTAGAAGTTCCTTCACTGGCTGCGATAGCTGCAGCAATTACAGCAACAAGCTCAGTATCATCCATTAAATTCTCTTCTGTTGCATTAGTTTCAGCAGGTACGTTTTCAATTACAAGATTATCATTACTCTTGTTTGCTTTATTCTTTTTCTTTTCTTCAAGCATAGGGAAGATAACAAATCCCTTAATGATTAAGCTGATAAGAATAAGAACTAAGAATACTATTGATAATGAAATAACCGTATTCTGTCCTGCCGAAGTCATCTTTTCACCCAATGTCTGAACAGGATTGATTGAAATACTTGTTACAGACATATCATAATAATCATAAACGACTTCAAAAATAACATCTTTCTTACCAAATTTCAAAGTAAGATCACTTGTAAGTGTGTTTCCAGCTTTGTTTACCTCAAAAATATCTGTTGTATCAATAGATTCGAGTGTAAAATTCTCATCGTCAAACTGAGTACATTCTCCATATTTGCTTTCAACTTCAGTCCAGTTAGCACATGCATTAATCTGTGCATCAGTATAACCGTAACCATATAATGCTTCCTTGTCTTTATCTGACAATGAACCTGCATCTATATATTGCGACATATACGAAACATAATATGCATTTGTGACAGCCTCATTAGATAAATCTGTATAAGATTTACCATTGTAATCCACCTTCTTTGGATCTTCGCCACAAGCACAAAGCATGCAAATTGAAAGCAAAACAGTAAGCATTAAAGCTAATTTCTTTTTCATATTGCTTTCACCTTTCTATTTTGTTCCATGTTTCTTCTCTGGTGCAAATTCACACTTTGAATATAACATTTCAAATGCTGCAACAAGATATTTTCTTGTATCAGCAGGCTCGATAATCAAATCAACATATCCTCTTGCAGCTGCTGAAGATACACTTGACTGTAATTTGTCATAATCTGCAGCCTTAGCTGAAAGTTCAGCCGAATCAGCATCTGGATACATAATCTTTGCTGCAAGCTCAGAGTTCATCATACCAATTTTAGCAGTTGGATATGCGTAAACAAGATCTGCACCAACTGACTTCGAGTTAAATGAAACATAAGCACTTCCAAATGCTTCGCCTGTAATAAGATTAACCTTAGGACAAGTAGCATTAGAAAAAGCATATGTCATTCTGGCAAGAGCCTTTGCAAGATTCTTCTCACTGCACATGCATGCTTTGAAACCATTTACATTTGTAAGTGATAATACAGGGATTGAATATGCATCACAAAACTGAATAAATTCAGCAGCTTTATTACATCCCTTTGCTGTAAGAGAATTCTTGTACTCTTCTGCAAGCTTTCCTTCTGCATCGTACTTCTGTGTACATGTTGCTACGGCACCAACAGTCATACCATTTAATTTAACAAATCCTGTTACCATGTTAGGTGCAAATGCTGATTTTGTTTCAACGAAAACATGTCCATCAGAAATCTCTGAAAGTAAGTATCTTGGGTCACCAATCATCTCAGCCATGCTGTTGCAAATACGATTTAAGTCATCCTCACATGTGTCTGTATATACATCGCCCTCATTGTTTGAAGGAAGCATTGTAACAAGCTGTCTGATTTCCTGCATGATTTCATCCTCTGAACCAACCATATCAATGCAGCCATTATTCTCGCTTTGGAATTCGGCACTGCTTGTATCACATTTCTCAATAGTATTACCACAAATAGAATCAGGAGAATTAACAAACATTTTTCCGTTTGTGCTTTCAATAAATGCAAAATCACAAAGTGCAGGAACTACAGACATTCCACCACCACAATTTCCAAAAACTGCACAAATCTGTGGGATAATTCCACTAGCTGCTACTTCTTTTGCATAAATCTGACCAAAACCGTCTAATGCATCAACAGATTCCTGAAGTCTGATTCCACCACAATCGATAAAACCAATGACAGGAGCTCCCATTTTCATAGCCATATCATAAACTGATGCAATCTTCTTTGCATGCATCTCGCCTATAGTTCCGTTCAACACAGAAGCATCCTGGCTATATACAAACACAAGATTACCATCAATCAGACCATGACCAATAATGACACCATCTGAAGGTGTTTTTGCAGCAGTAAGATTAAAATCTGTACTACGTGCTGTTACAAGAGATCCAATTTCCATGAAACTGTTCTCATCCACTAACTTAGCAATTCTTTGCATCGCTAAGCTTGCTTTGTTACTACTCATCTCTAGTCCTCCATCTATAAAAATAAAAATTTTTCGCTATTGTCTATGATATAGTATTTGTTACCATTTTTCAACTAATTTGTTAAAATTTTCACTATATTTTACATACTAATATAATCTGTGATTATTGCCTTAAATAAATTTTTAATATTCCATTTAGTCATGCCCTTTTTTAGAATTATTTTTCTTTCATAAAAATATTCACCATTAATATTATATACTATATTACCTACCTCTTCGTTTCCCTCATATTCAGCTTTTTTTAATGTTTTAAGGTTAAGTTCTTTTGTTATTTCTTCATCATTTCTAACTAGCAATTTTCTATTAAAATTAGATAATTCATATTCTATTTCAGGGATACTATTCCATTTTTCTATATCTGGTTTTCCGATGTAATACATTTCAGAATTAATATAAATTTCCTCTACATCATTCTCTTTGTACTCTTTATAAAATTCTTCAATATATGATATTATTTTCTTTGAATCAATCCATTTATAATTCTTGTTATTTGGCCAGCCACAGGCGAGAAGGCAAAAACAAAATCTCACCCCGTCTTTTTCGTACGCACCTACATAACAATAGCCTGCAGCTGCTGTAAAACCGGTTTTTCCAGAAACTATATTCGAATTTTCCATAAGTAATTTATTGTGATTAGATACTGTTATGGTCTGTTGATTTGGTAAAGTAAAGTTGTATTCCAATGTCTGTGTTATTTCGCGAAATTCTTTTGACTTCGGAGAATCCCAGGTACAGTATTTCATTATCTTACACAAATCATTTGCACTGGAGTGATGCCGGTTTTGTTTATACTCTGCATCAAGACCATTCGGAGTGACAAAATAACTGTTTTTACACCCTATCTCGCTTGCTTTTTCGTTCATTAGTAAGGAAAATTTCTCAACATTTTGCGCAGCAGCTTCTGCTAAAACATATGCACAATCATTGTAGGATTCAAGCATCATGGCGTATAGCAGGTCTTTAATTTTGTATTTCTCCCCTGTTTTTACACCTAATTTTACTTCCTGTTGCATTGCAGCAGCTTCTGATGCAGTTGCATATGAATTAACATCACAATTTTCTAAAATTAGAATACATGTAAGTATTTTAGTTGTACTGGCATTTGAAAGTTCAGTATTACTATCCTTTTCCTCTAATACCCTGCCATTATTTCCATCCATTACGCAATATGACTTTGAATACATATTAGTCAAACCATTATTCGTTTGAGCTTTTATTTGATTAATAGGTATAAATATGTTAAAAAATATACAGATTAACAATAATATACTAAGTTTTTTACTTCTAAAAAAAATAATCATATACATCACCTCTAGATAATGTATATGATTATTAGTAATAAGATTATTCATTTATATATCAAGTTTGACATTCATTTCAGCCTCAGCTTCCTGTTTAAATTCTTCTAACTGAACAGGGCTTAAAACTGGTAAATCCTCTATAGAATGTACTCCAAATGACCTCAGGAACTCTTCCGTAGTGCCGAATAATAATGGTCTTCCGGGAGCATCTAATCTACCCAGCTCGCATACAAGATTATATTCAACAAGTTTATTTACAGCATGGTCACAGGAAACTCCTCTTATCTTTTCTATTTCTACTCTGGTGATTGGCTGCTTATAAGCTATTATTGACAAAGTTTCAAGCAATACATCTGTTAAAACACGTTTCTTTGGTTGTTTTGCAATTTTAATCAGATATTCATACATATCAGTTTTGGTACACATCTGATATGAACCATCTAATTCGATAATTGTTATTCCTCTATCAGAAGTATTGTATTCATTCTGTAAATCTTCTAATATTTTTTTCGTTTCTTTGGCATCTAATTCAATTGTATTTGCGATTTTGGTAAGCTCTACAGATTCACCCATTGTAAATAAGATAGCTTCCACTATTGCTTTATAATTCTTTTTTTCCATACTACTCCACTACTATGCCGCAATCTTTGAATCTATTTTGATATCATCAAAAATTTTCTCCTGCGAAATAAAAATCTTCCCCATTTTCATAAGCTCCAAAATGGCAAGAAATGTCACAATTATATTGACCTTGCTTGACTGCTTCTCCAACAGACTTCTAAAGCTAAAATGCTGGTGTACTTTAGCGTATTCTGTAAGATATTCCATCTTATCCTCAAGAGACACCTCTTCTTTTTCGATTTTTCCAAATTTAGATCTAACAGGATCAATTTTGTCTACCTGTTTTTTCATAATACTTTGAAAGATATCATTAAGCTTTGCCAATGTAATATCAGAAACAAGCTCATCAATATCTACAGGCTCTTCATATGCAAGAATCTCGTCTGGAATTGTCGGAACCTTGAACATAGTTTTCTGGGCATCTATTTGTCTGTCTTTAAGTTCATAAGCCATGCATTTATACATTTTATACTCTAACAACTGCTGAACAAGCTCTGCTCTTGGATCTTCTTCTTCCTCTGGTGCATCAGGATTAGATGGCAACAGCATCTTTGATTTTATATCAATCAACGTGGCTGCCATTACAAGGAATTCACTCAGAACATTCAAATCGCGTCTTTTCATTTCAGCAATATATTCCATGTATTGTGCCGTAATCTCAACAATAGGTATATCGTATATATTTACTTTATTCTTATCAATCAAATGTAGTAATAAATCTAATGGTCCTTCAAATACCTGAAGCTTTACTGTTAAATCCATATTTTGTGCCTCTTCTCCTTTAATACCAAGATATTGTAACAAGATATTGATGCTATTTCAAGTATAATTTACAATATTTAGTACAATATTCTAAAAAATTACACAAAAGATTGCTATATTTAGTATGACTATATATAGTTTATAAGCTTGCAGATGTTTAATTTTCCCCAGCAAATTGTATCATCAGGCATATCATCTACAGTATTATACAATGCCAGTTTTAAATCTATAGGTCTTAATTCATTGTTTTTCTCAAGTGCTAATGCCAATGCTGCACATACTATTGGTGTCGCCATTGAAGTTCCGGTTTTTGATATATATTCATCTTTTTTGTTTTTCAGGCTTGTAATATTCGAACCTGGTGCGAGAATTTCAGGCTTTATTATACAGCATTCAGTAGGACCACACCCACTGAAGTTTTCGTTTAAAGCCCCAACTGTAATCACTTTTCGAGAAATTCCGGGGACAGTTATTGTATTGGATTTAGGACCATTATTTCCCGCCGCTGTTACAACGGTTATTCCCGCATCCCATATCTTATTTATCAAATCTAAAATCATTTTTCTGTCATAAAGATTTGACCGTCCAATAAATCCGACCGAAAAGTTGAGCAATTTAATATTGAATTTTTCTTTATTTTCGAGTACCCATTTTAAGGCTCTTATAAAGTCAATGGTTTTGCCGTTTCCATTTTTATCAAGGACTTTTAGCATTAGTAAATCTGCTTCTGTTGCAATTCCCATATATTTGTGATTGCATGCCAGACCTGAGCCTGATATTATACCGGCAATATGTGTTCCATGTCCATTTTCATCCGTAGGATTATTAGTATCCGAAATAAAATCTTTATAAAAAATAACACTATTTTCAATATCTCTATGTAGAAATATTCCTGTATCAAGAATTGCGATGCGTATATTTCTACCAGTTTGTTTAATTTTTTCTAATTCAAAAAACTCTCTTATACGATTCATTTTTGATTAATATATGCAATGAATTTGAATTTGTTCTTTAGAAAAAAGCATAAATAATGACCGCACAAATTGTGCGGTCACATTTACTGAATATTATTCTTCTGTAGGTACATCTTTCATAGAAAAACTGATTCTGCCCATCTTATCTTTTCCAAGGCATACAACTTTGACCTTATCACCTAAAGTAAGAACATCTTCTACTCTGTTGATTCTCTCTTTCGAAATCTTCGAAATATGAACCATTCCTTCTTTTCCTGGTGCAAACTCAATAAATGCACCGAATTCTTTGATGCTGATTACTTTACCAGTAAAAATCTGTCCCTCTTCGAAATCAGTAGTGATAATTTTAATCATATCAATTGCACTTGCAATCATGGCTTTGTCTGTACCACAAACTGAAACTGCACCTTCATCTGTAATATCAATCTTCACACCGGTACGAGTAATAATCTCGTTAATTGTTTTTCCTTTCTGTCCGACAACATCACCGATTTTCTGAGGATCAATTGTAATCTGTTCAATCTTAGGTGCCCATTCATTTACTTCTTTTCTTGGTTCAGCTATTGCTTTGCTCATAACTTCATCCATGATATAGAGTCTTGCTTCTCTGGTTCTTGCTATAGCCTCTTCAACGATTGGACGTGTAAGACCATGAATCTTAATATCCATCTGAATAGCTGTGATTCCTTCATGTGTTCCTGTAACCTTAAAGTCCATATCACCGAAGAAATCCTCAAGTCCCTGAATGTCTGTAAGTACAACAAAATCATCATCAGTATCGCCTGTAACAAGACCACATGAAATACCAGCTACCATAGACTTAATTGGTACACCGGCTGCCATAAGTGACATACATGAAGCACATGTCGAAGCCATAGATGTAGATCCGTTTGACTCAAATGTCTCAGATACAGCACGGATTGTATATGGGAACTCTTCTTCACTTGGAAGAACAGGTACTAAAGCCTTCTCAGCTAATGCACCATGACCAATCTCACGACGACCTGGTCCTCTTGAAACCTTTGTCTCACCCACAGAATATGCTGGGAAATTATAATGATGCATGTATCTCTTTGTTGTTACATTATCATCAAGACCATCAATCTTCTGAACTTCAGATAATGGTGCAAGAGTTACGATATCGCAAATCTGAGTCTGACCTCTTGTAAACATAGCAGAACCATGTACTCTAGGAATTAAATCAACTTCAGCTGCAAGTGGTCTTATCTGGTTGATTGCTCTTCCATCAGGACGTTTGTGATCTTTTAAAATCATCTTACGAACAGTCTTTTTCTGGTACTGATAAACAGCCTCACCTAAAACTGCAAGATACTCTTCGTTGTCAGCAAATGCTTCCTCAAATTTCTCTGTAACTGCTTTGATATTTGCTTCACGCTTTTGCTTCTCATCTGTAAAAACTGCTTCCTCCATCTCTTCTGGAGTAACAATTTCTCTCATTGCTGCGAACATTTCCTCTGGAATTGCGCAACTTTCATACTCATGCTTTGGCTTACCGATTTCGTCACGGATTTTGTCCATAAACTCAATAATTGTCTGGTTGATGTCATGACATTTGTAGATTGCTTCAATCATCTTGTCTTCTGGAACAACATTTGCACCAGCTTCAATCATGATAACCTTTTCTTTAGTTGATGCAACTGTAAGCTGTAAATCACCCTCGTCCCAGTCTTTCTGAGATGGATTTACTACAAATTCTCCATTTACAAGACCCATCTGTGTCATTGCACAAGGACCGTCAAATGGAATATCAGAGATATGAACAGCTAATGCTGTACCAATCATTGACACGATTTCAGGACGACACTCTGGATCTACGGACATAACCAGATTATTTAATGTAACATCATTTCTATAATCCTTAGGGAATAAAGGTCTCATAGGACGATCAATAACACGGTCTGTTAAGATAGCGTTCTCTGATGCTTTTCCCTCTCTCTTGTTAAATCCTCCCGGGATTTTACCTACAGCATACATCTTCTCTTCGAATTCTACGCTAAGTGGGAAGAAATCCACACCATCACGTGGTTTGTCTGCAGCTGTTGCAGTCGATAAAACTGTTGTCTCGCCGTATTTGATAAACACCGCACCATTTGCCTGTGCAGCAACTCTTCCGATATCTACTGTAAGAGTTCTTCCGGCAAGTTCCATTGAATAACTTTTGTACATAAATTTTCTCCTTTTAAAATACTTCTTGACAGAATTCCGAAACTACTGAAAAAAACATATACTATATGTACTTTTCAGTGGTCTCGGTAATATTTCTGTCTGACTTTTCGCAAAACACGAAAAAAGAGCGGAATTAATAACAACTCCGCTCTAAAATTACAATTATTTTCTGAGTCCTAAACGCTCGATAAGTGAACGATATCTCTCGATATCAATCTCCTTAAGGTATGATAATAATCCACGTCTCTGACCGATCATCTTTAACATACCTCTTCTAGAATGGTGATCCTTTGGGTTCTGTTTCAAATGCTCAGTTAACTCCTGGATTCTTGCTGTAAGAATAGCCACCTGAACTTCTGGTGAACCAGTATCGTTAGGTGTTCTTCCATACTCAGCGATAATTGCCTGTTTCTTTTCCTTTGCGATCATTATTAGATCCTCCTTTATTATTCTTTATGCCCGATGTTACTGATACTCAGCAGAAGGTCGGAGTGTCCATCCACCGAATATGGGCTAAACCATACTTAGAAAGTATATCATAGTAAGTATGGCATGTAAACATAAAAATAAAATTAATTAAAATAGCTTACTACACAACGTGGTGTACTATAATATGCGTTTGAGATTTTAATTCCTGCTCTCGCATTAGCAGCATGAACAATCTGTCCACCACCAATATAAATGCCGACATGTCCAATTCCACCGCTTCCATAGAAGAACAAATCTCCCGGTCTGGCTTCTGAAGCTTTGATTTTCTTACCATATCCAGGCTGTGATGCAGCATGATGAGGTAATGAAATACCAAAATGTGCATAAACCTGCATAGTAAATCCGGAGCAGTCAACACCATTTGTAAGGCTTGTACCACCCCATACATATCTGTTTCCTACGAACTGTAATGCATATTGAACTAATGCAACACGTACATCTGATACCCCATTTCCGTATTTTACTTCAGTAACAGTCTTCGCTGTAGGAAGTTTCTGCGATGCAGAAGCAAAATCTGTTGAAATGTATCCCTCTTCATCATCGTCAGCCTCGACCTTGTACCATCCGTCAAGCTCTTCAACGATAACCATTTCCTCACCTTCGCCTATAAGCTGTAATGTTTTTGCTTTTGTATCAGCCTCTGCACGAACACGAAGAGTCTGTGTATTTTCTATTGTGGCGATATTCTGTACTTCATCTTTTGCAACCTCAAGTGCAGCGTCGCCAGAAAGAATATATTCACTATTTACATATCCTGTTACTTTTCCTGATTTAATCTTGTACCAGCCATCTTTTGTATCAAGAATCTCGCAGGCATTGTGTTTTGTCATTTTACCGACAATCTCACCACTCGCTGATGCCTCATCTCGTACATTTAAATTGCCTTCTGTAATATTGGCAATTCCTAAATTCTTATATCCACAAATTGTACCATCATCCTGTGCTGCTGTTACAATATTTGTATCAGATTCTGTGACAAATGTCTGATTTAATAATTCTGAGGTAACACCTGCTGTAACCTCATGATTATATATAAGTGACGAGTTAAATTCTGAAGTCACACCTGCAACCGGCTGCTCAGAAGTGACTGTAATCACATCGACCGAAGAGCTATCCTTATCATGAATATTTACTGTTATTACACCTATACCAAGTGTAAATGCAGTGATTACACATAAATGGTTTAATATCTTTTTGTTAATCATATATCCTCCATTTCAATTCAATCCTTCGCACTTCGATTATTGAGTATATCAACACAAATTTAGAATGTCAATATTATGTGTAATATTTCTGTAATATTTATAAGTTTTAACTATATCTTTATTCATCTGTTCTTTTAGTTCATCAATAGACTTAAATTTCATCTCCGGACGTAAATATTTCAGAAACTGAACTGTAACATCTTTGCCATATATATCCTGGCAAAAATCAATCAGATATGTCTCTAATCCCAATGGATTATTATCTCCTACAGTCGGTTTGTTGCCAATATTTGACACACCCATATACCATTTATCTGCAACCTCAACTTTTGTAATATATACGCCCTTTGGTGGTAAAACCTTTTCGTTCGGTATATTCATATTTATAGTCGGTATACCGATAGTCCTTCCGAGCTGCTTTCCGTGAACGACTTTACTTTTTATAAAATATTCATATCCTAAAAGCTTATTTACAAGTTCGATATTGCCTTGCTCTATCTCCTCGCGAATGTATGTACTGCTTATATCTCTTCCATTGTACTGTTTTTTATCGATTACTTTAACTTCATAATTATATTTATCAGCATTTTCCTGCAATGTATGATAATTTCCAGAACGATTATGTCCAAAACCAAAATCAGTTCCGACGACAACATATTTCACATTAAATTTATCAACTATCCATTTAATAAAATCCTCTGGCTCCATACACATTATCTCTTTTATAAACGGACATTCAAATAAAATATCTATACCATTTTTTTCAAATACAATTCTTTTTTCTTCGTTTGTAGTAATTACTTTTGTCATAGAACTGTCCATGCCCGGTTTTGGTGGTATATCAAAAGTAAACACGACTGATTTATAATTATGTAAAGAACATAACTCCTTTTGTTTTTCAATTAGCAACTCATGACCTCTGTGGAGCCCATCAAATTTACCTAATGTAATAACAGAAGGAGCACTTTGTCTATAATCTAAATTCTTGCTAATGTATTCCATATTACTCCATAAATCTTTTTACTGGTTGAAAAATATCATCCGAATCAATGTACTTGTATATTCCAACAAATACTTCATCCCATGTGTATAATCTTACCAAACTATCAAAAGCAGTGTCTTCAAAATTAGATATCATAGCTTTATTCAGTTTATTTCCATTTTTGATAAATTTATCAGCTTCTTCTTTTGCAAATACCTTTGGATAAGTATCAAAAACAAAATCTATCGGATATATAAATTCATACGAATTATCAGAAACAGCCTTTTCTATTTCTGATAATTTCAAAGCATCATTAACACCAAATACAGACACCTTTGTCCTCAGCAATTCCTTCATGCACGCATAGCATCCTAATTTCATCCCTATGTCATTACACAAAGTCCTTATATATGTTCCTTTTGAACAATGCACCCTCATTTTAATCTCAGGAATTTTTATATCAAGAATGTCAATTGAGTATATTTCTATCTCTCTTGCTTTTCTCTCAACTGTAATTCCTTTTCTGGCGAGGTCGCATAATTTTTGACCATTTATTTTTAAAGCGGAATACATAGGTGGAACCTGCATTATCTTTCCCACGAATGAATTAATAGTATTTTTAATCTGTATTTCATCAACTTTGACATCTGCACTATTAATAATCTGACCTGATATATCCTGCGTATCCGTTTCTACACCTAGCAACATTGTTGTCTCGTATATTTTATCTTTATCAGTAAGCAGCTCACACACTTTCGTTGCTTTGCCCAGACAAACGGGAAGCACCCCTTCCGCATCTGGATCAAGGGTGCCCGTATGTCCAACTTTCTTTTGATGCATTATTCCACGCATTTTTGCAACTACATCAAAGCTTGTATATCCTTTTTCTTTATATACATTTACAATTCCGTTTATCATCGTATACCTACAATTTTTCTCTTATTACATCTAATACCTCATTAATAGTCTCTTCAATTGGACCATCTATTGTAAATCCAGCAGCTTTTACATGACCACCACCGCCAAAGCATGCTGCAATCTCAGCTACATCAATATTGCCATTTACACGAAGACTTCCCTTAAATGTTCCATCCTCATTTTCGTAAATAAAGAGTGCAACTTTAACACCCTTTGTAACTCTAAGCTGATTTACAATTCCGTCAAGATGTTTTGGAAGCACATCAAATTTCTGCATATCCTCTCGTGTAATAATGCTTGAAATACATGCTCCACCAAAATGCAACTGGCTCTTAAGCAATGCCTGTCCTAAAATTTTGTTCTGATTATAAGTCTTTGTATAGAATGTCTCATCTACAATCTTCGGATAATCTATATCCATTTCCATCAGTTGTCCAGCAATATCCATAGTCTTAGAAGATGTGCATGAATATTGGAACACTCCGGTATCATGAACCATTCCTGTATACAGACATTCAGCAATATCTTTGTTGATATTCTCTGCCCCTATCAATTCGAATACAAGCTCACATGTAGAACTTGCATCTGGAAAAATATAATTATCATCTGCAAAAACCTGATTGCTTACATGATGATCAATACACATTGTCCTGTCAGCCTTTGAAAAATAAGAAGCTGCCTGTCCTAATCTTCCCAAATCTCCACAATCAAGACATATAAACAAATCAAAATCATAATTATCTTCGCAGGTATTTATGATTTTGTCACTATTTTTCATAAATTTAAATATATTAGGAATTGGTTCTAAAAAAATATGAATATTTTTGTCAGGAAATGCACTTGCAATATAGTTATATACTGCAAGTGTAGATCCAACACAATCCCCATCCGGTCTAACATGACCAGCAATTCCTATTGAATTGCTATTACCAATTATTTTTTTGAAATCATTTGATGTCATCCGTTTATAAATCCTTTGTCAATTCATCTATTTTTTTTGACATATTTATACCATATTCAATAGATTGATCCAGAATAAATTTAATCTCTGGTGTATTTCGAAGATTGATTGATTTTGCAAGTGCTCTTCTAATATATCCTTCGGCAGATTTTAATCCTTTAATTGTATCCTGCTGTGATTTTTCATCACCTAAAACACTTATATAAGCTTTTGCAGTTTTTAAATCAGGTGCAACTTCAACTGCAACAACACTTGTCATAGGATTAATTCTTGGATCTTTAATCTCGCCTCGAATTATATTAGACAGCTCACGCATCACTTCTTCATTAATTCGAATATTTTTAATACTGTTTTTTCTCAAAATATACTCACTTTCTATCTAGGTATCTCAACCATTTTATAAGCCTCAACTACATCAAGCTCCTGAATTTCGTTAAATCCGTCAAATACAAGACCACATTCATAGCCGGCTTTAACTTCTTTAACATCATCCTTATATCTCTTAAGTGAAGCAAGGTCTCCTTCAAAGAGCTGTTCTCCTTCTCTAGAGATTCGAACACGACAGCCTCTCTCCATAAAGCCATCTAATACATATGAACCAGCAATATTTCCAACACCTGATGCTTTGAAAATCTGTCTGATTTCTGCATGACCTATAATTTTCTCTTCGAAAATCGGATCAAGCATTCCCTTCATAGCAGCCTCAATATCTTCGATTGCTTTATAGATTACTTTGTAAAGTCGTACATCAACACCTTCTCTGTCAGCTGTTGCTTTTGCGATAGGGTCTGGTCTGACATTAAATCCAATGATAATTGCATTTGATGCAGATGCAAGTATAACATCGGATTCATTGATTGCTCCAACACCACCATGAATAACTTTTACAAGTACTTCTTCGTTTGACAGCTTAACAAGACTTTGTTTAACAGCTTCTACAGAACCCTGAACATCTGCTTTTACGATGATATCAAGCTCTTTCATATTACCGCTTTGAATCTGTGAGAAAAGTTCATCGAGAGACATTTTGGCTTTTGTCTCTTCAATAAGACGATTCTTCTCTTCTGAAATATATGTGTCAGCAAATGCTTTTGCCTCTTTGTCATTATCACACATAACAAAGGTTTCACCAGCAGCCGGAACACTGTTTAAACCTAAAATCTCAACAGGTGTAGATGGTCCTGCTTCTTTTACTCTTCTTCCGTTATCATCAATCATGGCACGGACTTTACCATAACTGCTTCCACATGCTATAGAATCACCTACATGCAATGTACCCTTTTGTACAAGCATTGTTGCCACTGCACCACGTCCTTTATCAAGCTGTGCTTCGATTACAAGTCCTCTTGCATTTCTATTAGGATTTGCTTTTAACTCAAGCACTTCTGCTGTAAGAAGAATCATCTCCAGAAGATTGTCGATTCCCTCTTTAGTATGTGCAGATACCGGACAGAAAATTGTACTTCCACCCCAATCTTCAGGGATAAGCTCATATTCAGATAATTCCTGCTTTACTTTATCAAGATTAGCACTCGGTTTATCCATCTTGTTTACAGCTACAATTATTTCAACTCCGGCAGCTTTAGCATGGTTAATAGCTTCAACGGTCTGAGGCATGACTCCATCATCTGCAGCAACTACAAGGATTGCAATATCTGTTGAATTAGCGCCACGCATACGCATAGCTGTAAATGCCTCATGTCCCGGTGTATCAAGGAATGTAATACTCTGACCATTAATTGATACAACTGAAGCACCGATATGCTGAGTGATTCCACCAGCTTCTCTATCTGTCACCTTTGTTGAACGAATTGCATCGAGAAGCGATGTTTTACCATGATCTACATGACCCATTACGCATACAACAGGTGGTCTTGATACCATAGTTGCTTCATCTTCCTCATCCTCTTTGAGGAGCTCTGCAATAACATCAACCTTTTCTTCTGCCTCACAGATATAGTTAAACTCAAGAGCAATTTCTTCTGCCTCTTCAAAACTAATATCTGAGTTCATTGTAACCATCTGACCCTTAAGGAAAAGCTTCTTAATAATTGCTGATGGCTGCTGTTTCATCTTATCAGCAAGTTCTTTGATAGTCATTTTCTCTGGAAGAGTTATTGTCTTAATTTCATTTTCATCTTCCTTAGGCTGCTGTGGCTGCTGTTGTGGTTTCTTCTTACCACCATGCTTTTCAAGATTTACATAGTTCTCCTGCTTCTTTCCAAGTTTATCGTGATCCTGCTGTTTTTTATTATTACGTCTGTCGTTATTATTTCTTTCGCGACTTTCTTTTGGTCTTACATCATCGGCTACAGGTATAGATGTCTCTCTCTCGAAACGTGGCTTATTATCACGCTTCTTAAAATCATTCTGCTGACGATCTCCCTGAGGCTTATTATTTTTGTTAAAGCGGTCATTGTTTTTATCTGAACGCTCATTTCTATTATTATTGTTGTTATTATTGTTATTATTACGCTCTCCCTGAGGTTTTGCGTTTCTCTGCTGGCGTTCACTCTTTTGTGCCTTATCATTTTGAGGCTTATTATTTTTATTTACTACCTCTGTGCTGAAATCATCGTTATTTCCAGCTGTTCTTTCACTGATTGGTCTCATTGCACGTTCGCCAATTGGACGTGGACGAATAATACTATGCTGTTCTGGTCTCGAAGGAGTATGCTCTCTTCTACTTTTATTTTTGTCATTATTATTGCCATTTCCAGATTTAGCATTACCGCGAGCAGATGAATTATTTGCACCTGGTCTTCTTGCCTGTTTGCTGTACTGTGCATTAAAAACCGCTGTTATATTTTTCTTTTTCGGTTTTACTGCATCGGTTTTTTCAGCATTTTCTTCTTTAGGCTGTTCAACCTTCTTTGAAAATTTCTTCCTGACTATTTCCTGTGCAGCATCCTCAATTCCACTTTGAGCACTTTTTACCGCATATTCAGTACTACTTAATGTATCTATTATATCTTGTGATTTTATTTCTAATTCTTTTGCAAGTTCATGAACTCTCATTTTTGCCATATATCAAATTTCCTCCGTTATTCAGTTTTATTTTGCAGAAGCTTCGTTTCAACTGCTTTGGCAAGATTTTCGTCTACAATTGCAAGCGAAGCACGAAATTCTTTGCCTATTGCTCTTCCTAATGATTCTTTATCTCCATAAAAATATATAGGAACTTCATAAAATGATGTCATATCTGTAAAATGTTTTTTGGTATTTTCCGATGCTTCTTCTGAAACTATAACCAAAAAAGCAGAACCTGTTTTTACAGCCTTTTCAGTTGAAAACTCACCGCTTACAACATTGCCTGACTTAGCCGCAATACCTATCATAGATAAAACTCTATCCATCAATCTGACTCATCTCCCTATCAAGATTCTCATATACCTCGTCAGGTATTACAACCTTCAAGGAACGCTCAATACCTTTTGTTTTTCTGGCTTTTTTCAAACATTCAGTATTTGCACAAATATAAGCACCTCTGCCATTTTTCTTTCCAGTAGAATCAAGTATTACCTCACCCTCAGGTGTTTTTATAATTCTAATTAATTCCGTCTTATTTTTCATTTGCGCACAACCGACGCATTGTCTTTGTGGAATCTTTTTATTTCCCATTATTATTCCTCATCAACTAAATATTCCTCAGTATTATTGTCATCTTCTGAATATTCATCCTCATAATACTCTTCATCTTCGTAATCTTCTTCATAATCGTAGAAGTCGCCAGATTCTCGAGCCTGTGTCTCACTCTTAATATCAATCTTAAATCCTGTCAGTCTTGCTGCAAGTCTTGCATTCTGACCTTCTTTTCCGATTGCAAGTGATAACTGATAATCAGGCACTACAACCTTCGCTGTCTTCTCATCAGCATCTGCAATAACTGAAATGACTTTTGCAGGACTAAGAGCATTCTGGATTAAAATAGCAGGATTCTCATCCCATGTAATTATATCTATTTTCTCACCGCGTAATTCGTTTACAATAGCATTTACACGTGCACCATTCATACCGACGCATGCACCTACTGGATCAACATCAGGATCATTTGACCAGACAGCTATTTTTGTACGGCTTCCTGCTTCTCTTGAAATTGATTTAATCTCAACAATACCTTCTTTTACTTCTGTAACCTCTGATTCAAATAAACGTTTAACAAGCTCAGGATGTGTTCTTGAAACTAGAATCTTTGGTCCCTTTGAAGTAGATTTTACTTCAAGGATATAAACTTTTATTCTCTCTGTTGGCTGGAATGTTTCACCCTTTATCTGTTCGCTCTCAGTTAACAGAGCATCTGCTTTACCAAGATTAATACTTACATTTTTACCAACATATCTTTGTACAACACCTGTAACTACATCTTTTTCTTTGCTATTATATTCGTCAAAAATAACTTTACGCTCTTCTTCACGAATCTTCTGCAAAATAACATTCTTTGCATTTTGTGTTGCAATTCTTCCAAATTCCTTTGATTTTACTTCTACTCTTACGATATCGCCAACAGAATACTTTCCATTAATCATCTGAGCATCAATAAGTGAAATCTCTTCAACCGGATCCAAAACCTCTTCAACAACAGTTTTTTCCTGGTAACATACAAATTCACAAGTATCTCTGTTTATATCAACTTTTACATTGTCAGACTTACCAAAGTGATTCTTGCAAGCTGTTACAAGAGAATTCTCAATTGCTTCAAGTAATGTATCTTTACTGATATTCTTCTCCTGCTCTAATAAATTTAACGCTTCTAATAACTCATTATTCATTATTTTTTCCTCCTATTTGTGTTATCGTGCGCTTTTACTAAAAATGTACTGCCTGCCTTATTAAGGCTATCTCATTTTTTTGAAACTTAAGAACCTCTTGCTCTTCAGTTTGTATGGTAACAGAATCCGCATCATATTCTTTTAAGATTCCGTAAAACTCCTTACATTTGTTTATTGCTCTATATGTTCGTATCTCAACTTCTTTATCAAGATTACGTATATAGTCCTTTTCCTTCTTTAATGGACGTCCAAGACCAGGTGAGCTGACTTCAAAAACATATGAATCCGGTATAAAATCTTCAGCATCCAATATCTCATTCATCTGACGAGCAACTGCTTCACAATCATTTACAGTAATTCCGCCTTCTTTATCAATATATGCACGCAAATACCAGGTACCGCCTTCTTTGACATATTCAACATCAACAAGCTCGAAATTCATCTCTTCAATAATTGGCATAATAAGAGCTTCTGTCATGCTCTCATATATACTAGCTTTCGACATTCGGTTAACACCTCTTTTCAAATTTGCTATTAAACGTGAATTGAGAGAGGGCTTTCGCTCTCTCTCAACTTAGTTAACATGTTTACAAATGAATGATATCACTTAAACGCTGTAATTTCAAGGCTTTTATTATATTTTTTTAATAAAACAAATAAAATAATTAATTTTTTTCAAAAAAATACTTGCTTTTTATAAGATACCATGATATTATAACTTCGGTTCGTTGGTCAAGCGGTTAAGACGCCGCCCTCTCACGGCGGAAACACGGGTTCGATTCCCGTACGGACTGCTAGCTTATTTAAATTTAAATACAGCCCAACCCACTAAAAGCACTGAATAAATTCAGTGCTTTTTTGTATGTGAAAAGCAACCGCTTTATACTCCACACTCGCCCATGGATAGATATGTGTTATCTATCCATGGCAAATCTGTAGATTTCATAGCGGTTGCAAAAAAATATTTAAGCATCATATCCGTTAGGATTGTTCTTCTGCCATCTCCATGAATCTGCACACATATCTTTGATGTCATACTGTGCTTTCCATCCCAGCTCTTTTTCTGCCTTACTTGGATCACAATAACATGTTGCAATATCTCCTGGTCTTCTTTCTTTTATGACATATGGAATCTTGATATCATTTGCAGCCTCGAAATTCTTTACGATATCGAGTACGCTGTATCCATGTCCTGTTCCAAGATTATAAATACATAATCCCGCATTCTCTTCAATCTTCTTAAGTGCTTTAACGTGTCCGATTGCAAGGTCTACTACATGAATGTAATCTCGAACTCCGGTTCCGTCAGGTGTGTCATAATCATCTCCAAATACACCAAGCTGCTCAAGTTTACCTACAGCTACCTGTGTAATATATGGCATGAGATTGTTTGGAATACCATTCGGATTTTCACCCATAGTTCCACTCTTATGTGCTCCAATAGGATTGAAATAACGAAGCAGAATCACATTCCATTCCTCATCAGCTTTTTGGATATCCATAAGAATCTGTTCAAGCATAGATTTAGTCCATCCATATGGATTAGTACACTGTCCTTTAGGGCACTCTTCAGTTATAGGTATCTGTGCCGGATCTCCATATACTGTTGCAGATGATGAAAAAATAATATTTTTGCATCCGTTCTGACGCATTACATCTACCAAAGTAAGTGTTCCGGAAATGTTGTTATTATAGTATTCCCAAGGCTTTGCAACAGACTCACCAACAGCTTTTAGTCCGGCAAAATGAATACAACTGTCAATCTTCTCATTTTTGAATATCTCATTTAAAATATCACGGTCTAAGATATCTCCCTTATAAAATTTAACTTCTTTTCCGGTTAAAGCTTTTACTCTGTCAAGTGATTTTTCTGAAGCATTTGACAGATTGTCGAGTACTACCACATCATATCCTGCATCTAATAATTCAACACAAGTATGACTTCCTATATATCCTGCGCCACCAGTTACTAATATTGCCATATCTCATCTCTCCTTTATAGTTGTTATTTTGTAATATATGTATATTTTATCCTATTATATTTTTTTTGTATAGCACAAAATGTATAACAAATATGTAAAAATGTTGCACATAGATAAAAATTAAGTATATAAAAAAACATGAATAATTATAAGAACTCATATAAAGCAACTGAATAAGAACTTGTATCACTGTGTGTATATAATGTCGGAAATCAAAAATGTGACCCATTGTATCAGTGGGGTCCAGGTGTTCGTGACCACTATCTCATACACTATATCATTTCAGGAAAAGGAACATATACTGTAAACAATACCACACATAATCTTTGTGCCGGAGACTGTTTTCTTGTATTTCCAAATACTGAGGTTATTTATCGCGCTGATGAATATGAACCATGGGAGTATGTATGGGTAGGTTTTTCAGGAAGTGATGCCGAAATGATATTAAAAGCAACCGACTTTACTAAGATGCATCCATGCTTAAAAAATTTATCATACGGCGATGAGGTATGTAGACAGATATTACATATATATGACGCAAGAGGTAATAAATTCGAACATGCGGTAGAAATGACAGGCAGACTATATACAACATTAGCTATTTTCATGCATGAATCGAATAAAGATGTTTCGTTCATTTGAGTCAGTAATGAATATTTCACCTAAAGAATACAGGCAAAAAAGGATATCACGATTGTGATATCCTTTAATATTTCTAAGCTATTTTACTCTTTGCAAGGTCAACTAATTTAGCAAAACCATCTGCATCTGTAACAGCCATATCAGCTAAAACCTTACGGTTAAGATCTACGTTAGCCAATTTTAATCCATACATAAACTGGCTGTATGAAAGTCCGTTCAAACGAGCTGCAGCGTTAATACGTGCAATCCATAACTGACGGAACTGTCTCTTTCTCTCTTTACGTCCAGAATAAGAACTTGTTAAGGCTCTCATAACTGACTGCTTAGCTACTCTATACTGTTTAGATCTAGCGCCTCTGTAACCCTTTGCTAACTTTAATGTTCTGTTATGTCTTTTTTTAGCGCCTAAACCGCCTTTAACTCTTGCCATTTGTCAAATTCCTCCTTAACTAATCTTACATATATGGTAAAATTTTCTTCATATTCTTAACATTTGTCTGATCTGTCATAGCTGCTTTTCTAAGATTTCTCTTAGTCTTAGTAGTCTTCTTTGTTAAGATATGTCTCTTATAAGCTTTATTTCTCTTTAATTTTCCTGTTCCTGTAAGTTTGAAACGTTTTGCAGCTGCTCTGCTAGTTTTCATTTTTGGCATTGTGTATTCCTCCTTAAAATGTTATCTTTTTTCTGCCAGCACCATTCCGATGCTTCTTCCTTCGACTTTTGGTGCTTTCTCCACTACTGCAACATCTGAAAGATTTTCGGCAAAATCATCCAAAATATGCTTACTGCTATTCATATGTGCCATTTCTCTACCACGGAATCTCAAAGTAATCTTCACTTTATTTCCTTTAGCAAGAAATTTCTTCGCAGCATTCATCTTGGTATTTAAATCGTTCGCTTCGATATTTGGAGACAAACGAATCTCCTTAAGCTCAACAGTTTTCTGCTTCTTCTTTGCATCTTTCTCTTTACGAGCCTGTTCGTAACGATATTTACCGTAGTCAATCACCTTGCAAACTGGTGGTTTAGCTTTTGGAGCAATCTTTACTAAATCAAGTCCTGCATCGTCAGCAATCTTCTGTGCTTCTCGTGCAGACATAACTCCAAGCTGCTCCCCATCGGCTCCAACAACTCGAACCTCTTTGTCTCTAATTTGCTCGTTAATCATTAAATCGCTAATGGTCTTGTACCTCCAATAAAAAATAGTGGATAGGCAGACTATCCACTATTAATATCTAACATACACAAATGTTTGAAATATTAACACTAAGTCGCCCAATTGCGCTTAGGTGAGAGTGGATACTCTACTTTGTTTTCTAACAACTACTATAAATTATCACACATGATTACTCATGTCAATAGAAAATTAATAAAAATTACATTGGTTCAGCCGGAATAAAAACTCTTCCTCTATCCTCGGCTATTATATCTGGTACAGCTTTCGCTGCCTCCTCGACAAATACTCTCTGGGAATTAACAAGAGTCTTACCTCTTTTGTCAATTCTCGAATAATTGCCATCTGCTCCAAGAATTCTCGCTTTTACATTATCAGCAAGTTCAACCTCAAGTATATGAATGGCCTCTTCTTTTAACCTGTCTTCTAATAATGGGAATATTATTTCAACCCTTTTATCCAGATTTCTCGGCATCCAATCAGCACTTCCCATATACACCTCGGCATCACCATTATTTTCGAAGTAAAAAATTCTACTGTGTTCAAGATAATTTCCAACAATTGACCGAACTGAAATATTTTCGCTCACACCAGGTATACCTGTTCTAAGACAACATATACCTCTTACTATTAAATCTATTTTAACACCACATGATGATGCTTCATATAAAGCCTCAATGATTCCCGGGTCACACAGTGAATTCATCTTTGCAATAATCCTTGCCTCATATCCCTTTTGGGCGTTTTTAGTTTCTCTTTTTATAAGCTTTATAAATTTATCTCTAAGCCAGTATGGAGCCAAAATCAATTGATTCCATGACATTGGTTCAGAATATCCTGAGAGCATGTTAAATACCGCAGTAGCATCCTCTCCTATAGACTCTTTACATGTGAAAATTCCGCAGTCAGTATATAATTTTGCTGTTGAATCATTGTAATTTCCGGTTCCAAGATGTACATATCTTCGGATGCCATCATCCTCCTGCCTTACAACAAGAGCTATTTTACTATGTGTTTTAAGACCTACCAGACCATATATTACATGACATCCTGCCTGCTCTAGTTTTTTTGCCCAGACAATATTATTTTCTTCATCAAATCTTGCTTTAAGCTCAACTAAAACAGTTACCTGTTTTCCATTTTCAGCTGCTTGTGCCAAAGATGCAATAATAGGTGAATTTCCACTTACACGGTACAAAGTCTGTTTAATTGCAAGAACCTTTGGGTCAACAGATGCCTGTCGGATAAAATCAACAACAGGATCAAAGGTCTGATATGGATGATGCAGAAAAATATCCTCTTTCCTAATCGCCTCAAAAATATCTCCGCCGGCAGTAATCTGTGGTACAGGCTGTGGAACCGGCTGCACATATCTAAGATGGTCAAAACCGTCTATTCCAAATACCTTCATCATGCAGGTTAAATCTATTGGTCCCTGCAATTTGAAAATATCTTCGTCAGCAACCTTCAATTCACTTTTGAGGAATTTCAGTAATCTCTTGTCTATACCATCTTCCACTTCAAGTCTGATTACTTCGCCCCACTGTCTCATTTTTAGCTTATTTTGAATCTCCTTTAATAAATCAGAAGCTTCATCTTCATCAATAGTCAAATCTGCATTACGCATTATTCTATATGGATAAGCGCAGACAACTTTATAATTTGAAAATAAAATGTCAATATTTTTCTCGATTATTTGTTCTAATAATATAAATGTACGATTTTCTTCTGATGGAATCTCGACCACTCTCGGTAGCACACCAGGAACCTGAACAGTAGCAAAAACCATCTCCTTTTTTTCTTTTTTGCTTGTTAACAATGCAGCAATATTAAGTGTCTTGTTTCTTATTAATGGAAATGGTCTCGAAGCATCAACTGCCATTGGTGTCAGTACCGGATACACTCTTTCTTTGAAATATCTATCTACAAATTCAATCTGTTTTTCTGATAAATCTTCATATTTGTCATAAATAATAATCCCCTCTTTATTTAAAAGAGGAGTAAGAAGACGATTGTAAGTACGATATTGCACATCAACTAACTTTCTTGTTGCCTCATTTATAGCAACAAGCTGTTCTGTGGCAGTCATACCTGCTATATCCTTCTTTTTATAGTTTGCATGAACCATATCTTTAAGAGAAGCAACTCTTACCATAAAAAATTCATCAAGATTTGATGATGTAATACTAAGAAATTTGAGTCTCTCCAACAAGGGAATATTCTTATCTCTTGCTTCCTCTAGCACACGCTCGTCGAACTTAATCCAGCTTAGCTCTCTATTTTCATATAATTTTGGATTTTTAAAATCTATAACCTTGTCCATATTATTCTCCCCATTACTAATATATACGCTTTTCTTTTAATATTGGCTTAATACTAAATATCTTCTCAAAATAAGCAGTTTTCTGCTCAAATAATATCTGTTCAAGTGAAATATCTTCAAGTGATTCTACAGTAAAAATTAATTCTCTACCTTTAATAGATACTCTTATATTTTGAAATTTCTGTTTGTGACTTTGGTCTAACGCATTTGCAACTCTCAAAATTGCTGACAATTTTGCTACAACAAGATAACTTTCTCTGTCAAGCTGATTCGATATCTCATCATATTCCGCCAAAGGCAACGTATTATAAAGAATGGTATATGCCACAATCTGTCTTTCTAAATGTGACAATCCAATTATCTCCGATGACATAACTATCTGATACGCACTTTGCGGTGCCAGTGAAAGACTTACATATTTGCCACAATCATGAAGTATAGCTGCAACTTCAAGAAGAAGTTCTTCCCTTTTACCGAGACCATGCAGCTTTTTGGTTGTCTGATATATCTGCTTGGAAAGCTTCGTAAGCAAATCAATATGTAATGAATAACTGTTGTAATGCTCTGACAATTTCTTGGCAGCGGATATTATATCAGCATCAAAATCATGCAGTACTTTGATCAATTTATTCTTCTGGGCATAATCAAATGCTATACCGTCATTAATATTCACTCCCGGTATCCATACCTCATTTGGAGTAAACATACTTATGATTGTCTTGTAAATCATGATTGTCGGAATAACTATTGGATCCTTATCATTTGATAAGTTGAGTGAATCAGTAAGTTCCGACAATGATAATTTCTGCAATTCTTCGAGATACTTAAGCATCTTCTTGGATTTAATGGTGTTATCACTTTCTTTTTCTTTTCCAATTCGATTAATTAAATCCATTCCGTAATCATTTAGAAATACAACATAATCAACACCACTATGAAGATATAATGATTTAAAAACCTCAAATCTCTTATACAGATATTCTTCTATTCGATTTTTATAATTCTCCTCAGTACTTCCACTATCATACAACAAATCATGAATACGCATTGTACCGGTTTCAATATGCTGAGTGGTAATTAATTCGCCATTTTTGAAATATGTAATCTGCAAATTAGCTCCGCCTACATCTACTATTGCAGCAGAGGTTTTAATCAGACTCTCAAATGATTCACGTCCTGCAACAGACTCATAACTCAAGAATCTAACTTCCGAATTGCTAATAACTTTTACATTAAAACCAGTACGAAGATTTATCTGGTCTAAAACAAATAATTCATTTTCTATATCTCTCAAAACAGCCGAAGCATATACTTCATAATTATTTACTCTATATTCCTCCATTATGGATTTATACTCAAATAATTTCTGACACAGTTCCTCAACAAGCTGATAGCCTAAACACCCCTTATTATAGGCATCTCTACCCAGGTCAATGCGAGCTCTCACATAATCTATTTCATGCATCTTTCTTTTTTGTGAAAACTCGAATATTTTTAAACTTACTTCATACGAACCTATGTATATTGCTCCAAATAATTTTGTAGACATATATTTTTCACCCCACTTTAATATGTTCCTAATATTTTAAGAGAAATCGTTTCCTCACTTAACCCTCTGAGTGCATTCTGAACTGCTGTATCTTTAAAATCACCTTCAAAATCAATAAAGAATCTATACTCCCAATTCTTGTTCTGTATTGGTCTTGACTGAATATTTGTCATATTTATGTTATTGTAAATAAAATGTGACAACATATGATATAATGAACCACTCTCATGAGGTATCTCAAAACAAATACTTATTTTCGATGAACTCTTGGAATATACCTTCTTACCAGTTACTATTATAAATCTGGTTGAGTTATTTTTATTGTTTTGAATTGCCTTATCTAAGACTTTCATATCATATATATCGGCAGTGATTTCGCTCGCAATAGCTGCTTCATTTTTCTTTCCGCCTTCACTGACCTTGCTTGCAGCCAAGGCTGTATTTTTGGCACCAATTTTCTCCCAGTTCTTATGTTCTTCAAAATATTCCGAACACTGCATCAATGCCTGCGGATGCGAGTAAACTATTTCTATATCATCAATGCTTGAATTCTGATTTCCAAGCAGACAATGGTCTATTTTTATAATCTGTTCACCCACAATATAATTATTGTATTCAACCAGTAAATCATAATTTTCAGAGACAATTCCCGCCGATGAGTTCTCAATAGGAAGAACTGCATAATCAGCTTCTCCATTTTTGATTGCTTCCATCGCATCCTTCCATGTATCTACATTAAAAGAATCACAGTCATCACCAAAATACTCCTGCATCGCAAGCTGGCTGTACGCTCCTTCTACTCCCTGGAATACTATCTTGGCATTTGAATAATCAAGCTGTTCTACCTCTTTAAAGCCTATATCTTCACATATTCCATTTTCGGTCAAAAGCTGATATTGCTTTTTGCGGCTCATCGCCATTATCTGTTCAAACAATTCTCTTATACCATGTTTTGTAAACATACTACTTGCTTTTGATGTAAGAGCTTCAAGCTTCTGCTCTTCTCTTTCTTTATCAAAAACCTTTTTACCTGTAGATATTTTATATTTTGCAACCCCCTCGGCCACAACCATTCTTTTTTCATATAAGGCCACTATCTGATTATCAATCTCATCTATTTCTTTCCGTAATTCCAATAAATCCTTCATCTTTAATCCACCTTTTAGTATTTCGATTTCATCGCTTACAAAAATTTTATACCAAGTCTTTTTGAAAGGCAAGTGAACCTTGAAACATAATTATTTTATAGTTATAATTTTATTATATAAATGTATATTGGAGGCGATTGATATGAAAAAATCCAGTAAAATAATTATATGTATTATTTTAATTATAGTCATTACAGCTATTGGAATAACTCAATATAATAAACGCACTATTTTTAATGACAATTATGTAAATGGAAACACACCTGGAAATCTGTATAATGCTGGTTTATTCTGCGAAAGCAATGGAGAGATATTTTTTTCAAACCACCAGGATAATGACGCTCTGTATTCTATGGATATACATGGAAATAACATCAAAAAGTTATCTAGCGACACAGCGATGTATATTAATGCAGACGAGCATTATATTTACTATGTAAGGAATAATACTCATGACAATACTGATTTTTCGTTCTTTTCCTATAACAACAACAGTTTATGTAGAATTCCAAGAAATGGTGGCAAAGTAAAGATACTTGATTCTGATCCATGTATCTATGCTACTCTTATTGGAAATTACATATATTACCTGCATTATGATAATGCCACAGCATCAACATTATATAAGATTAAAATTGATGGAACAGAAAGAAAACAATTAAGCAACAGTTATCTGTTTACATGTAGCTGCCTTGGACAGTATTTCTATTACAACAATCCGTCAAATGGCCAGTTATATGAATATGATACCGAAACTGATACAACAAAAATGATTTATGACTGCCATTGTTATAAACCTATTGTTGATTCGGCTAACAATGCATACTATATGGATGTTGACAACAGAAATGCACTTACTCATGTAAATATCACATCCAATAAACCAATTGTTTTATCTAGAGAAGAAATAGAATTATACAATGTATATGGTAGTTATATATACTATCAAAGAGGTGGAAAAAATGCTGCAATTTGCATGATTAAGAATGATGGAACCGAATTTAAGGAATTGGCACATGGTGAATATACAAACATAAATGTAACATCTGACAAGATTTTTTTCTCTGATTACAGAACCGGTGAAGTTTATTATACATCTACAACAAATCCCGGTGAAATTTCTCTGTTTTCACCGGGAACTGATAAATAATTTTATGCACCGAAATCAAATAATGATAGCTGGTTAGATTCTGGGATGTCTCCAAAGAGTCCCAGATCTCCCATCATATCTACAATTGTCTTAGATACTTTTGTACGTTCTCTGAAATCGTCTTTTGACAAAAATGGACCATCCTTGGCCGCTTCTGCAATCGATACTGCAGCATTATCTCCCAAACCATCAATACTATTAAGTGAAGGCATTAATTTGCCGTTAACAATCTGAAATCTGTTTGGATGAGCAGTGAAAATATCAAGCTTTTCAAATTCAAAGCCTCTTGCATACATCTCCTGGACAATTCGCATATCTTTAAATACATCCTGTTCTTTTTTTGACAATGTATCCTTACGCTTCTTATAATCTGCCATATAATTTTCCAGCCGCTCTTTTCCCTGACACATCAGTTCATAGCTAAAACCGGTCGCTCTAATAGAAAAATATGCAGCATAATACGCTAAAGGATAATATACTTTACAATATGCAATTCTCCATGCCATCATAACATACGCTGCCGCATGTGCCTTAGGAAACATGTATTTAATCTTTTCACAGGACCAGATATACCAATCAGGTACACCGTGTGCAATCATATCTTCCTTCCACTGTGGCCATTCTTTACATTTTCCTTTGGCAATAACACCCTTACGAACCTTCTCCATAATGTTAAATGCTTCTTCCGATTCAAGACCTTTTCCAATCAGATATGTCATGATATCATCACGGGTACAAATACATGTTGAAATAGTTGCAGTTCCTTCCTGAATCAATGTCTGGGCATTTCCAAGCCATACATCAGTTCCATGAGAGAGTCCTGCAATACGAATCAAATCTGAAAATTCCGTAGGCTGTGTATCAATTAACATGCCCATAGCAAAATCAGTACCAAACTCTGGTATTCCTAATGCTCCCAGCTTGCAACCGTCTATATCTTCCGGTTCGATGCCAAGTGCTGAAGTGTTCTGAAAAAGTGACATGACAGCTTTATCATCCAAAGGAATCTGAGTCGGATCAACACCAGTCAAGTCCTGAAGCATTCGAATCATGGTCGGGTCGTCGTGTCCAAGAATGTCTAGCTTGAGCAAATTATGGTCAATTGAGTGATAATCAAAATGCGTCGTGGTAATATCAACTGTCATATCGTTAGCCGGATGCTGAATTGGCGTAAATGTATTTATTTCCTCTCCCATTGGAAGAACGACAATTCCTCCCGGATGCTGTCCTGTAGTTCTTCTGACACCTACACAGCCCTGAACAATTCTGTCAATTTCACAATTTCTTTTTCTAACACCGCGTTCTTCATAATAATTTTTAATGTATCCAAACGCCGTCTTGTCGGCCAGCGTACCGATTGTACCCGCTTTATAAGTCTGTCCCTCACCAAAGATTACCTCTGTATATTTATGTGCTTTACTTTGATACTCACCAGAGAAATTAAGGTCAATATCAGGCTCCTTATTTCCCTTAAATCCAAGGAATGTCTCGAACGGGATGTCAAATCCATCTTTACTTAAAGGCTTGCCACAAACTGGGCAAAGTTTATCCGGCATATCACATCCACCGCGTCCACTATATGATTTGACTTCTTCCGAATCAAAATCACTGTATTTACAATGCTTACAAAGATAATGTGCATGTAACGGATTAACCTCAGTAATACCAGACATCGTAGCTACAAATGAACTTCCTACAGAGCCACGTGATCCAACAAGATAACCATCCTCGTTTGACTTCCACACAAGCTTCTGCGCAATAATGTACATAACGGCATAACCATTTGAAATAATGGAATTAAGCTCTCTGTCCAGACGTTCCTGAACTATAGATGGGAGTGGATCTCCGTACATTTTGTGTGCTTTATTGTAACAGATATCTCTAAGCATCTGGTCAGAATTCTCGATTACAGGAGGACACTTATCCGGCCGGACTGGAGAAATCCTTTCACACATGTCCGCAATAAGATTGGTATTGGTAATAACCACCTCTTCTGCTTTGGAAGAACCAAGATAAGAAAACTCCTTCAACATTTCTTCTGTAGTACGCAAAAAAAGCGGCGCCTGCTCATCTGCATCCTTGAAGCCCTTATTGGACATAATAATACGCCTGTAAATCTCATCCTCCGGGTCCAGGAAATGAACGTCGCAGGTTGCTACAACCGGTTTATCAAACTGCTCTCCCAGACGAACGATTTTTTTATTTATTTCAATCAAATCATCCTCTGAGGCAATACTGCTTTCCTCGTCTCGAATCATGAAGGCATTGTTTCCCAGAGGCTGAATCTCAAGGTAATCATAAAAATCTACAATTCTTGTAATCTCTTCTTCCGACTGACCTCGCAAAATTGCTCTGTACAATTCTCCCGCTTCACATGCGGAACCCAGAAGCAGTCCATCCCTGTACTTCACAAACTCAGACTTAGGAATTCTCGGTCTACGGTTAAAGTACTTCAGATGGGATACGGAAATCAGACGGTACAAATTTGTTCTGCCCTGATCACAGGTTGCCAAAATGATTGCATGATATGTCGGAAGCTTCATAATATTCATATCCGATGCCTTCGACATCTCATTTACTTCATCCAGAGTATCAATGCCTCTTTCTTTTAACATGGCAACAAATTTTACAAAAATCTCAGCAGTACATCCTGCATCATCCACAGCTCTATGATGACTCAGAAGAGGTACATTAAGAGCCTTCGCAACCGTATCCAGCTTAAACCGGTTCAATTGAGGTAATAAAACCCTCGCCAGACCAACTGTATCCACAATAGTTGGATGACA
>JAXELM010000145.1:0-2283 GCA_034100525.1 Agathobacter sp.
ATTGGAATTACCATAACCTGTGTTGGTGCAATTCTTGGTGGAAGCACAAGTCCTGAATCATCACCATGTACCATGATAATAGCACCGATAAGTCTTGTTGATACGCCCCATGATGTCTCATGACAATACTGAAGCTTGTTCTCCTTGTCTGTATACTGGATTCCAAATGCCTGAGCAAATCCATCGCCAAAGTTATGTGATGTACCAGACTGAAGAGCCTTTCCATCATGCATAAGTGTCTCTATTGTGTATGTCGCCTCAGCTCCGGCAAACTTCTCTTTGTCTGTTTTACGTCCCTTTACCATAGGTATTGCAAGATACTTCTCTGCAAATTCTGCATATAAATTGAGCATCTGTACTGTACGCTCCTCAGCTTCCTCTGCAGTAGCATGCACTGTATGACCTTCCTGCCATAAGAACTCTGATGAACGAAGGAATGGTCGTGTTGTCTTCTCCCAACGTACTACTGAGCACCACTGATTATATACTTTTGGTAAATCTCTATATGAATGAACGATGTTAGCAAAATGATCACAGAATAAAGTCTCTGATGTAGGTCTTACACAAAGCTTCTCCTGCAATGTCTCCATTCCACCCTGAGTAACCCAGGCAACTTCCGGTGCAAATCCCTCTACATGATCCTTCTCTTTCTGAAGCAGGCTCTCGGGTATGAACATTGGCATATATACGTTCTCAACTCCTGTCTCCTTGAACATAGCATCCAAATTCTTCTGAATGTTCTCCCAGATGGCATATCCGTTAGGTCTGAAAATCATACAACCCTTTACTGCTGAATACTCCATCAACTCAGCCTTCTTTACCACATCAGTGTACCATTGTGTGAAATCTTCTTCCATTGATGTGATGGCTTCTACTAACTTCTTTTCCTTTGCCATTTTTCTATCTCCTTTTTCTCCGTAACCCATTTACGGCAGTTTTATACTAATCTATATTATGCCAATATTCCTAGGTTGTCAAGAAAGGCGCATCAATCTTAAAATCCATTTTTGCGCCGTTCACCGGGTGTTCGAATTCAATTCTGCACGAGCACAGCATTAGCTTATCATTCACTATTCCGCCGTATTTCTTATCGCCAATAATAGGATATCCCATATTTGATAGCTGAAGTCTTATCTGATGCTGACGACCTGTATGAAGCGTGATGTCAAACACTATTTTATCCTGTTCCTGTTTTATCACTTTGTAATCCAAAACAGCCATCTTTGCCTGCGGATTTTTGTTTGCATCCTCCGGCCAAACAACTTTCGATATGTTGTTTTTCTTATCGGTCAGAATGTAGTCAGTGAGTGTTCCGGTATCGCCAAATGATAATTCTTCTATCTGTTCTTGTGGCTGTATTTGTTCCTGCTTGTGCAACTGTAACTGCTCATGCGCTTTCTTCGTACATACCGCATAATAGTGCTTGCCTATTATTCTCTGTTGCACCTGCTTCGACAAAGCGGCTGCTGCCTTTGGATTCTTTGCAAAAACCATCACACCTTCAACCGGCTGGTCTAAACGATGCACGACTCCTATATACGGCTCTTCCTTTTTCGATGCGCGGTAATTCTTCAGGAAGCTTTCCATATCCTGCTGCCCGAGGCGCTTAGTCTGCGTTGCCATACCAGCTGGTTTGTTGCACACGATTATATCTTTATCCTCAAATATTATTTCTGGACGATGCATATTTTTCTCCTTCTAAGTTTATCCTTCTTCTTTTCCTTTCAATTTGCCCCATACGACAACAATTTCTTGTAAGTCAGATCAATTGCAAATGCTCCTACTGGTGCGGTAATCACTATAGCAAGAACTGCTACTGTAAGTACTGTATCTCCACATGCAAATCCAAGTGCAAGTGGTATTCCTCCTATCGCTGCCTGTACTGTCGCTTTCGGTGTATAAGCCAGCATCGCAAACAATCTTTCTCTTGCATTCAAGCTTGTCCCCAGCAAGCACACAAACACTCCAGCCATCCTGAATATCAGAGCTCCAACTATGACAAGAATTGCTTTCGGTCCTACTTTTCCAAGATAATCTATATTGACTGTAGCCCCAACCAGCACAAATAAAAATACCTCAGCCGCAACCCAGAGCTTACCATATTTAACAGAAATCCTCTTTGCGACAGCTTCTCTTTTCTTTCGTAGCCCTATTCCAATAAACATAATTGCGATTAAAGCTGAAAAAGTAATAGGTGTTTTAAGCGCATCCTCTGCCACAACAAGCAGAAGCGATATGCTAAGTATTATTAGAACCTTTGCCGTATCTCTTATATGTACCTTC
>JAXELM010000154.1:0-4005 GCA_034100525.1 Agathobacter sp.
GATGGTAATCTTGGCTATATTACGGCAGTTCTTTTTAAATATATGTTTCCAAAGACAAAGCTTATTGTATTTGGAATAAGTGAACAAAAGCTCTCGGATTTCTCATTTGCAGATGTCACTTATCGTGTAAACAATATACCTGATGATTTGATGCTTGATCATGTATTTGAATGCGTTGGTGGAAATGGATCAGCAGTGGCACTTGAACAGATTATTGATCATATTAATCCTGAGGGAACTATATCTTTGCTTGGTGTATCTGAAAATCCGGTTCCGATTAATACTAGAATGGTTCTCGAAAAAGGCTTGCGTCTTTTTGGTACAAGCCGTAGCGGAAGAGCAGATTTTGAGAAAACAGTAGAGTTATTTAAAGAAAATACAGAGCTTGTAGATTATCTTAAGAACCTTGTGAGTGAGGTGATTGAGATTGATGAGATAGATGATATGAAAAAAGCCTTTGACTGGGATATGCAGAAGATAGGCGGAAAGACCATAATGAAATGGAAGAAGTAATATGAAAAAAATCCGTGTTTTACAGATAGGAATGAGTAATAATTCAGGCGGAGTAGAGGCCTTTGTTATGAATTATTACAGAGTACTTGCCAAACAGTCAGTTCAGTTTGATTTTGTTTGCATGTACGGTGAAATTGCATACAAGAAGGAAATCATCAAGCTTGGTGGCAGAGTATTTGAGATTCCAAATATAAAAAAGCATTACATAAAATATTGTAGGCAGCTTCGACAGATTATCAGAAACGGAAACTATGATGCAGTTCATGTGAATATGCTTTCAGCAGCAAATATTGTACCACTCAAGATTGCTTGTTCTGAAGGAGTGCCAAAGATAATTGCACACTCTCATAATACACAGACAATTGGTTTTTTGAGGAAACTGATGGACAGGTGTAATAGAGCCAGATTGAAAAAATATTCAAACGTAAAGCTTGCCTGTGGATATGAAGCAGGAGAGTGGCTGTTTGGCAAGAACGCAATGGAGCAGGGAAAGGCAATTGTTGTTAATAATGCAATAAATGTCAAAAGGTATCTGTTAAATGAAGCGAAACGTAAGCAGATACGAGAGGAATATGGGTGGAACGGAAAGTATGTCATAGGACATGGAGGTCGTTTTGAGGAGCAGAAGAACCATAAATTCATCATAAAGGTTTTTGCAAGATTTGCCAAAAAACAGCCGGATGCAGTACTTTGTCTGATAGGTGATGGACATCTTCGAACTGAGATGGAGGAAATGGCTATAGACCTTGGCATTAAGGACAGAGTGTTTTTCCTTGGAAAAGTATCGAATGTACCTGATTATATGTCAGCAATGGATTTGTTTTTGTTTCCGTCCTTATTTGAGGGATTGCCATTTACGCTTATAGAGGCACAAGCGAATGGTCTTCCATGTCTATGCTCGGATGCTATTACTCCTGAGACATATGTCATGGATAATGTGGAGACATTAAGTCTTGATGCATCGACTCATAAATGGGTTGATAAGATGGATGAAATGCTTAACAAGTATGTTGGTAAGCCAGGGGACGAGAGAAAGCGATTTGATGATGACTTAGTATATACAAGAATGCGAAAAAAGCATTTTGACATTGTAGGAGAGGCAGAAAGCCTGAAGCGAATTTATGAAGAATAAAATAGATTTTGTGATAGCCTGGGTGGATGGCAATGATAACAAGTGGCAGGAAGAGAAGGCTAAATATAGTCCACAGCAGGGAACTGACAGCAATGTAAACAGATACAGGGACTGGGACAATTTAAGATACTGGTTTAGAGGCGTAGAAAAGTATGCGCCATGGGTTAATAAAATATTCTTTGTTACATGGGGGCATGTACCCAAGTGGCTTGATGTTGATAATCCCAAGATATGTATTGTTAATCACAGGGATTATATGCCAGAGGAATATTTGCCATGCTTTAGTCCTAATCCGCTGGAACTAAATTTTCATAGAATAGAAGGACTTAGTGAGCAGTTTGTATATTTCAATGATGACATGTTTCTTACAAGACCTGTCAAACCGACGGATTTCTTTGAAAACGGACTGCCGAAGGATTGTGCACTTGAAAGTGCTGTGATGCAATGCGATTACAGAGATCCTTTTTCGCATATGCTTATCAATGACATTGCTTTTATAAATATGCATTTTGAAAAATCAGAGGTGATAAGAAAGTATAAAAGACTTTGGTTCTCACCTAAATATGGAACCGATTTGATTAGGAATCTGATTATGTCACCATACAAGAAATTTGCATCATTTAAATATCTTCATTTGCCAAGTCCGTTTTTAAAGAGTACATATGAGGCAGTATGGAAAGCAGAGCCTGAGATTCTTGATACAATTTGTCATAATAGATTCAGGGGTGTATTTGATGTAAATCAGTATGTTATGAGATACTGGCAGTATGTTACAGGACAATTTATACCACAGACACCAAAGATGGGACGTTTCTTTATGGTGGGATATGAAGCAGAGGAATCTATGGAAGCAATTAGAAAGAGGAAATATCCTATGATATGTCTTAATGACGATGGTGTGACTGAGGACAATTTCGAAGAAATAAAGAGTCAGATAATTTGCGCATGGGAAGAAGTACTTCCTGAAAATAGCGCATTCGAAAAGGAATAGACATGACTATTGCAAGGATAAGTTCATACTATATTTTAAATGACGTATTTCACATCAGATTTATGCTTGATGGAGATATGCAATTAACTAACGGCAAAATATCTCTTAAATACAGAAGTATTGACAAAGATTATTCTTATCCTATGAAGTATAAAGTAAAGGATAAGAGCATTCATGCCTGGATTAAGCTGTCTGATATAGAATGGAGACAGCAGGATTGGGATATTGTAGCTGATGGGATTAAGTTCGTTTATGAAGGAAAACTTTCAAAATTTGCAAGCTGTCTTTTGTTTTTTAACGATTATTATAAGACAAAGAATGGTCATATAGTATGTACATCAATCAATGTTGACAAAAGTATATCATTACAATATATCAGAAATATCCAATACAGAGGCTTTGGTTTTAAACTAAAAGAGAGAGTAGCACTTGTGTCTGCTGCAATTTATTCGTTAGTTAAAAAGAAGAAACCGATTATCGTAATATATGAGAAGTTTTCTAAAACGGCTCAGGATAATGGATATTACCTGTTCAAATATTGTATGGATAATGATATTGAAAATAGATATAATTGTAGGATTTTCTATAGTATAGATAAAAATTCGCCTGATTATGGTAAGCTTATTGATTATAAGCAAAATGTTCTGGATTTTATGAGTCTTAGATATCTTAGAATAGTGCTTAATGCAAGACTTCTTGTGAGCACCGACAGCAAGGCTCACGCATATCCTACACCATTTTATGGGGGATTTTTACAGTCTTTTATAAGAAAGAGACCTCTGATTTTCTTACAACATGGAGTAACTGCTTTCAAAAAAGTAGATTTTCTATATGGTAAAACTGCTTATGGCTCCTGTGACAGATTTGTAGTGACATCAGATTTTGAGCACGACATAGTTAGAGATAATTTTGGTTATAATGAAGATGAAATAGTAGTTACAGGTTTTGCAAGATGGGATGTTATAGAAGATAAAACAGCAGGCAAAAAAGAGATACTTGTATGTCCAACATGGCGTAAATGGCTTGAGGATATGGAGACAGATATGTTTATGGAAAGTTGCTTCTATAAGGAGTATACTGAATTTCTTAATTCTGATGAACTTGCCGGATTATTAGAAGAAAATGATATCACTTTGAATTTTTATCTTCATTCGAAGTTTAAGGAATATATAGGGGACTTTAAGCTGAAAACAGACAAAATAAAACTTATTCCATTTGGAAGTGTTGCACTTAATGAACTTATTATGTCATCTAAGCTTCTTATAACAGATTATTCATCAGTGGCATGGGATGCATATTATATAGACCATCCTGTTATTTTTTTTCAGTTTGATTCAGAGGATTATCTTCGTGAGCATGGCAGCTATAT
>JAXELM010000063.1:0-10246 GCA_034100525.1 Agathobacter sp.
ATCTATATATTCTCTGAAAGTGTTTTTTATTTTTTTTGTTTAAATAATATATAAGAATCATAGGATTCTTTAATCGTTTTAGAGGTTGTCGTTCAATATGGATCGCTACATCCATACCAGTTCTCTTATGAACTTCTTATGTTTTCACATAAGCACAGACTATATCTTGTCCCTCATCATTACATGTTAGGGTCTACCCACTTCCACACGCTTGTGTGTACTTCCCTCAAGAGGAATAGTCGTTGAGCTTTACCTTTCGGTCTTAGTTGCTGATTGTCCATTATTACAGTGTTTAGGATTTAACCTTGCACCATCTATTCAATTTTTTCTACTTTCGTAACATTCACGCTTATACCATTCAAGGTATTACGTTGTAGTTTGAATAGCTTTAGGAGTTTCCAGCAATTCGAGTAGTATTGGGTGTCTAAAACACCACTAGATACACATTTCTGTATATCCTGACTATTTCGTAAACGTTCGCTTACTCATGACTGAAGTCACGAGTGTGCGCTCACGATTTAATCAAATATGCCCTGATGGTCATTCATTTCAATAAACTTAATTACTTGGTCTATTTCTTCTTTGGTTAAACTAGCCCAACCATTTACACTGTCAGATAAACCTTGTCTTATTGCATAATAGTAGTTGTTAATCTTGTTCTGCTCAATCATTGCTGTAGAAGCAAGACCATGCATTTCATTCTTGATTTCTTCAATACTTGCAGTAAGACCACGGGCATTTAACATATTATTGTAGCTTGATATTTCATTATTTAACTTTTCAATTAAGATACCATATTTTTCTGCACCGCTGATATTTAACTCACCAACAGCATTGTTCAGCTTGATGATATTCGTTTTCAACTCAATGATTTCATTATTGGCTTCACCAAGTTTTTCTACATATTCGTAAAACTCTTGCAGTGTATAATTGTCGAAACCTAAGTCAGCCAAGTAATTGTGAAGTCTCAATGAATCGTCTGTGTCGATATAATGAAATACCTGTTTAAGTTGTTCTTCCGTCAGTTTGCCCCAACCATTCACTTCATCAGAGAAATTTCTTCTGATTACGTTGTAATACTCGTTGGCATTGCCTTGTGCAATAAGCAGTTTCTCATTAGCAGCCATTAACTGTTCATTGATATCTGCCACACTTAAAGCAAGTCCACGTTCTTCCAACTGTGAAGCAAAGTTATCTAATCGTGTAGTAGCTTTGTCTATAAGTTTTCCAAAGTTCTCCAAAGCAGTAAACGGTATTTTCTGAATTTCTTTATTCCACTCAACCTGTGCTTTGATACACTCGTTCATGGATTTCTTGATACCATTTAATTCTTTCTGCCATTCATACCAAGTTTCAGAGCCTTCTTGCAGATAACCTCTGTCTATATTATATTGCAACTGTGCCTGTAATTCAGACAACTCTTTTTCATACTGTCTGCGTTCTTCCTCAGATTTGCTAATTAACTCTTGATAATCGCCAGCGTTATATGCAAATCCTCTTGCTTCCTTGATGTCTATGATAGACTGTGATAGTTCCTTTAAAGAATCAATAAGAGAAATAATATCTTCATTGAACTGTTTGATATTCTCTAATTTTTGGTTGGCAAGTTCCTCCAACTGTCTACGCAAATCTTTAATAGCGTTGGCGGCTTCTTGTGCTTTTGTCGGGTCATTACCTGTGGTATTATAGAAATCTACCAACTGTTGCTGTGCTGCGATTGCCTGTGGAATTGTGTCCATTTCGGCTTGCAGTGCAGAATTACGTTCATCCCAGTTATGGAATTTATTAGATGCTTCTTTGTCTAATTCATCTATTGCATTTTGAATACGTGAGAGAGCATCAGTAAGTCTCTTTTCTTCTTCCTCAATTGCCTTTTTGCGTTCTTCCTCAGCTTTCTTAGCGGCTTCTTCAGCTTCCTTTTGTGCTTTTTCTGCGTCATTATCTTTTGATTTAGAGCCAGAACCAGAGCCAGAACCTTTACTTTGTGACTTCCTTACTCCATTAGATTTAGTTCCACCTTTAAATGAAACCTTATTCATAGAAGATTTGGTATTTTCAAGTATCTTATTAAGCTGTGTCTCTGCTTCTTTTTGGGCTTGCACTTGTGCCATTTGTTTTTGATATGGTGTATCTTTTCCACTCAATCCACCATGGGAATTATCACCATTAACAGCAGTAACATTCATATTACCCTGCAAAGCAGAATAATAAACCCCCAAAGCACTTGTAGCACCACCAAGAGAAGAGATAAGATTCATCAATTGGTTACAGTCTTCGGCTGTATCTAATGTGATACCAGATGCGGTTAATTTTTCAAGATAGTATGTAACAATCTTATTCTTTGTATCTTCTGTGACAGAACCTTCAGCGAGAATGTTGTTAATATCTTGAAGGGTGGCTTCTGCTAATACTGCGGAAGAATAAGCAGCATTATCTTTTGCAATGGCGGCGTATTCCGTCTGGGCGGCTAAATAATTCATGACAACTGCTTCTGCATTTGCAACACCCATTGAATCCAACATATTGATTGCTGCCTGTGCATTTGATTCGTTGAGTTCATCTAATACACCGGACTGATAGATATAGGCATTTGATAAGTCGTCAAAAGCAGCCTGACAAGCACTGATATCTGCCGGATTATTAGTAACTGTATTGATGAAGTTTTCATATGTTTCACCCATAGAACCAAAAATGTCCTGAAAATCTTGATTGTTTAAGATTGAACCCCAGTCAAAATCTTTACCATCTAATATGTCTGCATAGATGGAATCTAACTGGTCAAGACCTTCTGATAATGACTCAACGGCAGCTAACGCATCCACAGAAGATAGGGTAGCATTTGCTTCAATAGGATTTTCATCTGCATAAGACTGCGCTTCTTTTAATGCTTCCTTGGCAGATTCTACAGTAGTATGTTCATCAAATTCAACTTCGCCTTGTGCGATTAACTTTAAATCATCTTTATTTAATGAGTCTATCCATGATTTTAATTCTTTCTGCTGATTTGCTTCATCAGAGCCAGGGTTATAGAATTTACTTCCATCTACACCAGCAACTTTATATACCTTGTCTAATAAATCTTCATCTGCCTGAACATCAAAGCCAAGATTGATTTTGATTTTATCTGGATCACCACCGACTGCCATACAGATTTTAGAAACAAGGTCATTTACTGTTGTGACATATTCAGAAACTGGCATATCATCAGCATTTAATGTAAATAATTTAGAAAATGCTTTATTTGCGTTTCCATTATTGGAAATGGAAGGAAGTAAAGTATTATCAACCCAGTTTGCCAAGTCAGTCTTTGTTAATTCTTCACCAGAAGCAAGAGAATTATAGAACTCATAGCCCATATTATCAGCTACTTGTTTAATACCTGCTTTTGTGCTTTCATCTAATTCATTGAAGTTTTTATTTGTGTCAAGGAAATAGTCAATCAATGGAGTGATGTCAGATGTAGCAGCTTCCATTTCGCTTTCAAGCGTTCTCTTGTAGGCATATAACTGCTCTTTGTTTTCCTGTATCTTCTTATCTAATTCGCCTTTGTCATATGTAAGACTTTCAAGCCATGAAACTTTTACACCAGCATTTTTCAATATGGTGTTAGACAAATCCATTGGAACATTGGAAATATTGCCATTTAACATTTTATTCAGCAAATCAAGTTGGTCTACTTTGCTCATTCCGTTATTCTCAAAAAGATTTGTATTTGTAGTATCAGCATTAAATCCAGATACCAAATCATCTGCATTTCTTATAACAGCATCTTGTGCAGCTTGTTTCTGTTCTTCGTATGCCTTCGTAAGTAAATCTACATTGTTTTTACAAGATAAGATTGCTGTTCCTGTGTCTGTATAACCTGTTACAAGAGTAGGGAACATTTCTGCAATTTCATTTGTAAGAGTATTGTATTCCTTAAACTCTTCATCTGTAAGAGATACGTTCTGTCCTAATGAATTTACACCTTCCGACAACTCTTTATATCTGTCAGTGTTTTCAGCAAGCCAACTACCATTATCTGTAACAGACTTATTCATATCTGACAGAGTTGACTTTGCATCTTCGGCTGCGGAACGAGCATTTTCTAATGTCTCCTTATATTTGTTAATTGCAGATACACCAATCATAATTGCAGATGTAATTAACATAAATTTATTGGCTTTAATCGTAGCCCATAAGCCTTTAAAAGCATTTGATGCTGACGTAGTTGAAGTCGTGAGACCATTATTAGCTTTTGCCATGTTCCATGTTTGCAACTGTAAAGTTGCTTCTTCTTCACTAAGAGACGATGCCATCAACAGTTCCTTCTTCTGTTCAACAGAGAGCTGATTTGTTGATAATACCAACTTCATCTGGCTTTTAGATAATCCATCACAAAGTAATTTCAATCTTTCAAAAGATTCCGTAGAAATCTCCGTCTTTTTTACTATCTTTAAAGCATTCTGAAATTTGTTTAATTCAATATATGCTTCGTTAATACCACCCTTTATTGCAATAAATGCTTTAATTCCTGCACCTATGGTAAGTCCTGACATTGCACCTTTTAAAGCGTTTGTTTCATTTATGAAATTTACAAGTGCTGTTGTAGCCTCCAAAATTCCACCATATACTTCATCAAAATCAGAATTCATTATCATTGATTCAAAAGAAGCCTGTAATGTATTTTGTTTTGCTTCTAATGAGTTAGCATAAGAGGTGTTAAATTTGTCAAGTGCTGTACCAGCACTATTTGCGGCAGTCTCCGTTAATTCAAGAACCTTGTCATATCCTTCCATGAGTGCTATAAATCTGTTCTGTTGACGTGTACCGGCTGCAACTTTTATAACGGCTGCCTGTTGCACTGATGTAAGAGATGACCATTTTCCAGCCAATTCATCCAATACTACTTCAAAATTTCTAAAATCCCCTTGTGCATCTCTCAGATTTACACCGACTGATTTTAATACGGATTCATAATCTGATATATCTTCTCCATCTTCAGACAGGTAATTACCTATTTTTATGTCACGATATCTCGATAATAGTGTGTTATAAAATACACCTATTGTTTCCGCACTTTGCATTGTCTTGTCCTGCGTTTCCGCAATCATACCTGTCAACTTACTGAACGATACGCCAGCCATATCAGCAGAACTTGCACAATACTTTAAAGCAGTAGCAATATCTCCTGCCGATGTACTGGCTTCCAGATCGACCGCCACCATAGCGTCCAACGCTTTTCCTACTTCATCAACAGACATATCAAACCCATTCATAGTAGCCAACAAATCTTCGGTTGCAGCACTAGAATCAATTTGTCCAAGTTTTGAGAGCATAACCGAATCTTTAATCAACTCTTGTGACTCACTCATTGACTTACCAGCACGAAGATAATCATCCGCAGCCTGACTCACATCCAATGTTGTACTTTTTAGTTCTTTGGCATAATCGTTGTATGTTTGTAATAAAGACGATACTGATTCCCTTGACATATTAGTTGCAACGCTCAAATCTGTAACCGCTTTATCCAATTCTTTTATTGTCTCTTTTGCATTCTGTCCTGCTTTATGTATTTCTGTTAATACTGCCAAAAATCCGGTCATACTAATTCTGCTTGCAGAAAATGTATTAGTAATCGTCTCTTTTAGTTTTCCAAATATGCCATTTGTAGATGCAGTGGTATTTCCTAACTGTTTCATATTCTTATTAGTATTGTTGATTTTCTCACCATCTACATCTATATTTACTTTATATTTGCCTTTTTCAATGTCGGCAAGTTGCTTTTTCAATTGCGTATCAATAAGATTCGCAATAATATTTATTTTTTTCGCCATTCAATTCCTCCCATCAAAAAAAGATGCCTTTAAGCATCCTCTATGTCACATCATAATTTCTTTTTCTTAGCCCATTCGCTAGTGCATTTTCTACACTATCTGTCTTTTCAATTTCATCAATCGTATTATCTATAAACGGTCTTGGTTGCGTAAATTCGCCATCATAATCATAATAAAATCCGTTTCTACTCTCTCCGTCATTAATCAATGTTGCTAACCCTACACCACTATTAAAAGTTCCGTAGCCTTTATTAAACTGCGTCACATTGTCAACTTCTAACTGCATATTATTGACTGTTCCAACAATATTATCTGGATCATCAATACCACCAGCCCCACTTCCTCTTCTTTCATATATCTTAGGGGAATAAACTGAAAAGACATCTTCTTCTACATGCTTTAATTCAATATCCTTTACTTCATCCAATACATCATTTATCAATGTATCTTCGATATCCGACCTAATATCATTCAATAACATATCAATGTCATCGTATTCATTTTTCTTACTCAATTATGTACTCCTTATAAGTTTTCCTCCGTATTTTTTACTTTACAAATTGCTCTGATTATGATATCTTTAATATAAAATTGTGTATAGTTTAACCATTTCATAAAACACTGTACTATTCTTTTTAAAGTAATCTGTTTTTCTATTTCCATTGGATTATTTGCGATTTGCAATGAATTTTGATTTGACTAATGATTATCCAGATAATCGTTGAGAGCTTCTAAAGATTCCGGATAAAGAGTTTTCTTTCCTAATTTGAATGCCGACAATACCTGCTTAGGTACATTGATTTGTTTTGCAATATAAGATTGCTTTTCTTTTTCAACTCTTTTTATGAGTTTTTCTCTTACTTCTTCTTGGCTTATCACATTTTACCTCCTATTCCATATTTTTGTCATATATTATTTTTGTCATAAATAAAAAAGCGACAAACATACAACTAAGATGCATTGTCGCTTTTTCAAACCTCCAATAATCAAACGTTTCTTATTGGGAAAACCTCAATAGAATGCACCGCATCTATCCTCGCCTACGAGCATAAGATAACGTCTTGATACTATTATATCCAAATATCCAAAAAAGTCAACTAATCTTTTAAATATTTGCATTGGATTCATCATTCTTATTTAATTGTTGTACTAAATCGTTCTTTTCTTCTAAAAGTTTCTTGTTTTTTTTCTCTAATTTGTGGATTTTATTATTTTGATTCTTGATTTTCTTCTTCATAAGTTTATTCTGACTTTTCAAATTCTGAATCAGCCGAATATCTATAGGTAAAACTCTAATACCAAAATAATCTCTCAAGTCTTTATCTTCAATTTTATTGTTGCCATTATATGCGTTATTGTATAATTTATTCATAAATTCGCTTCGATTATTTTGTTCTATATGTTGCATTTTTGACGTATTATATATAACAAAGTCCGCAAAAGCTAAACATAAATTGCCTCCAGATTTTCTTTGATAATCAAAAGTACGCAGTCTAAATAAAGTTGATTTTTGTGTTAAATTGATCATTCCCTTATTTTCTAATTTCATTGCGCAAAAATTATTATACATTTTTACATCAAGAGAATTAGAGTCATTTCTACATGGGCTATTTCTATTCTCATATATTATAGACCCTACACTATTTTTATCATCCAAAAAGTGAATGTAATTTTCGACAATTGTTTCAAGACAAATATGATAATAATCATCAACATGCTTTTCGTGATATAAATATTCGTAATTTTCTTTATTTATCACACAGCAAAAAACTGTAACATCCATCGTTTTTAAGATTAAACATAGTTCTTGATATATTGAGTTATAAATATTTTTTATCTCTTCACTTGTTTTACCAATAAATACCCTGTATTCGTCATTGCTTATATAGCTAGACAAATATGCATTGTTCCTATTTTTGAATATTACATTTAATTCAGTTGAATGTAAAACCGGATTATTTTGACTAATATATTCCTCATCCCAAATTATTTTTCTGATTTTATTCATTCTTTCTCTCAATAATGTAATATCATCATTTTTTATAGCAAAACCACCAACACAAATGAAATTTTTATCTTCACTTGTGCTTTCATCTAAATACAAAGTATATTCTGTCATATTGTATCTCCACCAATCATCAGTATTATAACTTCCATTATATACCAATAGGAGACAGAATACTACAATGTTTTTTGTCCTACATTGCGAAAGGTAATTAATTCAAAATATGATGCAGGAACATACCTCAGTACACTCCCACTTGAAGAAGTCTTTTACAGCCAAATGCTCTTGCGAGCTTGATATGTAACACTCAGCAGACGTAGGCTAGCCATCTACTGAGCGACCATAGAACATAAGTCCTATGGATTTTGTAATTGTTTTGAATATATAACTTTTCTGTGTGCATTAGTGGAGTCAGCACACATAATACTGACGATGCTTTGACACTATCGCCAGCAGAAAGGAAGTTCAACTTTAGATTGAAACCTTTATAATAAACCACATATAAGGAGTATATGGATTTAACGCTTGACACAAAAGGTTTGTATACCGATATCTTTTCCACAATGCATCAGTCCTCTAGTGCCTTAGTATGATATTAAAACATTTATAATAATCTGCCGAAGCAGTTATTACCTTTGATTGGCACAATTAATTGCACCAATCTATACGTAAAGGAGATATTAGAAACACAAAGAACAAGTGTGTTAATATCAAATCATATAACAAGACTATTTTCTTGCAAAAAATCATCGACTTTTTTCATAGTATCAACATATTGCCGAATCTTTTCAATATTATAATCAGATAATACAAGCTTTTCATTTGCCCATGCTGATAACTGCTGAATAGATATATCAAGTACCTTAGCCATATGGGATTTTGAAATTCCAAACTGACTAAGATAGTGTTTTACTTCATTCTGTAATCCCATAAGACCTCCCTATCTTAATATTTTTCATTAAATATTTTAGAAAAAGCGTTATACTCTTTCCCACATGAATGTCGGCAGTTTTATATAATGAAGGCTGAAACATGCACAGATATCACATTATTTCAGCCTTTATCTTTTGTGCAAATCTTCTAATTTTTATACTGCATTTTTGTTGCATTTATCCTTAGTCTCTTTTTCAAGTCTTCTCCTACAAAGAGTCTTACCACAAGTTTTTGCATTGCCTGTAGCAACAAACTTATCACCGCACATTTGACATTCCTTTACTGTTCTTTCCCCGGTATGCTCATATAGCGGAATCAATGGATTTCCACCCTTAATAGAAATTACTGTCTGCTGTTCTTCAAAGTCTGGAATATTGACACATATATTCGTATACTTTCCAAACCGATTGGACACATTTTCTGTTGTAATCAATTGCTTTTTCTCTAAACGGCTGATCCCCTTTTTACAGATATCAGAACCAATCCAATTGTCAATCACGTTTGGAGTTATACCCTTTTTGACATTACTGCGAACCTTGAAACACCCATCTTTACCATATCTCTTTTGCAAGTATAATAAGATAAAAAGCAATAATCTGTCAGTCTGACAGTTCTTTCTATAATGCTGTTCATCAATCCATTCCAGTTCCTTATCCGTAATGTCAGTTTGAATTTCTTTCTTTTCTTCCTCTGATTCCTTATTAGCCTCTTCAACTGCTTTTATAAGGTTTTTATGAGACTCTGAATTTTTAGTAATATATTGGTCTCTTCTTATTCGCAAAGGAATATTTGAATTAAGATTTGTCTTGATATTTTCAACTATTACATTACCAAAGCAATTCCATATCAGCTTTTTATTACTGCTCTTGAACTCATGCTGATAGTATTCTGCATCCACTAAATAGGATGCTGCCTTATTCTCGTCACCAAAAATATTCAAAATAACTTCACGGCAAAGATAATAATGCAAATCCGTCTTCAATATGTTTTCGTCAATACTCTTATTCTCTGTCAGTTTATTTTTTATACGCTTTGTATTCTTCTGTACATCCTGTGACTCATAATGAAGCTTGTACAATACCTTTACCAAATCCATATATTCTTTTGATGTACGCACAACATCTATATTCTTATCTTTAAGAATTTCAGGATTAATTGTTTGAGCTGTATCAAATATCTTGAACCTTTTCTTTTTGATTGCAGATTCAATATATCGGCATACTCTGTCCACATTACAATCGGTATATGGCGCAACACTTGTTTCTGACTTGTCCTTTGCGTAAATGAAATAATGTGGTAATTTGTGCTTCTTATTATCCGTCCAATCTTGATACTGCTCCGCAAACTGTTTCAAATCCATTGCTTTCTGTGTCTTTGGATAATCAATCATCCAGTTATTGTATGCCGTTAAAATACGAATGAACTCATAATCAGGCTCCCCATTTACACTGTATAACTTTGTAAGTGCATTTGAAATATTACCAATAATTGA
>JAXELM010000112.1:0-19315 GCA_034100525.1 Agathobacter sp.
GCGTAGGCCGTTCTTCGAGCGAGGCGAGAAGAACTTCCATATAAAAACTTTGGAAAATATATTAGTAGGAGAATAGAAAAATGGCAAGAAGAAAAATTATTGCTGGTAACTGGAAGATGAACAAGACTCCATCTGAGGCAGTTGCCCTTGTTAATGAACTTAAAGATTTAGTTGTAAATCCAGATGTAGACGTAGTTTACTGTGTACCTGCTATTGACATAGTTCCAGTTGTTGAGGCTGTTAAAGGAACAAATGTTGAAGTTGGTGCTGAGAATATGTATTTCGAGGAAAGCGGAGCTTACACAGGTGAGATTTCAGCAGCTATGCTTGTTGATGCAGGTGTTAAGTATGTAATCATCGGACACTCAGAGAGAAGAGATTACTTCAAAGAGGATGATGTTCTTCTTAACAAGAAAGTAAAGAAAGCTATTGAAGCTGGTCTTACACCAATTCTTTGCTGTGGTGAGTCACTTGAGCAGAGAGAACTTGGTGTAACTATGGATTGGATTCGTCTTCAGATTAAATCTGATCTTGCTGGTGTTGCAGCATCTGACGTTGCAAATCTTGTTATTGCTTATGAGCCAATCTGGGCAATCGGAACAGGAAAGACAGCTACATCTGATCAGGCTGAGGAAGTATGTAAGGGAATCAGAGAGCTCATCGCTGAGATGTATGACGAGGCTACAGCAGAGGCTGTTCGTATTCAGTACGGCGGATCAATGAATGCTGGAAACGCAGCTGAGCTTCTTGCTAAGCCAAACATCGATGGTGGACTTATCGGTGGAGCTTCACTTAAGGCAGATTTCGGAAAAGTTGTTAATGCTTAATTAGTGATTGAGAATGATAAAGGAGCGACAAATCTGTTGCTCCTTTTTGAAATTATAGTAATTATTCGTAACTATGAAGGTACTGGATAGTTACAATTATTCATAAGGGAATACATATGCAACAAAAGAGAATGTTACATTCGTTTGTTGTTCTTGTTTTTTTATTTGTTTTGACGCTTATAGCAGGTTGGAGTGATACTGACATAGCAAAAACAAATGCGCAGGAGATTGGGACAGACGAAATAGAAGATGAGACAGAAGAAGGTACGGAAGTTATAAATAGTAATATTGAAATAGAAACAGATATAGATAAAGCTGTCAAAATTATTGTATCAAAGTGCAATAAGGCGTTTATCTCATATTATCCGGTCGATGAAGCTTTTTTGTGCTGGTTTGCAGAGCAGTATGGTGAAGGTTCATTGCAGGATATAGCGTATTATGCCCAGCAGGGATATACAGATACGCAGAAATGGTATGACATATCAGGGAAATCAATTCATGTCTTGTGGGCAGAGTATTGCCTGGAATTAAATACATATACATATATGCTTGAGGATATAAAATGGATTGATGGACATGGTGAGAACAAAGATGAAATTGTAATTGATTTCGTTGGAGATATCAATTTTGATGATAAATGGTATACAATGAAAAAGGCTTCTACAATGCAAAAAGGTGTTAGTGATTGTTTTTCGGAAGCGGTAAAAGAGGAGCTGTGTTCCGTCGATGTCACGGTAGTAAATAATGAATTTACATATAGTGATTCGAAAAAGCCGTTAGAGGGGAAGGACTATGTGTTTAAAGCAAAGAAAGAGGCCGTAGAGTATCTGAATTTGTTTGGCACAGATATAGTATCGATAGCAAATAATCATGTATATGATTATGGAAAAGAAGGACTTGAAAGTACGATTGAGGTATTGAAAAAAGCAGGGATTGATACTGTTGGTGCTGGAAACAATATAGATGAGGCATCGACAACACAATACTATATTGTCGGTGGAAGAAAGATTGGAATAATTTCTGCGACTCAGATAGAGAAGTTTTCACATTATACAAAGGCGGCAACCCAAAAAGAGGCAGGTGTGTTTAAGATGCTTGACCCATCACTTCTGATTGAGAAAATACAAAAGGATAAGCAAATATGCGATTTCCTGATTGCATTTGTACATTGGGGAAATGAAGGGACAGAGTTTTTTGAATTTGATCAGGTGGAGCTTGCAAAACAAATGGCAGAAGCGGGAGTTGATGCAATTGTTGGAGGTCATCCACACAGACTTCAGGGATGTGAGTTTGTTGAAAATGTACCGGTAGCATATAGTATAGGGAATTTCTGGTTTTCTACAGGAAGCCTGTATACGTCCATTGCTCAGATTAGGATAGATAAAGATGGAAAACTGGCTATGAGAATGATTCCTTGTCTTCAGAAAGGGCTTGTTACGTCGGTTATTGAAGATGAAAAGCAGATAAAGAAATTTTATGAGTATCTTGCAGATATCTCCGGAAAAATCGGGATAGATGCTGATGGTACATTACATGATTTAAAAGAGGAAAAGAATGCCGGTAATAAAGATAAATACAAATATAAATCAGAAAAATATTATTCGAAACATAGCTCTAATTACGATATAGATGGAAATAGGATTGACCGAGTGGGAAATCTAGAGTAAAATATATCAGGATATTTTGTTAATAATAATTTAATTTAAATAAGAGAGGAATATATTATGAGTAAGAAACCAGTTGTATTAATGGTACTTGATGGATATGGTTTAAATGACCGTACTGATGGAAATGCGATTGCAATGGCAAAGACTCCTGTTATGGACAAGCTTATGGCTGAGTGTCCTTTCGTACAGGGACAGGCCAGTGGACTTGCAGTTGGACTTCCTGACGGACAGATGGGAAATTCAGAGGTAGGTCACATGAATATCGGTGCCGGTCGCATTATTTACCAGGATCTTACAAGAATTACAAAGTCAATCGAAGATGGAGATTTCTTTGAAAATAAAGGTCTTATGGCAGCTATCGAGAATTGTAAGAAGAACGATTCGGACCTTCACTTATGGGGACTTTTATCTGATGGTGGTGTTCACAGCCACATTACACATTTATATGGACTTCTTGAGCTTGCAAAGAAGAATGGTCTTTCAAAAGTATTCGTACATGCATTCTTGGATGGCCGTGATACACCACCTGCATCAGGTAAAGATTTCGTTGCACAGCTTGAAGAGAAGATGGCTGAGATTGGTGTTGGTAAAATAGCATCTTTATCAGGTCGTTATTATGCAATGGATAGAGATAACAACTGGGATAGAGTTCAAAAAGCATATGACTCACTTGTAAAGGGTGAGGGCATTAAGGCTACTAGTGCTGTAAAGGCAATGGAAGATTCATATGCGCAGGATGTGACAGATGAGTTCGTGCTTCCTACAGTTATCACAGACGAAGCAGGTAATCCATTATCAGTTGTTAAAGATAACGATTCTGTTATTTTCTTCAACTTCCGTCCTGACCGTGCTCGTGAGATTACAAGAGCATTCTGTGACGATAAGTTCACAGGCTTTGATAGAGATTTCCTTAAGCTTACTTATGTTTGCTTCAAGGATTATGATGAGACAATTCCTAACAAGATTATTGCATTTGAGAAGGAAGTAATTTCCAATACATTTGGCGAGTATCTTGCTAAGTGTGGCAAGAAGCAGCTTCGTCTTGCAGAGACAGAGAAGTATGCTCATGTAACTTTCTTCTTCAACGGTGGAGTAGAAGATCCAAACGCTGATGAGTTCAGACTTCTTGTTAATAGTCCTAAGGATGTTGCAACATATGACCTTAAGCCTGAGATGAGTGCGCCAGAGGTAGGAATGGATCTTGTAGAGGCTATTAAGTCTGACAAGTATGATGTAATTGTAATCAATTTTGCTAACCCTGACATGGTTGGACATACAGGTGTTATTCCGGCAGCAGTTGCAGCAGTTGAGAGAATTGACGGACTTGTTGGAGATGCTGTTGAGGCAGTTAAAGAGGTTGGTGGAGTTATGTTTATCTGTGCTGACCATGGTAATGCTGAGAAGATGATTGATTATGAGACAGGAGAGCCACACACAGCTCATACAACAAATCCTGTACCATTTATTCTTGTAAATGCTGAGCCAGACATGAAGCTTCGTGAGGGTGGATGTCTTGCAGATATAGCACCTACACTTTTAGAGATTATGGGACTTGAGCAGCCGGCAGAGATGACAGGTAAATCACTTATTGTAAAATAATAAAATTATATGAAATCATCAATCACCTATGTGGTTGGTGATTTTATTAGTTGATAGGATATAAGGGGATGATTATGTGGCTAAAAACAAGAGTTATGAGATAAATATGTGTGAAGGTCCACTTCTTGGTAAGATGTTATTGTTTGCATTGCCACTTATGTTTTCAAGCATACTTCAGCTTCTTTTTAATGCTGCTGATGTTATTGTAGTAGGCAGGTTTGCAGGTGATAATGCTCTTGCGGCAGTTGGGTCTAATGTTGCACTCATTAATCTACTGGTCAATTTTTTCATGGGATTATCAGTAGGTGCCAATGTACTTGCAGCAAGATACTATGCTGCAAAGGAGCAAAAAGCACTAAGTGATACAATTCACACAGCAATATTTGTAAGTATTATAAGTGGTATTTTTCTTACGATATTTGGAGTTATTGCAGCAAAGCAGTTACTTATCTGGATGGATACGCCCCAAGAGGTATTGCCACTTGCAGCTACATATCTCAGAGTATATTTCTTTGGAATGACTGCAATGATGGTATATAATTTCGGAGCTGCAATACTAAGGGCTGTTGGAGACACAAGGCGACCACTTTATTTTTTGATTTTTGCAGGCGTAATTAATGTAATACTTAATCTGATTTTTGTAATTTATTTTAAGATGAGTGTTATGGGAGTTGGTCTTGCAACGGTGATTTCGCAGTGTATTTCGGCGTTTCTGATTATTAGATGCATGATGACTGATAATGGCAGTATACAGCTTAGAATAAGAGAATTAAGACTTGACAAAGATATATTTATCAGATTTTTAAAAATTGGACTCCCTGCTAGTTTTCAGGGATTATTGTTTTCACTGTCGAATGTTATTATTCAGACATCGGTTAACTCGTTTGGAGCTGTTGTTGTAGCTGGAAACTCCGCAGCATCTAATCTGGAAGGCTTCGTGTATGTGTCTATGAATGCGTTTCATCAGACAGCAATCTCATTTATGAGCCAAAACTACGGAGCAGGAAAATATGAAAGAATTAACAAGATTCTTGTGAGGGCACTAGTAAGTGTTGTGATAGTAGGGCTTGTTTTTGGAAATTTGTTTGTGGCATGTTCAAGACCACTTCTTGGCCTATATACGTCAAGTGGAAAAGTAATAGATGCCGGAGTTCTTAGAATTGCAGTAGTGTGTGGAACATATTGTCTGTGTGGAATGATGGATGTAATGGTTGGCTGTTTAAGAGGTCTGGGATATTCAGTTATGCCGATGCTGGTTTCATTAGTGGGAGCCTGTGGACTTAGACTATTATGGATATTTACTTTTTTCAGAATGGAACAGTTTCATACGCCGTTTTCATTGTACATAACGTATCCGGTAAGCTGGACGATTACATTTATTGCACATGTAATATGTTTTTCAATTGTAAGAAGACGGATTGATAATAAAAATATTGAACAAAAATACTTATAAAAATAATTATTTTTTTTATCATAACAAAGGGTGTAAATTTTGCGAAATTGTTATATAATTTTTACATTAATATGTGCATTAGTATGCAAATTAAAATTGACCACAGGAGGACAATATGAGCATTCAGGAATTTAAACCATTTAAAGAAGGAAAAGTCAGAGAGGTATATGATAATGGAGACAGCCTTATCATAGTAGCTACAGATCGTATTTCAGCATTCGATCACATTTTAAAAAATAAGATTACAGATAAAGGTGCTGTTCTTACACAGATGTCTAAGTTCTGGTTTGATTATACAAAGGACGTTGTAAAGAATCATATGATTTCTGTTGATGTTAAGGATATGCCTGAATTTTTCCAGCAGGAGAAGTTTGATGGAAACAGTATGATGTGTAAGAAGTTAGAGATGCTTCCAATTGAATGTATTGTTCGTGGATATATAACAGGAAGTGGTTGGGCAAGCTACCAGGAGAATGGAACAGTTTGTGGAATTAAGCTTCCAGAGGGACTTGTTGAGTCTGATAAATTGCCAGAGCCAATTTATACACCTAGTACAAAGGCTGAGATTGGTGACCATGATGAGAATATCTCATTTGAGCAGTCTGTTGAAGTATTAGAGAAAGCATATCCAGGAAAGGGAAGAGAGTACGCTCAGAAGATTTGTGATTACACAATTGCTCTTTACAAGAAGTGTGCTGAGTATGCCCTTAGCAAAGGAATTATCATCGCTGATACTAAGTTCGAATTCGGTCTTGATGAGAATGGCGAGGTTGTTTTAGGTGATGAGATGCTTACACCAGACAGTTCTCGTTTCTGGCCACTTGAGGGATATGTTGCAGGACAGGGACAGCCTTCATATGACAAGCAGTTCGTAAGAGACTGGCTTAAGGCAAACCCAGACAGCGATTATCTTCTTCCAGATGATGTAATCGACAAGACAATCGATAAATATAAAGAGGCATACGAGCTTCTTACAGGAACAAAATTTGCTCGTTAATTTCAAGCGAGGACTGAAAGAATACGGAGAGACGATGAATAGAGAGAATATTAGCAGCAGTTATATCGACGAGGATACACTTCACGAGGAGTGTGGTGTATTTGGAATGTATGATTTTGATGGTGGAGATGTTGCTTCATCAATTTACTACGGATTGTTTGCATTGCAGCACAGAGGACAGGAGAGCTGTGGTATTGCTGTAAGTGAGACAAGTGGTCCTAAGGGCGTTGTCAAGTCATACAAGGGAATGGGATTAGTAAATGAAGTATTCACACCTGAAAGCCTTGAGGGGATGAAGGGTGATATTGGAGTAGGTCATGTAAGATACTCTACAGCAGGTTCATCAACCAGAGAGAATGCGCAGCCGTTAGTTCTTAATTATGTCAAGGGAACTCTTGCCATGGCGCACAATGGTAACCTCATCAATGCGAACGAGCTTAGAGATGAGCTTGCATACACAGGAGCTATTTTTCAGACAACTATAGATTCTGAGGTAATTGCTTATCTGATTGCGAGAGAACGAATTAATTCTGGCAGTGCCGAAGAAGCAGTAAGACGTGCCTGTATGAAGATAAAAGGAGCTTATGCACTTGTAGTTGCAAGTCCACGTAAGTTGATTGCAGCCAGAGACCCATTTGGATTCAAGCCTCTTTGTATTGGAAAGAGAGATAATACATATATTGTTACATCTGAGACTTGTGCGCTTGATACAATTGGTGCTGAGTTTGTCAGGGATGTGGCTCCAGGAGAAGTAGTTACAATTACTCCGAGCGGTGGAATTGAATCGGATATGAGTATGGCACTTCCAAAGGAAAAAGAGGCTCGTTGTATTTTCGAGTATATTTATTTCGCAAGACCTGACAGTCGTATTGATGGTGCAAGCGTGTATGCCAGCAGAATAAAAGCTGGAAGATTTTTGGCACAGGATTCCCCGGTTGAGGCAGATCTTGTTACAGGTGTTCCAGAATCAGGAAACGCAGCAGCACTTGGATATTCGCTTGAGTCAGGAATTCCATACGGTACTGCCTTTGTGAAGAACGGATATGTAGGACGTACATTTATAAAGCCAAAGCAGTCTAGTCGTGAATCGAGTGTTCAGGTTAAGCTTAATGTATTAAAGGAAGCTGTTGCAGGAAAAAGGGTAATTATGATTGATGATTCAATTGTTCGAGGCACTACATCGGATAGAATCGTTAAGATGCTAAGAGATGCAGGTGCTGCTGAGGTTCATGTTCGCATAAGCTCGCCACCATTCCTTTGGCCTTGCTATTTTGGAACTGATATACCAGCAAGAGAGCAGCTTATAGCATACAATAGAACTATTGAAGAGATAAGACAGCTTATCGGAGCTGATTCGCTTGGATATCTTGAAATAGACAGACTTGAACAGATGGTTGACGGACTTCCAATCTGCAAGGGATGTTTTACAGGCGAATACCCAATGGAGCCGCCAAAAGAAGATATTCGTGGTGAATACTACGACAAAGAGAAGGATCTCGAGAAGAGAATTCTTTCGCGCCCGTAATATATACCCAGATAATAACTATTAAAAGTTACTTCATTATAAAAAAAGAGAGGATACATAGATATGAGTACAGACAGATATTCAAGTCCATTGTCTGAGCGCTATGCCAGCAAGGAAATGCAGTATATTTTTTCACAGGATATGAAGTTTACTACATGGAGACGTCTTTGGATTGCATTAGCAGAGACAGAGATGGAGCTTGGTCTTTCAGAGGATGGAAAGCCTGTTATTACACAGGAGCAGATTGATGAGATGAAAGCTCATGTGGATGATATCAATTATGATGTTGCAGTAGAGAGAGAAAAGCTTGTAAGACATGACGTAATGAGCCATGTGTATGCTTATGGACAGCAGTGTCCAAAGGCTGCAGGAATTATTCATCTTGGAGCTACATCATGTTATGTTGGTGACAATACAGATATTATTATCATGAGAGAGGCACTTAAGCTTGTTCATAAGAAGTTAGTAAGTGTTATCGATGAACTTGCAAAATTCGCTGATAAATACAAAGATTTGCCAACTATTGCGTTTACACATTTCCAGCCCGCTCAGCCTACTACAGTGGGTAAAAGAGCTACACTTTGGCTCAATGAGTTTATGCTTGATTTAGAGGATCTTGAGTATGTTCAGATTACACTTAAGATTCTTGGTTCAAAGGGTACAACAGGAACACAGGCAAGCTTTCTTGAGCTTTTCAATGGAGACAACGAGACAATCGACAAGATTGATCCTATGATTGCAAAGAAGATGGGATTTGAAGAGTGCTATCCTGTATCAGGACAGACATATTCGAGAAAAGTAGATACTCGTGTTGCCAATGTTCTTGCAGGAATTGCAGCAAGTGCTCATAAGATGTCTAACGATATCAGATTATTACAGCACCTTAAGCAGGTTGAGGAGCCATTTGAGAAGAACCAGATTGGTTCATCAGCTATGGCATACAAGAGAAACCCAATGAGAAGTGAGAGAATTGCTTCACTCGCTGATTATGTGATGGTAGATGCACTTAATCCAGCTATTGTATCATCAACACAGTGGTTTGAGAGAACACTTGACGATTCAGCTAATAAGCGTCTTTCTATTCCAGAAGGCTTCCTTGCAACAGATGGTATTTTAGACCTTTGCCTTAATGTAGTAGATGGTCTTGTAGTATATCCAAAGGTTATCTACAAGCAGTTCATGAGTGAGATTCCATTCATGGCTACTGAGAATATTATGATGGATGCTGTTAAGAATGGTGGAAATCGTCAGGAGCTTCATGAGAAAATCAGACAGCTTTCTATGGAAGCTGGAAAGAATGTTAAGGTTGAAGGAAAAGAGAATAATCTTGTTGACCTTATCGCAGCTGACCCATCATTTGGTCTTACAAAAGAGCAGATTGAAAGCACTCTTAAGCCAGAGCTTTATGTGGGACGTGCTCCATATCAGGTAGAGGTATATCTTCGCGATGTAGTTAATCCTGTACTTGAGGCGAACAAAGAAGAGCTCGGTGTAACAGCAGAGATAAACGTATAGAATAAATTGCCAGGCTAAAATAGCAGCGCACTAATTATTTAGAGCGCTGCTATTTTTTTAGCCTACATTGATTCTTTTGGTCATCATCTCTGGGTTTGTTGCCTCAGAGATGGCAGTGTGTTTTGTAATAAGTCCCTGCTTGTAGAGATTAAATATACTTGTATCCATTGCAATCATATTGTCAGAAGACGAGGTATAGATTATGCCGTCTATCTGATGCACCTTTCCTTCGCGGATAAGGTTTCTGATTGCTGGTGTAAGTACCATGATTTCAAAAGCTGGTATCATTTCTCCCGATACAGAAGGGAGCAGCTTTTGGCTTACAACAGCCTGAAGCACTGATGCAAGCTGAATGGATATCTGACGCTGCTGTGTTGCCGGAAAAGCATCAATAATTCGGTCTATAGTATTGGCTGCACCGATTGTGTGAAGAGAAGAGAATATTACATGACCTGTCTCAGCAGCAGTTACAGCAGTATTGATTGTCTCATAATCTCTCATTTCACCGAGAAGAATTACGTCAGGGCTCTGACGCAGTGCTGCTCGAAGTGCTGTCAGGTAGCTTTCTGTATCAGTATTTATTTCTCTCTGTGATACAATGCATTTTTCGTGGCGGTGAAGGAACTCAAGAGGATCTTCGAGAGTTATAATATGTTCCTCACGCTCATGATTTATTTTGTCAATAATACATGCAAGCGTAGTAGATTTACCGCTTCCAGCAGGTCCTGTGACAAGCACCATACCATTGCTTGTGTTTGAAAGCTCCATAACTGCTTCTGGAATCAGTAGTTCACTTGGATGCGGCAGCGTAAATGAAATAACACGAATAACTGCAGAATAAGAACCACGCTGCTTAAATGTACTTACACGAAAACGCGAAACACCTGGAAGCGCGAAAGAAAAGTCGTCGTCACCACATTTTTCAAAGTGAGATATATCCCTTTCGGCAAGCGCATAGATAGATGTAATAAATTCAAAGGTCTCCTTTGGAACCATTCGAATCTCATTCAGTGTTTCCATAACACCTTTTGATTTGTATGTTAGTGGTCGACCTGCGATGACAAAAATATCGGAGGCACCGTTTGTAGTTGCTTCTTCTAAGATTTTCTTTACGTCCATTTTTTATTTCCTCTCAATTCTATTTTACTTTATCACATTTAATGTATCATTTTCTTCAACAGAAGTGTCAGTTATAAGCTGCCATTGTTTAATCTGGTAAAATGGATCATTGGCAGAGAAGGGATAGCAAATCTGCAATGAAATCTGCATTTTTTGAAGTTGGGTAAATTCAATATCAAAGCGATACAGGAGTGTTCCGTCTTCATTTGCCTCAAACTGACCATCATAGGCTTTGTTTAATTCAGCTGTAACCAGAGAATAGTATTCCTCAACGCTAGTTGCTTTTTGGTAATTGTCAAGCAGTCGTGAGTCAATATCTGCAATAATAAGGTATACTCTGTTTTCGGTTTCGTAGTATTCAAAGTTTTTAGTCGCATATTTTTTGCTTAGATTATAATCAGATTTTGCTGTAATTAGTGCAAGCACCGAAAAGATTACGACACATAGCATGGTAAAACTGATTAATATGGTTGAAAACCCAAAGTTAGTGATTCTCTTTTTCAAGCTTACACCTCCTTTGAACCAGGTGTAAGAGGCTTGCGGTTAACAGCATCTATCTGGTAGATTATTTCATCTTCTTTACTGAACTTAATATTCGCATCATATATTTGATAGTTACACGGTGTTATTGTTATTGTGAGAGTGTAGCTAGCTTCGCTTGAGCTGCATTCACAAAAGTCACTGTTGTAATAAATATGTGCCTGAGTGTCTGTAATAATAATATCTGAGTACTGCTTTGATAATAAATCAAAATTACCATCACCTGACTTAAAGAGTGTTGCAACATTGTTGCATTCCGTAACAGCACGATGTAAATCAGTGGTTTTCGTGCTTAGATTATGTGCCTTTAAAAAGAAATTCAGACTGATTACCAGTAAGACTGTAAAAATAATCAGGTTCAGTATCAATTCCAAGAGAAAAATACTACTGTGTGATTTCGTATATTTTTTCATTTTCTAACCTCATGTTATGAAGATTTTGTCGAAAGAAACATGGTTGTCTTAGTTCCTTTTGTTGAAGTAAGTGTAAGCGAAACAGAGTTGGTGGTTGAGTCATTAATTGAAAGATTACCTATTTCAACAATTGGCTGACCACTTTCGGCTGTGTATACTGCGTCACTGCTTACAAATAATTCTCTTAAGTATCCGTCATAATAGTAAATATATGTAGTATATGTACCAGAATCTATAACTTCTGTAAGGGCAATTGCTTCAATTTCATTTTCTTCATCAATAGTTACTGTTGAAATGCCGTAGCCTGTATCATGCTGTCTGATTTTTTCAGTCAGATATGATGTAGCTGTTCTGACCTCGTAGTTGTCGTTCATGACCTCAGTGGTATGCTTGTATTCTTTGATTCCAACCAAAATCAGAATGAAAGCAGTAATAGCAAAAAGAAAATATAAAAGCATTACCATGACAGTATCTATTTTCCTGGCAGATGAATCTAGTCTAAACATATTTACTTCCTTTCGTATCTATTCAGTACCTTCATAGTTACGAACCGCAAGTGCATTAAAATCAGCTACGCTGATGGGCACTTGCTCCAACAAACTATATTTTTTCTTACGAAATATGCGGTTACGCATATTTCTGCACTGAACAGTTAATTCCTTTCAATAATTGTAACGTCTGGTCTTAGATTAGAGCCGATAAAGCGATAATCTATGAAGTAGTGTTCGCTGTCATATGTAAGCCCGTAATTATCAATCAGATAATCAAGACTTGGCGGGTACATTCCTTCAAGAGCGTAGCATTGGGAAATACTTCTGTTTAGTGCCTTCTCAAGGACTTCGCGATTCCTGACTGAATTGTCGGAAAGTGCAAGATTTGAGAAAAATGCAAATCCAAATACCATTGTAATCAGTAGTAAAACTGGAATGTAGTGGGCTATATTATGTTTTTCTTTTTTAACAGAAAAAAGCATATAAACCTCCTGTTAACCTATACTTGACATAATTCCAAGCAGAGGAAGCAAAAATGATATAAGTATAAGTCCTATAAAAAGACATAAAATAACAATAAGTGCAGGCTCTAAAATAGATATATAGCGGGAGAGCAGAGCATCGGTCTCATCTTCATATGCAGAGCTGATTCGCTCCATAACTTCGTCCATAGAGCCTGTTCGTGAACCGATGGCTATCCAGCTTGAATACATTTTTGAAAAAATAGAAGATTTCAGTAATGCATTTGAAAATGATTCGCCATGAGCAATATGTTCTTTACATTTAGTTATTTTCTCCCGCATATAAGTGTTATTAACAAGCTCTTCGGCGAGGTTTAGTCCTTTGTCTGTATCCAGACCGCTTGAGAGTGCAAGAAACATACAGTTGGCAAAGCGGCTGGATGCTATCGAAAGCGATAGTGTGCTACCTTGAAATAAATAACTGCCTAAATTGGTCTTTAGTAAGATTATTCCAAATATAATAATTAAAATAAAAAGTGCTACAAACACAATAATATATTTATTTATAGCAGTGCTTATGTTCATAAGTACAAGTGAAAAACCACTGAGCTCACTTCCTAGTTCATTGTAAACCTGGGAAAAAACAGGAACTACTTTGGAAATCATTACAACTATAACAATAAGCATGAGAAAAGTCAGCACAAATGGGTATGTAACAGCACTTTTGATGCTTGTGCGCAGAGTTTCTTCCCGTTCATAATAAGCCGAAAGAGAATTAAGAACCTCTTCGAGACGTCCTGTTTCCTCTCCAAGCTTAATCATATTAAGCATATAATCAGAGAATCTATGGGTCTCTTTTAGTGCAGCATGCAATGTGCTTCCGGATTCCATAGGCTTATATATACTTAAAAGAAGTTCTTTTGTGGCTTCATCAGGGGCTTCATCGCACAGTATGGAAATACCATAGTAAGTTGGAAGTCCGGCTTTAAGCACCATTGATATCTGCTGGCAGAATGCAGACAATTCAATATTGCTTAAATATTTTTCTTTTTGGGACATAAAAAATCCTCCTAGTAAACATATTTGGTAATGTACTTACTGTCTTCAGTGGTAAAGCTTTCAGGAGATTTGCTGGTAGAAGCAAAAGTTGGATCCATAAGCTTCCAGTCTGAACCGTCAAATTCAATTATTCCATTTACCCACCCGACGTTCTGAATATAGGTGCTAATCCACGCATGATAAGCCTCGCCCATGTATCCGACCTCAAGCCGGGTAGGGATTGACTGACTTCTCAGCATTGTCGCCATTACAGCAGCATAATCAAAACATATTCCGCTGTTGGAATTGTAGACGTCATCGACCACCGGTAAATATCCGCTTTGGACAGTTGCCGCTTTATCATAGTCGTATGTGAAATTGTCAATAATATAATTGTAGACATGTTCTACGACTTCTATATCAGTATTACAGCTTTTGGCAAGCTCTTTGCCTTTTTCGACAGGTAATGAGGATGTATTAAAATTAACGTACTGATTTGGATACAGGTAAGGTCCAAATTCATTCGTAATTGAAACGTCGATGTTAATTGACATCGCTGTAGAGTATTGCGTTCCGGAAAGATTTTCGAATACACTGATGTTGTAAGTGCCGCTACCGGAGGTCAGAGGAAAAACCTCGTAATCCCCATGAAGATTGTATGTATACGTAATACCATCAGGACCGGTAATCTGCAGTTTGACCTTTGGATTACTGCCGGTATATGTTACCATGACATAACCCTCAGAGTCGTTGGAATAATCAATGGAAGCAACATCACAGCTTTCAACCTGCTGACCCGATGCCTCCGGAGTAAGAACTTTAGGTGTGCTATTCCAGGTTCCATTATCTGACGTATGTTCTTGCGATGAACCTGAGATGGATGGCTTTGGTTTTTCATCGCCGCAGGCACAAAGAAGAATGCTAAGGCATATAAAAAGAAGAAGTCGAGATATATGAATATTATATCTCATTGTGCAGTTCTCCTTATTTTTGTCATTTATGTATATAATTATATATGATTTATACAAATATTAAAATGATAAATAGCTTAAATGTTTCATTTTTTTCAGAAATAATATATACTAACTATGTTATTGTTTTTTTGTTTAAACAAAGGAGGAAGTATGAATAAATTTCTCAAAGAATTCAAAGAATTTATTAGTAAGGGAAATTTGATGGATATGGCTGTCCTAAATTGTACTTCAGTGCTTGACGAAAAGTAATGCTTGTGGTATAGTGGTTTCGTTGTGAATTGAAATTTAGGAGGTGAAAATCGTGGCAATTGCAAAGACGATTTTAACTGTTGTATTTATTATTTTAAGTATTGTTATTACAGTTGTAATTCTTATGCAGGAAGGCAAGTCAGCAGGACTTGGCGCAATTAGTGGAGCAGCAGATACATATTGGGGCAAGAACAAGGGTCGTTCAATGGAAGGAATTCTTGTTAAGCTTACTAGAATTAGTGTTATTCTTTTCTTATTAATAGCAGTAGTTCTTAATATGGGTATCTGGGGATAATCCAAGATAGTGAGCCCTCGCAGATTGACTGTAATCAGACAATTTGCGGGGGATTTTTTTGTCAATTTACGAAGAGAATGTGGAAAGAAGGTGAGTGTTTGAGTGAATTTTATGAAAAAAGAAAGAAAATGATATATGATTTCATGTGTGATGACATGTATGTTCCGATGAAAATAAAAGAGCTTTGTATAATGCTTGATGTGTCTAAGAATGACAGACCAGAGCTTGAACGAATTTTGCTGGAGCTTCAGGCGGAGGGGAAAATTACATTATCAAAGAGAGGTAAATATTCCAAGGCAGAGTCGAAGGTTATGGTTGGAACATTCACTGCACATCAGTCAGGTTTTGGGTTTGTTTCTATTGAAGGAGAGCCAGAGGATATTTTTATACCAATTGACAATGTAAATGGTGCAATGCATCAGGATATTGTCGAAGTAAATATTGCTCCTGCTAAAACCGGAAAAAGACGGGAAGGATCAATAGTAAAAATCATTGAGCGTGGAATGAAGCAGGTTGTCTGCACATATGAGCAGAGCAAGACTTTTGGATTTGGAGTTCCGGATAATCCAAAGTTTAACAAAGATATTTTTATCCCTATGGAGCGCTCAAAAGGTGCTGTGTCAGGACACAAGGTTGTTGTAGAGATAACAAGCTATGGCAAGGGCAACAAGAATCCGGAAGGAAAAGTAGTAGAAATAATAGGTCATATAAATGATCCGGGAGTCGATATAATGTCGCTTGTAAGGGCATACGACTTACCTGTGGAATTCTCAGAGAAGATAATGAATCAGGTTGAACGTGTGGCAAAAGACGTAAGCGAAGCTGATATGGCAGGAAGACTGGATCTTCGAGACTGGCTTATGGTAACCATAGATGGTGAGGATGCAAAGGATTTAGATGATGCAGTATCACTTTTTATGGAGGGAGATAATTATGTGCTCGGGGTGCATATCGCGGATGTGTCCAACTATGTGCAGGAGCATAGCGCACTTGATGTAGAAGCACTCAAACGTGGAACATCAGTATATCTGGTAGACAGAGTGATTCCAATGCTTCCACATGCACTTTCGAATGGAATATGTTCATTGAATGAACAACAGGACAGACTTGCACTTAGTTGTATAATGACTATCAACAGGAAAGGAGAAGTTATTGACCATAAGATAGCAGAGACTGTCATTAAGACAAATCATAGAATGACATATACCAATGTGAAAAAGATATTAGTAGATAATGATGAGACATTGATTGAAGAGTATCAGGATGTCGTTCCTATGTTTAAGATGATGGAAGAGCTTGCATCAATACTTAGACAAAAGAGAATGAGAAGGGGCTCAATAGATTTTGATTTTCCAGAGACAAAAGTCATCATGAATAAAGATGGAATCCCTATTGATATAAAGCCTTATGACAGAAATGTCGCTACCAAAATAATAGAAGATTTTATGCTTATTGCCAATGAGACAGTTGCGGAGGATATGTTCTGGCAGGAGATGCCGTTTGTCTATAGAACACATGATAATCCTGACAGTGAGAAAATTCATAAGCTTTCTACGTTTATAAATAACTTCGGATATGTACTTCATATAGGTGCAGATGAGGTTCATCCAAAGGAACTGCAGAAGCTGCTCATGAAGATAGACGGTTCAGAGGAAGAGGCATTGATAAGCCGGCTGACGCTACGTTCAATGAAACAGGCAAGGTACACCACAACGTGTACTGGTCACTTTGGTCTTGCAACAAATTATTACTGTCACTTTACTTCGCCTATCAGACGATATCCTGACCTACAGATTCACAGAATAATTAAAGAAAATCTGCGTGGAAGGATGAATGAGAAGCGAATTGAACACTACAATTCAATTCTGCCGGAGGTGTCAAAGCATTCCAGTGAGATGGAAAGACGTGCAGATGAGGCGGAACGTGAGACAATCAAGCTCAAGAAAGTAGAATATATGGAAAAACATCTTGGGGAAGAATTCGAAGGAGTAATTTCCGGTGTCATGGAGTATGGATTTTTTGTTGAGCTGCCAAATACTGTTGAGGGACTTGTAAAAGTTACAGAACTCCGTGATGATTTCTATCAGTTTTATGAGGATAGCTACGAATTAGTCGGTGAAGCGACAAATAAGAGATATAAGCTTGGACAGCGTGTAAAGGTAAGAGTGATCGCTACCGACAAAATTCTTAGGACAATTGATTTTGAATTGGCATAATATTGTTATAAAATTGAACCAGAAGTTTATTGCATTTTTAGCTGATTTAATATATTCTATATAAGCAAGTAATGAAAAGCTGACGAAAGGAGAATGCCGGAATGGCTAAAGAAGCAAAAAAGTTAATAGCCAACAACAAGAAAGTTTATCATGACTATTTTCTTGAAGAGAAATATGAAGCCGGCGTTGCTCTCGCCGGTACAGAAGTGAAATCACTTCGAATGGGTAAATGCTCTATAAAAGAAGCCTTCATCCGTATAGAGAATGAAGAGGTATTTATTTATGGAATGCATATAAGCCCATATGAAAAAGGCAACATCTTTAACAAGGACCCACTTAGACCAAAGAAACTGCTTTTGCATAAGCAGGAAATCAGAAAATTGATTGGTAAAATCAAAGAAAAGGGTTACACACTTGTACCTGTTGAGGTATACTTTAGTGGGAGCCTTGTAAAGGTTGAAATAGCTCTTGCAAGAGGTAAGAAGCTCTATGACAAGAGACAGGACATTGCAAAGAAGGATCAAAAGAGAGAAGCAGCCAGAGATCTCAAGGTATCACTTCGAGCATAGTCATAAATATCTGGGCTAGTAAAGGTTTCGACGGGGTGCTAGACGTCCGGTGGACGTCTGTTTAGCACCGACCGGAGCGGAAGCGGAGACCGTGAAGCGTAGCTTCATGATCCCCGAATATGTAAATTAAATCTGGGCTAGTAAAGGTTTCGACGGGGATCGTGAAGCTGGAGAAGCGAGTCGTATGGTAATGCGTTAAATGGCCAACTTAAAATTAAACGCTGAAGATAATTTAGCATACGCTGCCTAGTTGCAGCAGTCTGACCTAGAGCACTCACACTTTAGGACCCAGGCTTCGACCATGTGAGAAACGACTTATGCAAAGCTTTGAGCATATGGGCGTATTATGAAGCTACTGAAGTCACTCGGTTGTTTGTTCCTGAGTGGCGGAGGGAATGTTTAAGGATAAACTACACTCGTAGAAGGACAGGGAATCGGTTTTCGGACACGGGTTCAATTCCCGTCTAGTCCACTAACTAAAAGTATTGAGATAAGGCATCCGTAAGGATGCTTTTTCTTTTTGCACATTATATACTTTTGTGCATATATTAATATGAGGTGATTATTATGCAATCATGTAATCTTGTACTTGCGATTTCTGCTATAGCCTGTGAAATTACAAAGAATAAAACCGCTGAAGAAATTAGTTTACTTGGTTCGATTTTTACACAACTAGGTGATACACTTAATACAATAGTTGTGCAGGAGGCTTCATGTTCTTCTAAAACTACAGAGAGTAACTTGCGGAATAATCAAGTTTGACAGACTTAATGATAATCTATAGAATAAGGATAAAAGGCACACTAAAGTTGTAGCCTTTTATTCTTTTAAATTGATTGGAGAAAAATACATGAATATAGAAAAAGTAGTGATTGAAGATGCAAAGGAGTTGCTTAGCATTTATGCTCCATATGTTAAAGAAACAGCAATATCATTTGAATATGAAGTTCCTACGGAGGAAGAATTTGCAAGTAGAATACAGCAGATATCTTCTAAATATCCATACATAAAAGCGATTGAAGATGGAAGGATTCTGGGATATGCATATGCAAATACCTTTAAGGGTAGACAAGCATATGATTGGTCTGTTGAAACGACAATTTATCTTCGGCAGGATGCAAAGCGGCGTGGAATCGGAAGAATGCTGTATGAACAGTTAGAAAAATCCCTAAAAGATATGGGAATATTGAATATGAATGCATGTATTGCTGTCCCTATAAAAGAAGATATACATTTATCAAATGACAGCTTTTATTTTCACAGCAAGATGGGATTTGAACTTGTGGGGACATTTCATAAATCAGGTTATAAGTTTGAAAAGTGGTATGACATGATTTGGATGGAAAAGATGATTGGCGAACATGATG
>JAXELM010000239.1:0-5496 GCA_034100525.1 Agathobacter sp.
TTCTATCCATTTATCTATTGTTCTTGAATTTATATCCTGATAATTTTCCATTTTTCACCTCGTTAAAATCTATTAAATTAGATTAATTTACTTTCTGTAGTCGCTTCGAATAAATGGAGTTCTAATCTCTTCATCTATCAAAATTCCATATTTCTGCGGATGTCGGTATGCATTTCCATGAACTTCCCGACTACGATAATCTCTTAACATATCCAAATCCAGTTCACCTATGTAAACTCCTGCTTCTTCACCTGCTGAAAGCATACATTCATCACCGAAATCACATGTATGCACCTTTTCATATTTATATTTCAGCACTCCATGTCTGTCGAATAAACAGACTGTATTTCTAGGTGCCTGGTCGCATTTTTAAAGAAATTAAATTGCAATTGCCATATCCAGTTCCTTTGCAAGTTCTGCAAAAGTACTTACACATTCTCCATCTAGTGAAATAGCCAGTTTTTCTTCTTCAAGAATCTCCCCTAGCATTATTTGTAAAAAAGCAATTTTTACCATCTTTTTCTCCTATTCCACACAAAAATCTGTCCATTCAATATGGCTATATTCCATAACTTCTTCCGTCTTTTTCATACCAAGTTTTTCATAAAATGGAATTGCATTGTCATTTGCTACCAAATATACGGCGATATCTTTTTCACCTCCTGCAAGCTCGTGAGCTTTCTTCATTAGTGCAGTGCCAATTCCCTTTCCCTCATATTCTCTATCAACACCAAGATCTGTCACAAATAGCCAATATGCAAAATCAGTGATTCCAAAAATAACGCCTATTACCTTTTGTTCATCTCGTGCTACTAAACTTATGGAAGCGTTTTTTACCAACTTCTCTATACGTTCATTAAATCTTTCTTTCGGATACTGTGAACCTAGGTTTGTTCTCTTTAAAAAGTCCACATATTCCGCTGCTGTTAATCTTTCTTCTTTGATATCTATTTCCAAGTTATCCCACCTATTATTACGCTTTGCTTCATCTCGCTCAGGGCTGTCGCCCTATCAGCTTTCCTTCTCTACATACTCTCGCCATGCAGCTCGATTACGCTTCGCTTCATCTCGCTCAGGGCTGTCGCCCTATCAGCTTTCCTTCTCTACATACACTCGCTATGCAGCTCGATTACGCTTCGCTTCATCTCGCTCAGGGCTGTCGCCCTATCAGTTTTTCTTCTCTACATACACTCGCCATGCAGCTCGATTACGCTTTGCTTCATCTCGCTCAGGGCTGTCGCCCTATCAATCTGCAAAAATGCGTCTCCCTGCGTGCAAGCACGCGGTTGGCGCATTTTTACATCTTGGCATGGCTCGTAGCTTTATGAATACTGTGCCATATACAGGTCGTAGTAGGCTCCGCGTTTTGCCATGAGTTCGGACGGTGTTCCCTGCTCCATGATTCCTCCGTTGTTGATTACAAAGATGCGGTCTGCATTCTGGATTGTTGATAAACGGTGGGCGATTACGAAGCTTGTTCTTCCCTTCAGGAGCGCCTCTATTCCTTTCTGAACGAGTATCTCGGTGTGTGTATCTATACTTGATGTAGCCTCGTCGAGTATTAATATCTTCGGCTTTGATACCATTGTTCTTGCAAATGCTATAAGCTGACGCTGTCCAATTGAAAGTCCTGCACCCTGCTCTTTAAGCTCTGTATCATATCCCTTTTCCATCTGCATAATGAACTCATGTGCATTTACTGCTTTTGCAGCCTCTATTATTTCTTCATCTGTTGCATCTAAACGACCATATGCTATGTTCTCACGCACTGTTCCCTGGAAAATAAAATTGTCCTGAGTCATAACTCCCATCTGCTTACGCAAACTATTAAGCTTCACATCTGTCAAATCATGTCCATCTATCGATATAGTTCCTTTTTGTATATCATAGAATCGGCTTATAAGATTTACAATTGTTGTCTTGCCCGCTCCCGTTGGTCCGACAAGTGCAATTGTCTCTCCTTTTTCAACCTTAAAGCTTACATCATCAAGCACCCTTGTCTCAGCCTCTGTACCCTCGTCATATGTGAATGATACATGAGAAAATTCTACACTTCCCTGCACATCTGGAAGCTCTGTCGCGGTAGGCTTATCAACAATTTCAGCCTCTGTGTCCATGATATCAAACACACGCTCAGCTGCTGACAAATTGGTTACAAGCTGATTGTAGAACTGACTTAGATTCATAATCGGTTGCCAGAACATATTAATATATGAGCCAAATGCTACAAGCATTCCGACTGACACCTCTGGAAAACCAATGAATTTTACACCGACCAGATAAAGCATCATCGAACCTAAGCCCCAGCATGTATCTGCTGTCGGGAAAAATAAATCAGCCACACGGCATGCATGTATATATCCATCTCTGTGCTCATTCGCAAGATTTGCAAACTGCTCCTTTGTCTCTTCCTCAGCACACAGACTCTGTACTACTCGAATACCCGCAACATCCTCATGCACATACGCATTAAGATTCGAAGCTTTCTTTCGCACAACCTGCCATCGCTTATGATTGATTCTTTGAATTGTAAAAATTCCTACTGCAAGAATTGGCAGTGAACACAGCGATGCCAGTGCAAGCTTCCAATCCTTAACAAGCATAATTACAAGTACACCTATTACCGTGATTGCCTCTGGAATAAGTGTTGTAACAGCTTTTGTAAGTACCTCCTTGAGCGAATTAACATCTCCTGTAATACGAGCAAGTATTTTTCCACTAGGACGTCCATCAAAAAAGGAAAATGATAAAGTCTGTATATGCTCATACATTTCCTGTCTGATTTTCAAAAGAATCTCGTTGGAAATCTTTGACATCACATAAATTCTCACTCTTACAAAAACTATAAAAAGTAAACTAAGAGCTACTGCTATTACACCTAAAATAAGCAGACCTTTCACATCACCTTTTGCCACATAATTGTCTATTGCATACTCTAGAATAAGCGGATTTGCAAGATTTATCCCTACTGTTATTCCCATTGCCAAAAGTACAATTACGATACCAGCTTTATATTCTTTAAGATACCCAAAAAGACGTTTGATAATCTTCTTGGCATCTGTCGATTTAATTTGTTCATCTTCTCTGAATGAGTTTACAGCCAATTAGCTCACCTCCCCATACTGGCATACATAAGTCTGATAATACAGCCCTTTTTTTGCCATAAGCTCTTCATGTGTACCTCTTTCTGCAATTTTACCATTGTCCAGATAAATAATCTCATCAGCCTTCTTAACTGCCGAAATTCGATGCGCAATGATAATCTTTGAGGTATCAGTTATTTTTTCTAATTCTCTTTGAACTTCACGTTCTGTCTCCATATCAAGTGCTGATGTTGAGTCATCAAATACAAGCACTGGAGCATTCTTCGCAAGAGCTCTTGCGATACTGATTCTTTGTCGCTGACCTCCGGAAAGACCTACACCTCTTTCACCAATTACGGTATTGTATTCCTCATCCATCTCCTCAATAAATCCACTTGCCTGTGCCATTTTTGCAGCACGTTTTACTTCCTTGAAAGGCATGTCATCACGTCTTCCCATTTTGATATTTTCCTCAATCGTATCAGAAAAAAGGAAAACATCCTGAAGTACAACTGCACTTGTTCCACGCACCTGCGCAAGTTCCATGTTTCTTATATCAGTTCCATCAATTGTCACATTTCCATCTTTTGGATCATAGAATCTCTGAAGCATATTGATGAGTGTACTCTTGCCAGAACCTGTTGCTCCCATTACTCCAAGAGTCTTGCCCTTTGGAACTGTAAAACTAATATCCTTAAGTATCTCAACATCTCCGATTCCAAATGATACGTTGTTAAAAGAAATATCTCCTTTTACGTTATCAAGATGTACTGGTTCTGCACACTCTGTAAGTGCTGGTTTTTCATCGCTGATTTTCTTGATTTTCTTGTAAGAAGCAATCGATGCAGATACCTCATTTGCAAGCTCAGCAATCATATCAAGCGGCCATGTACAGTTTCGTGTATACTCAACATACGCAACAAGTGAACCGAGATCCATCTCACCTTTTATAACCATTACACCTCCTAGTATCGCACATACTATCGGAAGCATAATACCGATAAATTGATAAATCGGAAAATATGTAGCCATAAGCTTTGTCTGGTCCATCTGAAGCTCATAGTATCTCCTGTTATGCTTAAGGAATTTATTTATCTCGAAATCCTCTCTCGCAAAAGCCTTTACAGTTCTTACCCCTGCGAGATTTTCCTCTGCAACAGTTGTAAGTTGTGCATTCTCCTCGCTGATATTTGAGTAAACCATATCAAATTTTTTCTCAAGTACAAATCCGATTCCTGCACCAAAAAGCATGAACGCAAGTGGAATAAATGTCAGCTTCCAGTTAAGCATAAACATACAGTAAAGCACACTTGCAAGATGAAGTGTAATCTCTATGATAAGCATTGCCATCATTCCCATGGCATTAAACACCTTATCAACATCATCCTTTACACGCGCCATTATCTCACCGGTATTTGTCTCATCAAAATATCCCATCGAAAGAGTCTGTATATGATTGAACAAATCCTTTCGAATCTCCGTACCTATACTGATACAGTTTCTGTCAAATGTGAACTCTTTGATATATCCAAATACAGCTCTTCCAATTCCAATCGCAACAAGTGAAACAAGAAGCAATGCAAATCTATGAAAATCACCACCGATAAACACTTCATTTACTATTATCTTCGTAATCTGTGGTGAAAGCATATCAAGTATAATCGCCAAAACAAGACATACAATTGCGACTACATATGACAGCCAAAACTTCTTTAAGTAAGTACTTATTTTTTTCAAAACCAATTCCCTCCATTTCTGTCAATCTCTCGATGTCATTAAATTTTATAGTCATTCAAATCCACATAACTCTTTCTGAACAATCACAAAATTTTATTTTTACAATATAGCAAAAAAGAGCCCGGGCAAAGAGCTTCTCGATGCGTACATAAATTTACGCAAAAAAGAAGCCCGACACTTGCCTAGGCTCAAATAAAATAAAAAATAATACAAAATAATAGTGATTATTTTAACAAAATGACACCGAGGCACTTACACTGTTCTTCACATAAAACGCTACAAAATTATTTGCGTTAAAATAATGTTTGTTCTTCATTCTTAACATAGTAATTACCTCGCTTTCTTTAATATTTGAATTCTTGAACTATTTCATTGAAACACAACTGCCAATAATTGTCAACCTTACTTTGTTATATTTTTTGTTAATTGGGTAAAAATAATTACTGTAAAGGAGGTGAATTTATATGTCAAATTCAACAGGTTCTGGACGTATGTCAGTTCCAGAAGCAAAAGGTGCAATGAACAGATTTAAAGAAGAAGTTGCTAACGAGCTCGGTATCAACCTTAAAGAGGGATACAATGGAGATCTCACATCGAAAGAAGCTGGTTCAATCGGTGGTGAAATGGTCAAGCAGATGATCAAGAAACAGGAAGAGCAGATGAAATAAAAGCATAC
>JAXELM010000131.1:0-12391 GCA_034100525.1 Agathobacter sp.
GCAAGACAAAGAATAGCCATAATCTCAGATGCAACCGTAATTACAAAATGATCCTCTCTTACCATTCCATCCATCTTGCTTCCAAGTCCGACAACGATATTTCTAAGAGATCTGTCATTCATATCCATACATCTCTTCCAAACTACCTGCCGTGGATCTATACCAAGTTCATTTCCCTGCTGGATATGATTATCAAGCAATGCAGCCAAAAGATTATTTGCTGATGTAATTGCATGAAAATCTCCTGTAAAATGAAGATTTAAGTCCTCCATTGGAACTACCTGTGCATATCCGCCGCCAGCAGCTCCACCTTTAATTCCAAAGCATGGTCCAAGTGATGGCTCTCTGAGTGCAATCAAAGCCTTCTTTCCAAGCTTTCCAAATGCCTGTCCAAGTCCAACACTTGTAGTTGTTTTTCCTTCTCCTGCAGGGGTTGGATTTATTGCAGTTACAAGAATCAATTTTCCATCCGGATTATTTTTGGTACTATTTATAAGCGAATCCGAAATCTTAGCCTTATATTTTCCGTATAATTCCAAATCATCTTCTGAAATTCCTATAGAGGCAGCTACCTCTTTGATTGGTTTAAGTGTTGCTTCCTGTGCAATTTGAATATCTGTCTTCATTTAGTATCCTCCCTGTTTCTTACTCTTCTTATTACCTTTAACATATTTTACATGCTTTCGTCAATAAAAGCTTGAAATTGTTCTTCATCCATTATAACAGTTCTAGGCTTTGTACCAAGCTCAGGTCCAACAATTCCCGCTTCTTCAAGCTGGTCCATAATTCGCGCAGCACGGTTAAATCCAACCTTTAGATATCTTTGAAGCATACCAATTGAAGCCTTATCTTTATCAATTATAATCTTTGCAGCTTCCATAAAATATGCATCTCTTCCATCATCACTGCCATCAGAATCAGAAATCACTACAGTATTAGCATTCTGAGCCTGATCTATCTTCTGCAAAATACTCTCGTCAGTACTTGCCTGACCATTATTGTCCTTTATGTAATTAACAACCGCCGCAACCTCTTCATCTGATACAAATGCACCCTGAACTCTCATAGGCTTTGGTGCTCCCTGCGGATCAAAGAGCATATCACCTTTTCCAAGAAGCTTTTCTGCACCCACTGTATCAAGTATAGTCCTACTGTCAATTCCAGATGTAACAGCAAAAGCAATACGGCTAGGCATATTTGCCTTGATAAGTCCTGTTATGACATTCACCGATGGTCTTTGAGTCGCAATAATAAGATGAATTCCTGCAGCTCTTGCCAACTGAGCCAGACGACAAATAGATTCCTCTACTTCTTTCGAAGCAACCATCATAAGATCTGCAAGCTCATCTACAATGATTACAATCTGCGGCATCTTCGCCGGACGTTCCTGTCCCTCCGGTACTTCAATTGTATCCACCCTCTGATTATATCCATTTATCTCTCTTACGCCTGATTCAGCGAATTTGTTATAACGATCCGTCATTTCCATAACTGCCCAGTTAAGTGCACCTGCAGCTTTCTTAGGATCTGTTACAACAGGAATCATCAGATGTGGAATTCCATTATATACGCTAAGCTCAACCACTTTCGGATCAATCATTATAAGCTTAACCTCATCAGGTCTTGCCTTATACAAAATACTCATAATAATTGTATTTATACATACAGATTTACCAGAACCAGTTGCACCAGCAATAAGCAGGTGTGGCATTTTGGCAATATCCGTAACTTTTGTTTTACCGCCTATATCTTTTCCGACAGCAAAACTAATCTTGGACTTAGACTTAACAAACTCATCTGATTCAATTAAATCTCTGAAAGAAACCATCACGTTTTCTTTGTTTGGAACCTCTATACCTACAGCAGCTTTTCCAGGAATAGGGGCCTCAATTCTTATATCTGCGGCAGCAAGATTTAGTTTGATATCATCAGCAAGTCCTACAATCTTAGAAACCTTTACTCCCATCTCTGGTTGTATCTCAAATCTAGTAACAGCAGGGCCACAGCTTATATTTGTAACCTTGGCACCCACACCAAATATCTGAAGTATCTGTTCCAGCTTCTGCGCTGTCTCTCTAAGCTCAGACTGTGAACTTGCCACTTTATTTCCAGTCCCCTTTTTAAGGAGTGAGGTCGGTGGAAATCCATATTCTGTAATTTCAGAATTCTCCTCAATAATTTGAGCCACCTCAGAGGTCTCCTTTGAAAGTTCATCCTCCGGAAGTGCTTTTTTTACTTTTCTCTCTTTTACAACAGGTTCTTCAAACACAGCCTCTTCAGGTTCAGTTTCAGATTCAATTTCAATATCTCTTACTGTCGCTTTAATCATGTCAACATCAATATTTGAATCAATATCCGCTTCTATATTTGAGTCCAAATTTGAATTCATTGAAGAAATCTTTACACTGGTTTCCTCTTTCACTTCTGGGAATTCAGGATAATTCTCAATATGAATCTCTCCCATCTCATCAGTTTTTATTTTATTTTCAGAAGACTTATCTTCAATCTTAGTATCAAGCGAAACCCCTGTAACCTTCCTGTCCATTCGCCTTTGATTTCGTTCTTTTGCCTTATATTCTCGATATTCTCTCTGCCTTTCATTTGTTTCTTTTGCAGATTCATATACTTTTATACTGCTGTCTCTCATTCCTTTTATAGCAGATTTACCAGTTATGATTACAAGTGAAATAATCAGGACAACCATATCAATTATATATGAGCCAATAATACCAACCGCCGGTACAAGTATATATGCTATAGTTCCACCAACTATTCCACCACTTGTCTTATCCTTTGAGCTGTCCAAATACGCACCTGCAGGTGTTGCAACATCATTGCCATAGTATAAGAGCGACAGAAAAAAACAGATAAATATTGCAAAAACACTTGCAGCTACAATCTTTAAGATTGCAAAACTATTACCCCTGTTTGATATTGCAAAAAAAGAACCAACTAATAATAAAATCGGGAAAACATATGCAACCAATCCGAATATACCAAATAGAATTCCACTTACAAATTTTCCGACAAAACCTCCAAAGCCTAGATTACTAATAAAAAGCAAGAGTGAAACAGCAATAATAATCCAAAGAGTAATTTCTCTTCTTAGAGCTTCTGCCTGTTCCATTTCCTGCATTCTTTCTTTTTTAGTTTTTCTTTTACTTGAGGACCTCTTCCTCGTTGCCATTTCCAGTAACCTCCATAAAACTCAATGAAACCATTATAGCATATTTAGTTTGGTTTTTGTTCTAAAAAATACAATATTTAGTGTTTATGTTTGTTAATTATTTCCCTAAGCTTGGCAAATGCTTCTGAAATACCTCCTACCTGATTAATAATTCCTTCTTCTACTGCCTGTTTTCCAACAATAACCGTTCCCAAATCCTTTGCGAGCATCTGGGTATTCATCATTAGCGACTCTATCCTTTCTTCTTCAATATCGCAGTGTGATGACACAAAACTGACTATACGGTCCTGTATGAGCTGAAAATAGTCATACGTGGCCTTAGCTCCAATTATTGTCCCACTTAGCCTTACCGGATGTATCACCATCGTTCCTGTAGGAACAATAAAAGAATAATCAGATGCAACAGCAAGTGGTACGCCAATAGAATGACTTCCTCCAAGCACAAGCGAAACTGTAGGCTTACTCAACGAAGCAATCATTTCTGCAATTGCAAGACCACTTTCCACATCTCCGCCAACTGTATTAAGCAAAATTAATACTCCCTTTATATCACTATCATTTTCTATCTCTGCCAATTTAGGAAGAATATGTTCATACTTGGTTGTTTTGGCACTTGTCGGAAGACATTCATGCCCCTCAACCTCTCCTATAATTGTCAACAAATATATGTCTTTTAGTTTACTTTGACCATACTCTATAATATTATCATTATCTTTACCCATTAAATATTTCCTCCAAACAAAAAGTACGAATGCAATATGCATTCGTACTTATAATGTCTAAAATATATAATTTTATTCTCCTAAAAGATAGTTATATAATCCCTCATAGCGGAACTTAGATGCATTCCAAGAGAAATCATTTTTCATTCCTCGTTCAATCATCTGATTCCACTGTCTCTTGCGGTCATAATAAATATGCTTAGAATAATTAATGATTGAGAGCATTTCATCTGCATTGTAATTTGTGAATGAAAAACCATCGCCTGTATTTTCATACTCATTAAATGGTTTAACTGTATCCTTAAGACCACCAGTCTCTCTAACGATAGGGACAGTTCCGTATCTAAAAGAAATCATCTGTGTAAGTCCACATGGTTCAAATCTTGATGGCATAAGGAATGCATCAGCAGCAGCATATAATTTGTGAGCCAAATCATCATTATAACAAATATTTGCCGAAACCCTGTCAGGATATTTCCATGCATAATGACGGAACATATTCTCATATTGAGGATCTCCAGTTCCAATTACAACAAGCTGAGTATATCCATCTACGAGACGATCCATCACATAGTTAATCAAATCAAGTCCTTTTTGATCTGTAAGTCTTGATATAAGACCTATCATGTATTTCTTCTTGTCGACTTCAAGGCCAAGCATCTCCTGAAGTTTTGTCTTATTTACAGACTTATTCTTTCTGAAACTGTCAACATTGTAATGCTCAAAAATCTTCGGGTCCGTCTCCGGATTGTAAACCGAATAATCAATGCCATTAACAATACCCTGCATATCAAAATGGCGTGCTGAAAGTAATCCATTGAGACCTTCTCCATAATATGGTGTCTGAATCTCGTTTGCATATGTATCACTTACTGTTGTAATGTAATCAGAATATACAAGTCCACCCTTCAGCATATTTGCATCCTTCTTAAACTCAAGCTTGTCAGGAGTAAATAAGCCACTATGAAAACCTGTAAATCCCTGCATAGTCTTGATATCCCATATTCCCTGGAATTTAAGATTATGTATTGTAAAGATAGATTTAATTCCCCAGAAGAAAGAATTTGCAGCAAATTCATTCTTTAGGTATACAGGTATAAGACCTGTCTGCCAATCATGGCAATGAATGATATCCGGTCTAAAACCAATAAGTGGCAGAGCTGATAAAACTGCTTTGTCAAAAAATACAAATTTCTCGATATCATACTTCATATCTCCACTATATGGTGAAAATCCTGAAAAATAGTCTTCGTTATCGATGAAATAATATGTAATACCATCAAGCTTATACTGTACGACGCCAACATATTTGTTCTGAATATAGCTTCCGGCACTCATATAAAAATGAGTAACATACTCGAAGTTCCAGCGATACTTCTCCGGTATACACTGATAATTCGGAATAATAACTCTTACATCCCAGTTATTCTTGTCGAATTCCTTCGGAAGTGCGCCACATACATCAGCCAATCCTCCTGTTTTAATAAATGGAACACATTCTGAAGCAACAAATAATATTTTCTTCATGCTCAACCCTCCACATATCTATTATTCTTCCCAGTTATGATATACTTCCTGTACGTCATCGTCATCATCAAGTAAATCAAGAATACGTCTGATATTTGTAATATCAGCATCCTCTGATAATGTGACATATGTCTGTGGAATCATGCTGACCTCAGCAGATACCATCTCAATTCCAGCATCCTCAATAGCCTTGTGTACTGCATCAAAATCTGATGGGTCTGTGATAATCTCAAAACTGTCCTCCTCGTCTGCAAAATCCTCTGCACCTGCATCAAGAACAAGCATCATGAGCTCATCTGCATCCATTTCGCACTCTTCCTTATCAATAATTATCTGACCTTTCTCATCAAACATGTAAGATACACATCCCTGAGTACCAATACTTCCCTGTCCTTTTGTAAAACAGTTTCTTACATTGGCCGCTGTACGGTTCTTATTATCTGTAAGACACTTTACAATAATAGCTGTTCCGCTAGGTCCATATCCCTCATATGTAGTAGTCTCATAATTAACACCATTGCTGTCACCGGCAGCCTTCTTGATACCTCTTTCGATTGTGTCATTTGGCATATTGTTGGCTTTTGCTTTGGCAATAACCTGTGCAAGCTTAAAATTATTAGATGGATCTGGTCCGCCATCCTTAACTGCAACCGCAATTTCTCTACCAATCATAGTAAAAATCTTGCCTTTGGCTGCATCATTTTTCTCCTTTTTATGCTTGATATTCGCAAATTTGGAATGTCCTGACATAATTTGTTCCTCTTTTCATAAATATTAATATTATTTTATCATTAATTTATTATTGGTGCAAGTTCTCAGATTTCGATATCTTAACTTCACCAATCATATTATCTGTAACCGAAAGCACTTCAAAAACATATCCATATGCCTCTGCAATCTCTTTATCCTCATCGTTTGGAATATGCCCAAGCAGCGAAACCACAAATCCGTTGAGGGTCTCAAATGCATCCTCCTCTACAGGAATATGTAACACATCTAACACATCTTCAAAGCTTGTAATTCCTTCGAGTATATATGTACCATCAGCCTCCGGCGTAATGAGCTCCTGTTCAGTATCGTGCTCATCCTCGATGTTGCCGACAATTTCCTCAAGGATATCTTCCATTGCAACAAGTCCGGCTATCTGACCATATTCATCAACAACCATCGTTACATGGTTTTTGTTTCTTTGCATATTCTTAAAAAGTACATTTATCCCCAAAGTCTCAGGAACAAAATCCACCTCTCTTATAAGCCCCTTGATGTCCTTAATAGATGTTCTAAAAATCTCATTCTTCTGAGCATATGCAAGCATATCCTTTATGTGAAGAACTCCGATTATATGGTCTAAATCACCATCGTATACCGGAAAACGTGACTTTCCATTTTCAACAGTATAAGCAAGGGCATCATTGTATGACAATTCACCATCAATACAGACCATATTCTTCCTATGAGTCATAATATCTTTTACTTCTTTGTCATCAAACTCAAAGATATTGTGAATCATCTCAGCTTCTGACTCTAAAATAACACCCTGCTCATGACCTTCTTTGACCAATGTAATGATATCTTCTTCTGTAAAATCTCCATTAGCAGCATTAATCGTATCTACTATAGATTTATTCTTCTTTCTGTAAAAAATATAATTGGCTATAAGTATAATTATAAGTATACAAATTACTATACTTAAAGCTGCAATTATAATGGGATAGGAACCCTCTTCCATTTTTCACTCTCCTTTGTATTATTTCCAAGAATTACAAGTCCAAATCATATCATTTTGCCTGTATTTAGTCAAGTTATGTATACAATTCAAGACTTATTTCAAGTGCTTTATCTATTTTCAATAATATATTATTGTCCAAATGACACACTTTGTCTTTCAAACGTTTCTTATCTATTGTTCTGAGTTGTTCTAACAGTACGACCGAATCCTTTGCCAGATCATATTGTCTGCCGCTTAACTCCACATGTGTTGGCAGTTTGGCTTTATGCATCTGTGACGTAATAGCTGCACAGATAACAGTAGGACTATGTCTGTTTCCGACATCATTTTGAATTATTAATACGGGACGAATACCGCCCTGTTCAGACCCGACAACCGGTCTTAAATCTGCATAATAAATATCGCCTCTTTGAATCACCATATCATTATCTCCATATCTCGGTTTAAATATAGTATTTCCAAAGTTAACCGGTGTATTCAAATATTTATTAATATATATGCAAAAAATTAAATCTGTTGCCAAACAATATCCAAACCATCAATAATATCTGATGCTATCATGGATGCACGGCTTTTTTGATTCATAGCTGCATCGCCTGCCAGACCGTGAACATACACACCCATAGATGCCGCAAGCTCTGAACCAATGTTCTGTGCGAGTAATGCTCCTATTATACCGGATAAAACATCACCGCTTCCAGCTGTTGCCATTCCATTATTTCCTGATAAATTGACATATGTCATGGCATACGGCACAGCTGTAATTGTATGAAAATCTTTAAGTACACATATAAGGTCATATTTCTGTGCAAAATCTCTGGCACTGTCCACAATAGTACTCTGTATAAAAGAAACAGCATCTCCGGTGAGTCTTGACATCTCCCCAAGATGAGGAGTTAAAATCAAATCCATATGCGGACGAAGTAATCTCTCTGTATTTTCTGATATTATATTAAGTGCATCTGCATCCACCACCATAGGTACTGTCACATTTGTAAGTGTTGTATCCACGATGCCTTTAGCACTGTTACCTGTTCCAATTCCAGGTCCGAGCACAACTGCATCTGCCCACTTTAAAGCATCGATAAGAGACTGTTTATCGTAATTTTTTTCATATGTAACAAGTATTGACTCAGGCACTGCCTGCTGGATTATAACTCTGTTCTCCTCGCAGGTATATATTTTAACAAGACCAACACCACACTTATATGCAGCCTTTGCCGCAAAAATACATGCACCTGCCATATTTCTGCTTCCTGCGATTACAAGAAGCTTACCATAAGTCCCTTTATTTGAATGGTCACTTCTTTTCGGCAAAAGCGATAAATCCTCTTTTTCATAGAAAGACAGCTTTGGCTTTTTATCAAGAAAACTATCACTGGTTATTCCCATGTTAGCAAGTAGAATTTGGCCACAATATTCTGTTGCAGGCCATAAAAACTGTCCCACTTTATAGAAAGCAAATGTAATTGTATAATCTGCTTTAACTGCACACCCAAGCACGCTTCCATCATCAGAGGAAATACCTGATGGAATATCTACAGCAACTTTGATTGTATTTACAGCATTAATCTCATTGATAACAGCTTCATATATTCCCGAAACATTCCTTGATAACCCAGTTCCGAATATCGCATCAATAACAATGTCATATTCACAGGCTTCATTTAAGCTATCTGATATGTGCAAACCATAACTTTGATATATCTGCTTTTGCATCTGATATGATGAAGAACAGTTATGCCCTTTTTCAAGGTTTTCTATCAAAAATACACTTACATCAATTCCTCTTTGATAAAGCAATCTCGCTATTGCGATTCCATCCCCACCATTATTTCCCATTCCGGCAACAATATAAGCTCTTTTAAATTTATTTCCAATCGAAAAAAGTTCCTGCACAAAGCCGATCGAAGCCTGTTCCATGAGCACAAGCTCCGGCACATGGAAATGCTCAGATGTATTTTTGTCCAGCAACTTCATTTCTTTTCCTGTCACAAGATATTTCACTTTATTCTCCCTGACCTTCTTTATTACCTATCATTTCATCATGTGCAACATCAAACAATTCTATTACATCATGACCAAAAATATCATGTAAATATGAGTATATTTCTTTGTTATTTATCTCTCTGTTTTGCTTTCTGATTATATTTTTCTTCAGGTCAATACGAACCTGATTAATCCAATCCTCAATCTCCTTGGCCTGTTCCTGATTGACCCTGAGCTTACCATAAAAATAATCCATACTAAGAAGCATAAGCTCTCTGTTGACGTCATTTATCTGCTTTGGAATATCTAAAAGAGTATCTTCTTTTTCATCTATCTTATTATTTATATCATCAATCAGACGTTTATCTTCCTCTAATTTCTTCGTCCTTAATTTGTCGTTTTCTCCCTTAGCAGCATCATCCATATTTTCGACTATATTGTCCATAAGCTGCTTCTTTACCTTCTTCAGTTCCTTAAGCTCATTATTCAGCTTACCCTGTTCAGCCAGCAACGAATTAAGCTGACTTTCAACATGCTTAATCTCCTCCGTCTTGCCATGAATTGCAAACAGTCTGTGCCACTTCTGGTCTAACACAAGAATAGGAACTTTTTTATCCTTTAGTGCTGCCTCAAAATCCTCTTTCTTCATAGAGTTCTCCTTCACAACTAATTCTGATTTTTGACAATATTATAACTTAACTGCATCAAACTGTCAGAAAGATGAACATTCTCTACTACAACATTATTGTCGCTCATATCAATATCTAAATCTACATGCGCAAAATTCCATATTGCGTGAATACCTAAATCCACAAGCTTCTGCGCTATCATATCCGCTTTTGATTTCGGCATGGTAAGTGCAGCTATATCGACTTTATGACTCGCACAGAAAGTATCAAGTTCATCCAGTAACATAATCGGAATATCTCTGACCTTCTTACCTTTTAAATCCGGATTCACATCAAACAAAGCAATAATCATAAAACCAAGCTTTTCAAACTTCACATAATTCGCCAGTGCCTGACCTAAATTACCGGCACCAATTATAATAATATTATGCTGCTGATCTAATCCTAATATTTTGCCAATTTCATCATACAGATTCTTAACATTATATCCATATCCCTGCTGACCAAACCCACCAAAATTATTCAAATCCTGTCTGATTTGCGATGCTGTTACATTCATCTGCTTGCTCAAATCATTTGATGAAATTCTTTCTACACCATCTTCTAACAGCTCACCCAAATATCTATAATATCTTGGCATTCTTCGGATTACTGCCTGCGATATTTCCTTTTGCACTTTAGTTCCCTCCTAATCTCCCTTATAAAAACAAGAAAGCCCTAAAATAATTATAGAATTTTGCTATAAACATGTCAATCCGTGAAATTTTTAACATACATAACAAAATAATCTATAAATATTTTAGGGTCATATATTTAATCTAAAATAAAACTATAAAGAAGCCTCAAGCTCTGTTCTGATTGCTTTGATAAAACCTTCGCTATTTAATACTGTTGGATTCTCAATTGTTGTGATGAGGGCTAAATCCTTTGTCATCTTTCCAGACTCTATTGTATTAAGGCAGGCTTTCTCAAGCTTATCAGCAAACTCACAAAGCTCACTAATACTGTCAAGCTCTCCTCTCTTTCTCAAAGCTCCTGTCCATGCAAAAATAGTAGCAACAGAGTTAGTAGATGTCTCCTCACCCTTAAGATGCTTGTAATAATGTCTCTGTACAGTACCATGTGCAGCTTCATATTCGAAATACCCCTGTGGTGAAACAAGAACTGAAGTCATCATGGCAAGTGAGCCAAATGCTGAAGAAATCATATCACTCATTACATCTCCATCATAGTTCTTGCATGCCCAAATAAAGCCACCTTCAGATTTCATCACACGCGCTACCGCATCATCAATCAATGTATAGAAATATGTAATTCCAGCCTTATCAAATGCATCCTTATACTCAGCATCAAATATCTCCTGGAAAATATCCTTGAATGTATGGTCATATTTCTTAGAGATAGTATCCTTTGTTGCAAACCATAAATCCTGCTTTGTATCAAGAGCATATTTAAAGCAGCTGTGTGCAAAACTCTCAATAGAGTCATCAAGATTGTGCTGTCCCTGAATTACACCTGCTCCCGTGAAATTGTGAATAAGCTCTCTGCATTCTGTTCCATCTTCTGCTGTATATACAAGCTCTGCTTTTCCCGCTCCGGGAATCTTCATCTCTGTAGCCTTATATACATCTCCATATGCATGTCTTGCAATAGTAATCGGTTTAGCCCATGTTCTGACATTTGGCTCAATTCCTTTTACCACGATTGGAGCACGGAAAACAGTTCCATCAAGCATTGCTCTTATTGTTCCGTTTGGACTCTTCCACATCTCCTTGAGATTATATTCTGTCATTCTTGCAGCGTTTGGAGTAATTGTTGCACATTTTACAGCTACACCATACTTCTTAGTTGCATTTGCAGAATCTATTGTAACCTGGTCATTTGTACGGTTTCTCTCCTCAAGTCCAAGGTCATAATACTCTGTTTTTAAATCAATAAAAGGAGTAATCAATTCATCTTTAATCATCTGCCAGAGAATTCTGGTCATCTCATCTCCGTCCATTTCAACTAAAGGTGTTGTCATTTTAATTTTATCCATATTGCACATCTCCTCTACTCAAGAATATTTGTTAAATTCATAACTATCGTTTATTTTATATAATAATATAATTTGCGTCAATTATTTTTCTTTTATTTTTTGTAACAATATATTTATTTTCACATAAACTATCATGTAAAAACTTTTAGGAGGTCACTTATGAGTGATTTAGCAGCAACAAACTGTGGATGCAATAACGATGGAAATGGATGTGGTTCAATCATCTGGATTATCCTCCTTCTCTGCTGTTGCAATAATAACGGAAGCGGATTCTTCAATAACGGATGTTCAGACAACAATAACAGCTGCATCTGGATTATTATCCTTCTTCTCTGCTGCTGTGGCGGTTGCGGCGGAAACAACGGATGTTTCTAAATTAACCTGTAAAGAAAAAAGGAGCAGAATCAATCTGCTTCTTTTTCTTTATTAGAAAGATTATTTGAAATATCGTTCATAGAATTTACTATCGGTATCTCACATTTATCAATATTCTTATTCTGTTTTACACAATCCATATCTACTTCATAGACGTCATTTCCATCAATTATAAGCTTTCTCATATCAGTCAAC
>JAXELM010000013.1:0-6002 GCA_034100525.1 Agathobacter sp.
TGTTCCTATGCCATCCGCTTAAAACAGAATTCTTCACTCGTGGCTCTTGCTTCGGATAAAGATGAAGATTTATACAAAGCAACCAAAGAGGACCAGATCAGCTATGCTGTAACTTATGGTGAATTCCTGTATCAGGCCGGATCCTGGGATTATCCAAGGCGCGTGGTTTTCAAGATCGAAAAACCATATGGTCAGCTGACGCATATGTACACCTTTATTGTTACAAACATGGATATGGAACCTTATCAGGTCATCCAGTTTTACTGTGGGCGTGGCAAGATGGAAAATTTCATAAAAGAGGGCAAAAGTGGATTTGACTTTGCTGCTGTCAGCAGTCATTCCAAAGTAGTAAATGCCAACCGCATGAGACTTCATATGCTCGCCTACAACTTATTCAATTGGTTTAGGCGACTGGTACTCCCTGCAAATATGCGAAAACAACAGGTGGGTACCATTCGTTTAAAGCTGATAAAGATTGCTGCAAGAGCAGTCTGTTCAGCAAGATATATAACATTCAAACTATGCAGTAGTTGTCCTTATAAAAAGGAATTCTGCAGGACTCTGGAGAATATCCAGAAGCTGACTGTTCAGTTGGAATAGCAACAATTAACGTACCTTGACAGTTCAAAATAACTCAATCGGATTTCAAGGGGATAGTCTACCCATTTTTGTGGATAACTCGATTGATTTCATGGGAGCTGGTTCAAGGTTTTGTAGTATCGAGCATTTTTATATGCTCATGAATAATTCAGGTTTAATATTGCTCCAATCATTTTAAACCTTTTTTTATACCGCATATGATAATGTATGAGCATCAGCGAAAAGAATGAGTCCGTTAATACGGGCAGATTGGAGAAAAAATTGAAAAAGATAATTTTTGAGAGTAAGAGCAGGTTCTGTTACCGTCTCAGGAATGAAGAATACTGGCAATGTGCTTCGTGGAAATGTATAAAAGCTTTCTATAAAGTAAAAAAACAGCCTGTCATGATGAAAACTACTTCATCAAAACAAACTGTTCTATAAAAATATCCCGATATTATCTTCTAGGAATGCAATGATATTGCGGAAAACCTTGTCTATTGGGAGCATCCCAAAGTTTATGTAAACCTTCAAACTGATGTAAGATATAATTACTCAGTTTGGAGGGTTATTTTATGGCAAGAAAAAATGAAAGCCCACAAAAAGCAGCAATGAGAAAAATGAAAATTTTTTATGCAAAAAGGTTGTAAAGTGGTATATATGCTATTCTATGGCATCATAGAATTTTTTCAGTTTCTCAGCCAGCTGCGGATCTCTCTCCTTTAATTGCAGATACCATTCCCTCTGAAGTTGCCGCATATGCGTGTATTCTTCAGGACTTCTCTCTTTCATGCGCATACGCAGAAGATGACGGCGCTCGATTAACCTCTCAATCACATGAGGCTCAATCTCCTGCAGGTATTTTTCCGCCTCCGTTTTTCTCTTCTCAATGCGTTCCTCCAGATGCTTTGCCTGTTCCGGCGAAATGATACCTTTTCGACTCATCTGTTCCAGACGAAGTTCCAAATGTTCCATCAGTTCATTTTCATCCACAAGGCTTAAGCTGCCCCAATGGGTATGCAGATGCTTATTCTCCAGAATCTCCGGCCGTTTCACTAGCTCATCGGCAGTTTCCTCGGCTAATTGCTGCAAATACCTTTCTGCTTCCGCGCCAAAAGCCCATTCAAACTCCGCTAGCGCCAGGTCCGTTTCGGGCAGAAACGAAGGCAAGGCATCCAGCATAGGATTTTTGTCCATCAAGGTATATGGTTTTTCTATACCCCCATCCTGTAAGGCCAGCGTAATTGTCCGCCGTACCGCACCTTTTTCAATCAGGCTCTGGGCTCCCAGCATTCTCAGCTGATCGTTTAGCGAACCGTCATGCTCCGCCAGATACAGATGAATGCCTCGTTTTTGGAGATTTCTGTGCAGAAGCAACAGCCGATCCGCAGCTGTGACATCGATGCTGCCTATGCCTCTGGCGTCCACTACTACGACTGTCGTATCCTCTCTGATCGCGCCCTCAATTTCCTGCTGCAACCGGTCAATATTCGCAAAAAACAGGTTGCCGCTGAAACGGTAGATCACTACATGTTCGATGGGACGGGCCGCACTGTTTCTATCCAACGGATAAAAATTACCCTCACCGGGGATTCTCCCCATGAAGGAGGTGGGTGGCGCTACTGCCCGCACTGCCACCTCGGCAAAGGAAAGAAGGCAACCAATTACTACGCCGGGCACTGTACCAAAAATCAGCACACCTAAAAAGCATAAAAGGAAAACGATCCATTCATTTCGGCTGGTCTTCCAAAGCCGCTTGCACAGCGGAATCTCCAGAATACCAATCAACGCCACGATAACGATACCCGTCAGGATCGGAACCGGAAGATACTGTAAAAGAGGAGTTCCAAACAGTAAGACCACCAGCATCGTTGCGGCTGCCGCCACAGACATAATCTGAGATCGTGCGCCAAAGGTATCTGCTATACCACTTCGGGAAACAGACCCATTGATCGGACAACATCCTACAGCTCCACCGGCTGCATTCATGGCTGCATAGGCCAGAAGCTCTGCATTATTGTCCACCGTATCGTTGTAACGCATGGCATAATTTCCCGTAGCCAGTAACGTCTGCGCCATAATTACTGCTGCAATACTTAAAGACTGTAAAAGAAGCTGAGATGTATGTTCCGCCAGCAGACGAAAGTCCGGCAAAAACAGAGCCGGAAGTCCCGCTTCCACCCGAGGCAGCAGCTTCACACCATATTGATCCAGATGGCAAAACACCTGCAGCACGGCACCCACCACCATCATAATCACTGTCATGGGCACTTTCGGAATATATTTTTTGCAGATGAGCAGGATCACCACTGTGCCAATGCCCAGCACTGCTGAAAGCGGTTGAAACAGTTGCAGCTGTTCTGCCAGATGGCCAAGCAGTGGAAATATTTCTCCCACTCCGGCACTGCCGCCAAACAACTTTGGAATCTGCATCAGAATGATGGTCACTCCAACGCCCGAGATAAAGCCCCCCATGACTGGCGTGGATATGTACCGAAGGACTCTGCCTGCTTTGATCACGTAGAACACAAGAAACCAGGCTGCCACCAGGAATGAAAGCACCGGAACAAGCTTCATAGCCTCCGATGATTCCGCCACGATTCCCAGCTGGGATAACAGACTTCCTGCCATAACCGCCGGCATGGCATCTACGCCTACCACAAACTGTGGGGAGGTACTCAAAAAGGCAAAAACGAGGATTGGAAGCAACGATCCATACAGGCCATACACCACCGGTAAGCCGGCAATCTGGGCATATCCCATGGAGATTGGGATGGACACCAGCGCTACGATGATTCCGGCCAGGATGTCTTTGCCCGCATGAAACTCTGACTTTTTGTGTCTTATTTGTTGTATTAAACGCATAGCTCTCTCCTTTCACAAATCTAAAAGGGAAAAAACAAACATTTTAGATTTTCACATACACATTACCCCCGTCTCTGTGTATAATGATTATAACAATCTACTTTTTATGATACAAGCAAATTATAACAGCAACAAAAGAGTGGCAAAATATATATATAATCTGCATAAAATGCATATGGCAGATAACCCATAGATTACCTGCCATATAAAATAATATGTGTAAAATTTTTATTATTCAAACTCGATTCCAGCAACTATATATTGTGTCTAACCAAATTATAGATTGGCATATTTTGTATAATTATTCTTAAAATTCTATATATTCTTTGTCGTTATAGAAGTTTTTGCAAGCATTTTGCAATCATTCTACCTACCGCTATGCCACACATAAAAGTATAATTGTCAAAACTAGTGCCATAAAATCAACTTTTACTGCATTTTTGAAACCATTATATTTTTTTACAGTAATACGGCTATTTATAAGTACCTCACTTGCAAGATCATATACTAATTTATTTACAAGTGTCATCCCCTTGCCCGAAAAATATCTATTTATGCTTAATTTAATATATCTTTCAGTTGTTCCTATGGATGCAACATCACCATAAAATAATAGGTTTAATTCTCCATCACTTATCATTGTATTCACATCAGGTCTACTTTTTGTGTTTGGAATAAACGAAATCAAACTCAGTGTACAGGATACTAAAAAACAACTTATTGCAATCACACAAAATATAGGTGCCTTATCAAAAATTGTAATTAATACAGCTATCAATGCCACATTAATTGCAATAATCGCTCCATTTTTTGCTTCCGCAAAGGACAGCCAATAATTAGTTCTCTCAAGTTGATTTTCAAAGTGTGACACTATTTTATTATATAGTTCTGTATCTTTTTCTGTTTCTATCGAATTCATTTTTTCCCTCCTCTCCATGAGAGTACGCAATTAGATCTACTTTATTTGTAATTCCACGCTGAAAACTTTCATATGCAATCATCATACTTTCTGCTGTTCTGACATTTTCAAGTAACACATTTTTTAAATGTATAAACGATTGCGGTACACCTACACAAAATAAATATTTGCCATTCTCCTTACCATTAAAATGATGGTCTTTTGGTGGTATCTTCTCCAAATCAATCCACGATGCACCATATATTTTACAACCATTTCTCGTATAATCATATGGAATAACTATTTTTAACTCTTTAGAATACTCTCCTTTAAAGTCATTCTCTTGAGCATTGCATTCACGAATTAATCCAATGTTTACAGCCACAACATTTAATATAATTGGTTCCGGAATGACAGATGGAATTATTACCCTTTTTGTAAACGGGTATTCTTGTTTTAACTCCATAATATCTTCTTGAGCATTTTGATAATACTCATTATAATCGAATTCAGTCAACTTATTCTCTCCATGCACCATTATAGTTATTATTTCTATTGTTAACTTTCAACTGTTCCTGTGATATTAAGTTCATCAGCATATCATATCCTGTTGTTGTGTAATAATACCCATCTTGCTTTATAAATATATTTGCCCACTTAGGCTTATCTTTCTTAAGCATCAAATAAACATCATTTGAAATAACCAATTGATTAGCCTGCGCATTTTCATCTTCATTCCTATCAGCTTCAATAACGGTAGTCCCAATTAAAAGATAATCCTTTTCACCACGCGCACCAATCCTTGTTGCAAACATTTTACCAAATGATTCTCCTACTCCTATGCTCACACCATAAGTTTGCACTGCGTCAATCATTTTTAATCCAGCTTTCACTGCATCTAAAAGACACTCATATCCTGCATAATTATGAAATAATGCGAACTCTCTATCCCCCTGAAATTGGACATGTACACCATGGTTTTCTGTCACTTGATTATACATCGTTGTTAAAATATTCTGTGTCTTAATAGCCATCTCTTCTAGGTTTGTATCATCATTATCAAATTGTGAAGTAAATCCTCTTACATCTGCAAATAAAGGAATTCCTTCTATTTCCTTGCATTCCTTCTTAGATAGCTCATCAAAAGCAACCGACTTTGTTGGTTTTCTAAACATCATATCTGTCAAATTCACTTTATTTGCATATTCTTTACTTGCTCTTAAACTTTCTGAATAATCAATGTTTCCAGTAAGCTTAGATATGGGCATCTCATAATAACAATCTTCACCATACTTTTGTACTTTTGAACTACTATGCTTTACATATTTATTCTTTTTTTCCGTGTTAAATGTATCAAATATATTTGATGAAACAGCAATATTCCCAATATTACACAGTCCTTGAAGCTTTGCTGCATAGTTTGCGGCATAACCTATTGTAGTTTCTTCATCCGCATTTTGTCTTTTAAATTCAAAGTTATAAAAACTTCCGAAGCATGCACCCGCTTGAATTTTAAATTCTAGTAACGTCTTATATTTTGCAATATCATTGTTCAAATATCTAGAAAGGTCTCCTGCAAATTTAACAACTTCTTCTACAATTTCATATGCCTCATTAACATCATCCACAACATACATATGCAATCTCGCCCCAGTGATTT
>JAXELM010000110.1:0-5552 GCA_034100525.1 Agathobacter sp.
TAGCATCCTTATTTCTATTCCATTTTATTGTAAGCTTCTTTGATTTTGTACTTTTAATGCTTGTGATTTTATTTCTGGCAAGCTTCTTTACTGCAGTTGCTTTTCCAGTAGAAATTGTCTCTCCACAGACGCTACATACGCGATCACCACTATAACCTTTTGCAAAATATGTAGAAGCTTTCTTATTCTTTACGACTTTCGTATGCCCTGTTGCCGGGATGACTTCCTGTTCTGTTATCACTTCACCACATGTTGCACAATGAGAACCTTCTGTAAATCCATCATCTGTACATGTTGGGTCAATTGCCTCATCTATAACCTCCGTATGTCCTGTTGCTGGGGCATATACCACAGTCTCAACAGCACTATATTCACCATAACTTGCTGTAATTTCTCTCTTTCCTGCTTCAGTACATGATGGTGCTATATCCTTAGTAACTGCAACTGTACAAGGAAATACGACTTCTACGCCATTAGCATCCTTCAAAGTAATTGTGCAACTACTATAATCATCAGACCACTTAAATAAACTATATGCAACATCCAAATCCACACTTCCAACTATACCCGCGACAGTTCCCGTGCTTGTATACTGCCACATCTCATACGCACCATTATATACCTTGTTGTTGGCATTGTATGAAGTTGCATATCTTGCAAGCCAGTTGTGATATCCTGCACTAAACTCTTCTGGTTTTAAGCTATTTCCAAAGTAGGAAAGACTTGCATATACACCAGTTTTATAACCTCTTAATATTGCCTCATCGCAAAACGCCTTACAAAATGATGTTCTTTGTTCAGTAGTAACTCCTGCCGTTCCCATTCTATCAGTAGCTGTATTTTCAATATCGTACATAACAGGATATGATAAATATCCTGGATATGGTGCAAGATTGTCTGCACAGAAATCAGCCTCCGCTTTTGCTTCCTCAACAGTTACTGCCTGCGTATAGAAATAAACTCCAATCTGAAGTCCTGCATCATGTGCACCTTGAATATTCTGATTAAAATATGGATCTAATGTCAATGTGCCTGTTGCCATTGCGCGATATCCTAGTCTAATTATTACAAACTTAATACCATCATCTCTGACCGCATTCCAGTCAATAGTCTTATTCTCACATCTCTCATTCTGCCACTTAGATATATCTATTCCATATATCTTGTCATAAATGTCAAATCTCGGATCATGTGTCAGACCTTCACCCCATGCAGTTTCACCGAGCATAGCAGTTGCCTGATTTAATTGTGCTGCAGGAGAATTGTATTTCTCGTAAAGTGGATCATTTTCGGCTTCCCACTCTTCATCATTTACAAGACGCTCTGGTGTAACTGCATACGTCACATCATCCTCAGCCATTACCTCCATTGGAGCTTCAATATAAGTACCTCCAATCAGAAGTGTTACTACCATAATTATTGCCAGTATCTTTTTACTAATCTTCATTTGAATTTCCTCTCAACTATTACTGTATATATTATTGCAATATATCTTTTAACGTACTTCTTCGACGCGGATTGTATTTGTATTTCCAGATGTTCCATTTATCTTACCACCTGTTAATACTACATTGTCGCCTTTATCCAGATTATATATATCCTTGGCATGATGCATTGCATAATAAAACATCACATCGACTGAATCAAATTGTTCGCTGAGTATTGGTGTAACACCCCAGCTTAAATTCAGTTTCCTCCATGCTCTGTCCGATGTAGTCATTCCAATAATATCAACCGGACATCTGAATCTGCTTACCAATCGTGCTGTAGTACCTGAGATTGAGCTTACAACGATACATTTTGCTTTCACATCCATAGCCATCGCACATGTAGCATGAGAAATAGCATCGATATTGCTCTTTATCTTGTAATCAGTGTTGTAAAACCATTCTTCATAATCAATATTTTTTTCAGTAAATTCAGCAATCTCTGCCATATTCTTTACTGACGCAACCGGATACTTTCCTGCCGCAGATTCACCAGAAAGCATTATCGCTGATGTTCCGTCATATACAGCATTTGCCACATCCGAGATTTCCGCACGTGTTGGTCTTGGATTATGAATCATCGACTCGAGCATCTCTGTTGCGGTTATTACTCGTTTTCCTAAAAGTCTACAACGATTAATTAAATACTTCTGAACTGCCGGCACCTCTATAAATGGAATTTCTACTCCCAAGTCGCCTCTTGCAACCATAACGCCGTTGGCAATCTCGCATATCTCATCAATATTGTCAACACCAGCTCTATTTTCAATCTTCGCAATTATATCTATATCACTTCCACCATTTTCATCAAGAAAAGTTCTAAGTGCCTGCATATCTGATTTATTTGATACAAATGATGCAGCTACAAAATCAACATCATTTTTAATTCCAAACAATAAATCTGCCTTATCCTGCTCACTTAGATATTCGTTCTTCATTACTTTGTTTGGAAAATTCATGCTCTTTCTGTCTGATAATGTACCACCTGCAACGACTGTACATTTGACATCATTGCCTTTTATTTTATCGACAGTTAAAATGACAAGACCATTATTTATAAGTACTGTATCACCAGGCTTTAACTCATTTGTGAGATTCTCATAAGTGACAGACACTCTCTCCTGATTTCCTACAATGTCCTCAGTTGTTAGTGTGAATGAATCTCCATCCTGCAGTTCTATTTTCTTATTTTCAAAAGTTTTAATTCTATATTCTGGACCTTTTGTATCCAGCATAATTGCTATTGGAAGATCAAGCTTCTCTCTTACTTTTTTTACAAGGTCTATCTTCTTTTGATGGTCCTCAAAAGTTCCATGGGAAAAATTCAGTCTTGCAACATTCATGCCTGCTTCACACATCTGTGTAAGAGTCTCTTCGTTTTCACATGCAGGTCCAATGGTGCATATTATTTTTGTTTTACGCATACTATTTCCTCCTCATTACTAATATATTGCTAAACAAGAAATTGCTATATTTTCTTGCATACATCATAAATTCATTTTTGTAGATATAAAACTTTTTGCCCCACGATGAGATGGTAAGATAATCATCACTTATCGCAGTAACACTTACGTAATGAGCCTTTGTGCTCGTTTCACAGACATAAGTATTGCCCCTTTTTACATAAAGAGGCAATCTTCTATTACTAAACAATCCAAAGTTATTCGGTCCAATCGCCAGTATTACAGGCAAATTTTCATCAAGCATTCTCTCTACTTCTGTCCATATTTTCTTACTGCCAGTTCCCCATTTTGCCTGATAAGGAATATTATTTTTCTTAAAGTACCAGTTAATTCCAAGCGACAAAAAGACACCATTTATACCAAACTTAGGTAATACATAAATATATTTTCTCCCAAGTGTCTCTGCCAAATTCATGTAATCTTCAAACTCAACAGCATATCGTTTATCTGATATACATTCAATACATGTAATAAGGTTTGCCGCAGCAATTATTCCACAGCCCATATTCTGATTTCTGGATCTAGAGAACCACTTTTGGTCACCGCCATAATATATTTGATTTTCTTTTTTAACTCTGACAAGCTTATCTCTCATATACTTTATAGTCTATCATAAAATGTATACAATTTCTGCACTCCATTTTCCAAAATATAATAGTGCCTGATATACGGAATCAATAAAATCAAAAATAGGACAAGCATAATATATAATGCCACATTATCCGCAAAAAGACATGCGAAAAGTGTCAACAACGTCAGTATAGCGAATGTAACTGTTACTACCAGATGTATAAATCTCTCATGTTGAAAAAATCCTATTTGTATCAATAAATCGTTCATAACTTTCTCACGTTCATCTTCTGATAGCGTACCTCCAGTCAGCGCATCCATTTTCTCAATATAATCTTTAAGTCTTTTCTCCATGGCAACATCCCCTGCTTCCTATTTATTTATCATCTAACTGTATCTGCAATTTATAACGCTCCATGCTTCTATCAACCTCTCCAGCTTCCAAGCTGCATTTGCAGGACTTGTAGACGGAAGACATATCGCATGTCTATCAATATTTTTTTCAATATATTTCTTGTATAACTCTTCTGCCTTGCGCCCATTTACGTATATCTGTTCAATATCTGCCTTCTCCAAAATTGGACGAATATCATTCGGAACAACATTTCTGATTGTACTATCCGCCGAACCTTCTATATCACAAGACGCAATAACATCCCATACCGCCACATTATTCCTAAGCAACATCGCTTTCTTATCTTCGATAGTCCCTGGAACGTCTTCTGAAAATACACTGGCAATAACCTTCCAAAACCTGTTCTGCGGATGCCCATAGAAGAAACCATATTCCCTCGACTTAACAGATGGAAAACTGCCAAGTATAAGTATATTTGAATTTTCATCATATACTGGATTAATTGAATGTAAAACCATATGTTCAGTCCTATTAACAAATCTCTTATAATCTATTCAGTACCTTCATGTTACAAACTCTTTCAATTTACACAATATTTTAAGCAACATAAAATTCGTTCATATTATATCATTCTTACTGGTATTATTCTAGTGCCGCTTCTATAAACAAAATAAAAAGCAATTCCATACTTTAATGTACGAAATTGCTTCTAAATGAGACACGGGGGATTCGAACCCCCGACAACTTGATTAAAAGTCAAGTGCTCTACCAACTGAGCTAGTATCCCATGTTATTATGATATAAAAATGCCCAGTTCCGGAATCGAACCAGAGACACACGGATTTTCAGTCCGTTGCTCTACCAACTGAGCTAACTGGGCATAATGCTTACGCATTGAGTTGCGGGAATAGGATTTGAACCTATGACCTCCGGGTTATGAGCCCGGCGAGCTTCCAGACTGCTCCATCCCGCGATAATATTTTAACTCTATAAAGAGTAATGGGCAGAGATGGATTCGAACCATCGAAGCAAGTTGCAGCAGATTTACAGTCTGTCCCCTTTGGCCACTCGGGAATCTGCCCATAATACAAAATCAATATGAAATTGTATAAAGCCGATGATCGGACTCGAACCGATAACCTGCTGATTACAAATCAGCTGCTCTGCCAATTGAGCCACATCGGCTTATAAAGCAAACACATTAAAGTCATTTCAAAACCCTAAGTGAATGGGACCTACAGGGCTCGAACCTGTGACCCTCTGCTTGTAAGGCAGATGCTCTCCCAGCTGAGCTAAGATCCCATATATTACTTATCGATTATAAATATAACTAACTGGGTTGCAACTATTCATTGCTTCTAATTATATTTACAAACGACCCAGACGGGACTCGAACCCGTGACCTCCGCCGTGACAGGGCGGCGCTCTAACCAACTGAGCCACTAGGCCATCTAAAGGTTATACCTTCAAAACTTCACACAAATGATTACTTCATACTTTCCGAAAAACACATTTCGTTTTTCTCCGTTATTTACAGATTAAGCCCTCGACCTATTAGTAACAGTCAGCTCCACACATTACTGTGCTTCCACCTCTGCCCTATCTACCTTGTAGTCTTCAAGGGGTCTTACTCCCGAAGGAGGGATATCTCATCTTGAGGGGGGCTTCACGCTTAGA
>JAXELM010000019.1:0-25715 GCA_034100525.1 Agathobacter sp.
ATATATACCTAAAACGTTCCATCCACACAAATAGTATCAACTCATGTCCTTGAAGACTTAAAAAGCGGTTGCCCCCCCGACTCGATAAACAACAATTTGCCCACAAAAAAACTGGGGAATATCCCCAGTTTTAATATGCATTTATAATAGATGATTTTATAACGCCTTAATTCTTTCAATCGCCTTTAAGGTATTCTCTGCGTTACCAAATGCTGTAAGTCTGAAATAACCCTCACCGCTTGGTCCAAATCCTGAACCTGGTGTTCCAACTACGTTGGCATTCTCAAGGAGATAATCGAAGAACTCCCATGATGTCATCTTATCCGGTGTCTTAAGCCATATGTACGGAGCATTTACACCTCCAAATACTGTGTATCCAGCATCGCTAAGTCCCTGCTTAATTGTCTTTGCATTATTCATATAATATGCAACCTGCTCCTTAAGCTGAGCTTTTCCAGCCTCTGAATAAACGGCTTCGCCTGCTCTTTGAACAATATATGGAGCTCCGTTGAATTTAGTACCATGACGGCGAGCCCACATTCCATGAAGTGAAACCTCTCCACACTTAAGCTCTTTTGGAACTACTGTAAATCCAAGTCTTACACCTGTAAAGCCGGCATTCTTTGAAAAGCTTCTAAGCTCAATTGCACAAGTCTTTGCACCATCACACTCATATATACTGTGAGGCACATCTTCGTCACTAATGTATGCTTCATATGCAGCATCATATAAGATAACTGCACCAATCTTATTTGCATAATCAACCCAATCCTGAAGCTGTGCTTTATTAAGTGTAGTACCCGTAGGATTGTTAGGACAACAGATATAAATCATATCAGGATTCTCTTTTGGAAATTCTGGTACGAAATTATTCTCTGCAACAGTAGGCATATAAATCACATCGCTCCAAGTCTCTGTCTTAGCATCATATGTTCCTGTTCTTCCCGCCATAACATTGGAATCTACGTATACAGGATAAACAGGATCGCATACTGCAATCTTGTTGTCCACTGCAAAAATTTCCTGAATATTAGCCGAATCACTCTTTGCACCATCTGATACAAATATTTCATCAGCAGATATGTCACATCCTCTTGCTTTATAATCATTGTCAGCAATAGCTTTTCTTAAAAACTCATATCCCAAATCCGGTGCATATCCATGGAAAGTCTCAGCAACTCCCATCTCATCAACGGCTCCATGAAGAGCCTCTATAATAGCTGGTGCAATTGGCTGTGTAACATCACCTATTCCCAGACGAATTATATTCTTCTCAGGATTAGCCTCCTGATATGCTGCAACCTTCTTTGCAATTGTACTAAAAAGGTAACTTCCTGGTAATTTCTGATAATTATCATTTATTTTAAACACGACTATTCTCCTTTCACATCTGTCAGTCAAGATAAAATTTATCACTTCAACGCAATGATGTAAATAGTTTTAAATTAATACCTTATTTTATTAAGTCGATTTACAAAACGATTTATGATTATGTTTCACTAATCAGGCTCAATATCATCTCAGATATTTCCACTAATCCGGTTCCATCTTCCATGCTTCGTTTCTGAATATATCTGTGTGCTTCCTCTTCACTCAAACCGTTTCTTTCCATCAGTCTCCTCTTTGCCCTGTCAATAATTTCAAGCTCAGCTTCACTTCTTATCTTAGGTTTCTTCTTCTGACGCTTCTTGTAGCGGGTAATATATCCATCCATCATTTCGACGGTCTGCATCAGTTCATGAACCTTAAGAGGCAGCGATAAGCTTATAAGATTTTCAACACTATTGTCTATGACATTAGTAGGTGATGCTATAAGAAGCATCTGAAAACCTTTTGGTAAATACTCATACACCTCTGTGTACATCATATCAACAAAACGATATCCGCACACAATAATTCCTGTCTCTAAGTTGTTAACACTAGCCAATGCCTGAGCACCGGTTGTACACACTGACACTACCGGATATCCACTTTGAGCCAATATTTTTTTAATGTTACGCGCTACATCCTCTTTGGGAAACGCTACAATAATATTGTTCATCTGCTCACCCGTACCAGTCTAAATCTTATATAAATATTCCTCAATTTCCCAATTTGTAACATATTCGCGGTATCTCGCCCACTCAGCCTCTTTTGCCTCGATATATTTTTCGCAGACATGTTCACCTAAAGTATTCTGGACAAGCTCATCCTTCTTGAGCTCTTTGATTGCCTGATGTAAATCAGTAGGTATTGCATCAATATCAAGATCTCTTTTCAATTCCTGCGATATTTCAAAAATATTCTCATTAACCTGTGCCGGTGGCATAATCTCGTTCTCGATTCCATCAAGTCCGGCTGAAAGACATACTGCAAGTGTAAGATAAGGGTTTGCTGCCGGGTCAGGATTTCTAAGTTCTACACGAGTTCCCTCTCCTCTAGTAGAAGGAATTCTGATAAGAGGACTTCTATTTGTCGCAGACCATGCAATATTAATTGGGGCTTCAAATCCCGGAACAAGTCTCTTGTATGAATTGACAAGTGGATTTGTAATCGCTGTCATTCCCTTAATGTGCTTCATAATTCCGCCAATGAAATAATATGCTTCTTTACTAAGTCCAAGCTCATCTTTTTCGTCATTAAAGATGTTCTTTCCATCTTTGAAAAGTGACATATTGATATGCATACCTGAACCGCACACACCATACTTTGGTTTTGGCATAAAGCTTGCAAATAATCCATGACGCTTTGCAATTGTCTTTACTGCAAGCTTAAATGTCATTATATTATCTGCTGTCTGAATCGCCTCATCATACTTGAAATCAATCTCGTGCTGTGCTGGTGCAACCTCATGATGTGACGCCTCTATCTCAAATCCCATATCCTCAAGTGTGAGTACCATGTCTCTTCTTGCATTCTCTCCGAGGTCGATAGGTCCAAGGTCAAAATATCCACCTTTTTCATGCGTTATTGTAGTTGGCTGTCCATTGTCATCCTGATGGAACAAAAAGAATTCACACTCAGGTCCTACGTTGAACTGATATCCCATCTTATTTGCACGCTTAACCTGCTCTTTTAACACATGTCTTGGGTCGCCGACAAACGGAGTTCCGTTAGCAGAATATACATCACAGATTATTCTTGCAACCTTTCCCTGCTGTGGTCTCCATGGAAAAATTGTAAACGTATCTAAATCCGGATGAAGATACATATCAGATTCCTCAATTCTTACAAACCCCTCAATTGACGAACCATCAAACATAATCTTGTTATCTAAAGCCTTCTCAATCTGGCTTACAGTAATCGCAACATTCTTCATAGTTCCAAGGATATCTGTAAACTGAAGTCTTATAAATTCTACATCCTCTTCTTCAATAATGTTCAAAATATCCTGTTTTGTATACTTGCTCATAAATGTTCTCCTTCTATATTTATACATTTCAATGCTCATTACTTGCAAAAATCAATCACTTTCTGATACTCCATCTGCCCGCCGAATATATCAAGTGCGCTTCCAATCGTAACATTCAGCTTATCATGTCCAAGTTCCTTTATCTTCTTTAAATCTTCAAAATCAGACACTCCTCCGGCATATGTAATCGGGATTTTGCCCCAGTTACCCAGAAGTGATACAAGTGCTGTCTCTATTCCACCAGCTTTTCCCTCGACATCAACAGCATGAATCAAAAACTCACTGCAATAATTGCTAAGTTTATCCAAAAGCTCATAGGAAATGGATACCTCTGTATATTTCTGCCAACGGTCGGTAACAATATAATAGTCTCCATCAGCCTGTTTTCTTCTGCACGAAAGATCTAAAACAATATGTTCTTTTCCAACTGCTGCAACAAGCTTATCCAGATTTTCGTAATTAATTATGCCATCCTTAAAGACATACGATGTAACTATCACACAGCTTGCACCTGCTTCTACAAAAAAGCCTGCGTTTTCAGCTGTGATTCCGCCACCTATCTGAAGTGTGCCTTTTGCTCGCTCAAGTGCCAGTAATGCCTGACTTTTCGTATCTTCATAATACTCACTGTCAACAGAATTAAGCATGATAATATGTCCGCCGGTTATCCCTGATGCCTTATACATATCAGCATAGAAACCTGCATCCTGCTCCGACACAAAATTATCAACTGCCACATTTCCCTCATCCTTAAGAGAACTGCCAACAATCTGCTTGACTTTGCCATTGTGAATATCAATGCATGGTCTGAATTCCATATATATTCTCCATCATCTTTTTTATTATATTTAACAACGTTCCTGCAAATTTTGCTAGACTAATTATAAACTAAATTCTATATTTTTTATTTATTTTTCTTATAAGATATATAAAAATTTTGAAAGCTCTACTATGAGTTCTTGACATGGGTAAATTAATTTGCTATCATCATTAAAATTACATATCATAAAGAAGAAAGAGAGGAAAAAATAATGGGTACTATTATCGGCGAAGGAATTACTTTTGATGATGTTCTCCTAGTTCCACAGTATTCTGAAGTTACACCAAATCTTATTGATTTAAAGACTAATCTCACAAAGAAAATTGTTCTTAATATCCCTATGATGAGTGCAGCCATGGATACAGTTACAGAATCAAAAATGGCTATTGCAATGGCTAGACAGGGTGGTATCGGAATTATTCACAAGAACATGTCCATTGAAGCACAGGCTGATGAAGTAGATAAGGTAAAACGTTCAGAGAACGGAGTTATTACTGATCCATTTTATCTTTCTCCAGAGCATACATTACAGGATGCAGATAATTTGATGGCTAAATTCAAAATTTCTGGTGTTCCTATCACAGAGGACGGAAAATTAGTTGGTATTATCACAAACCGTGATTTAAAATTCGAGACTGATTTCACAAAGAAAATCAAAGAGTCTATGACTTCTGAAGGACTTATCACAGCTCCTGAAGGTATTACTTTAGACGAGGCTAAGACTATTCTTGCAAAAGCCAGAAAAGAAAAACTTCCTATTGTTGACAGCAATTACAACTTAAAAGGTCTTATTACAATAAAAGACATTGAGAAGCAGATTAAATATCCACTTTCTGCTAAGGATGATAAAGGTCGTCTTCTCTGCGGTGCCGGCGTTGGTATCACTGGCAACATGATGGAACGTGTTGATGCACTTGTAAAAGCTCATGTTGATGTTATCGTAGTTGACTCAGCTCATGGTCATTCACTCAACATCATCAATGCAGTAAAGAAGATAAAAGAGAAATATCCTGAGTTACAGGTTATTGCCGGAAATATTGCAACTGGCGAGGCAGCAAAAGCTCTTATCGAAGCTGGTGCAGATGCTGTTAAGGTCGGAATCGGACCTGGTTCTATCTGTACTACACGTGTAGTTGCAGGTATTGGTGTGCCTCAGGTATCAGCTATCATGGATTGTTATGCTGTTGCTAAAGAATATGGTATCCCTGTAATAGCAGATGGTGGAATCAAGTATTCCGGAGATATGACAAAGGCAATCGCTGCCGGTGCTAATGTCTGCATGATGGGTTCTATGTTTGCAGGATGTGACGAAGCTCCTGGAACATTTGAGTTATATCAAGGAAGAAAATACAAGGTTTACCGTGGAATGGGTTCTATTGCAGCTATGGAGAACGGAAGTAAGGATCGCTATTTCCAGGAAGGTGCAAAGAAGCTTGTACCAGAAGGTGTTGAAGGACGTGTTGCATACAAGGGAACACTCGAAGATACAGTATTCCAGTTAATCGGAGGTATCCGTTCCGGATTAGGTTACTGTGGATGTCCTGACATCAAGACATTACAGGAGAATGGTAAATTTGTTAAAATATCTGCTGCTTCTCTCAAAGAGAGCCATCCACATGATATTCATATCACAAAGGAAGCTCCTAACTACAGCACAGATGCTTAATTAGATGTTTAATTAGAATGAAATAAAGAGGTGAATTTTTTGGACGCTGGTGATATACCACAACTTATAGTACTTATAGTTTTATTGCTGTTATCTGCATTCTTTTCATCGTCAGAGACAGCTCTTACCACCGTCAACAAAATACGAATGCGTACCCTGTCTGAAGCTGGCAACAAAAAGGCGGACAGGGTGCTTCGCGTTACAGATGATTCTGCGAAAATGCTTTCTGCTATTTTGATTGGCAACAATATAGTTAATCTTTCTGCATCTTCACTTGCCACAACACTGGCAGTTAAGATATTTGGAAATATAGGTGCAGGAATTGCTACCGGAATACTTACTATACTTATCCTTATATTTGGCGAAGTATCTCCCAAGACAATGGCAACAATATATGCAGATGAAATATCATTGCACATTGCAATTATTATTGAACTTCTTATGAAGTTGCTTACACCTGCTATTTTCATTATAAACAAGCTCTCTATGGGATTTTTGTTTATGCTCGGTGTAAATCCAAATAACAGAAGTAATACAATGACTGAAGAAGAACTAAGAACTATCGTTGATGTAGGACAGGAAACAGGTGTAATCGAAGATGAAGAACGTGATATGATTCACAATCTTTTCGACTTCGGTGATGCTGAAGCAAAAGAAGTCATGGTTCCAAGAATAGACATGACATCAGTCCCTGTTGATGCTACATATTCCGAAGTGATATCAGTTTTTCGCGAATCTATGTTTACACGTCTTCCAGTTTACGAAGACACTACTTCAAAAGTAATTGGTATACTCAATATTAAAGACTTACTACTCTGGTCATCCGACAATGATGAGAATGATTTCTCAGTAAAAGACATAATAAGAGAACCATATTTTACTTTTGAGCACAAGAATACATCCGACTTATTTATCGAGATGCGCCAATCTTCTATCTCAATTGCAATCGTTCTCGATGAATTCGGCGAGACAGCCGGTCTTATTACACTTGAAGATCTCCTCGAGGAAATCGTGGGTGAGATTCGAGACGAATATGATTCTGACGAGGTCGACGACATCACGAAAATAAGCGACCGTGAATATATGGTACTCGGCTCAGCAAATTTGGATGATGTAAGTGATAAGCTAAACATCTCACTTACATCTGATGTATATGATACAATCGGTGGCTACTGCCTTGAGCAGCTTGACCACCTGCCTGAACGCAATGAAATTATCATAACTGATGATAATATTTTACTTAAAATAGACAGTGTTGAAGAAAACCGTATTTCCAAAATATACATCAAGCTTCCAGAGCATTCATAAGAACCGTATAATAATCATTTAAATTTTTCCAGCAGGAGTCCTCACAGAGGCCTCCTGCATTTTCATCTACAAACCCACCACCAGAATCAATGAAATACTTATTGCTTATAAATCTGATTTGTCCAATATTTTCTGTAGAAGTAGCAGATTCTGTATCAACCACATATACATTTATTGCCTGCGTTGTAGTGTTATTCATACTATTTGTAGCTTGAAAATTCAGGCTTACAACACTTTCCTCCTGCATATTCAGAAACTGATTCGAATCATAATCCGACAGTACAAAGCTTGTATTTTCATTTATTCCATATGCAATATCCCCATCATATGCATCATAAGCTAAAGCATGTGATGCAATTTCCGCCTCTGTTATTCTTCCACCTAATGCATCCTCCAAAGAATAATACAAATCACCTGAACTAATCTGCGGATATGAATCCCTGATTGCATAAAAAATTATTAAAGCCCCATTTGAATCAGCCAAATTCAAATTATCTACAATATCCTTAACACTAAGAACACCTCTGCATTCATACTCTGGTGAAGTGGCAATAGGATTCAAACTCCAGCCTCTCACACCTTCAATATTTGGTAGCGTAATTTGATTCTCGTAGTCTGCATTAATATTCATAGGATCCATTTCACTACTGTTTACAAAACGAAATGTATAAACATTCGGTTGCCATCGTGCATATAGTTTCTTTGACGGTTTATTCTCCAGTATCCATTCAGGATTTACGCCACATGCATTAGGATATATTACATCACCATTTCTGCTTTCTGCCCATCCTCCAAAATAATAACCACTTTTCGTCCATTCACAAGAATCAAAACGCTGATTAGGACATGTATAATAAAATTTCTGCGATGTATTCGCTTTATCTGAATCAGTAAAATTCCTGTAATATTGAACTTTTACCGACGCAGGTTTTGCCTCAACAACAAATGAGACATCTTGGGATATGTAAAAACTATATGACAGATTATTATTACCCGAACCAGTCCAGCCATCAAACTCATACCCATTCTCTATTTCAGCTTCCACAGTTACTTTTGTGCCATAACAATATCTGCCAGAACCACTCACACTTTTTATTCCATTTCCACATGACATATTTACATCAAAGAAAAGATTTTGAACATTCTTGTTAAAGTATGAAAGTAGTGCCACTTTAGCCGCATCGCTCCATGACTGTGATTGTGCTATTCCTTTGTAGCTTGTGTATACCTTACCTGTCTTAATACCCGAATCATCCATGGTTCCGCTTAATACACCATTATTTGAAACAACCATACACGCATCAAGAATAAGTCTGCAACTGCCCTGATTCATTTCATTCTTGACTTTTGTATTAAGTCTTGACTTAAGCTTCGACAATGACAATGAATATAATCCATATACATACCCATCCTTTGTACATGAATCTTTTAACTTCAGATAATTTCCACCTAATTTAAAATACAACACCTGCAGTTTCTTATTACTTTCATCTACAAAAGTCATCTTCCAGCCAACCGTTTTATACTTTATAGAAGAAGTAGATTTATTGCCTTTGGTAGCACAAAATATGTAACCATTTGTTGTAGTTCTTGGATTAAATACTGCACTATTTCCATATTTATTATAATATGTATACGCATTGTCCCATGTACCGGCAGATACACTTTCCATTCCAAACGACATCAGAATCGTACATGCAATTGCCATGCATGTGCCGATAGTAATTAACATTCTAAATACTTTCATCTTAATTCTCCCTAATACTTTTATCTACTATAATCGTTTTTTTACAGTTAATTTCTTTTTGTACGCCTCCTGGAAGCATAAAAGCCTCCTTTACCTTAACTGAGATTATTCCTTTTTCCATATCACATGCACATACCATAACCTCAGTATCTGAATCAGCCTGCAATCTCTCGTTTATGACATGTATAATCTCATTTTGTACTGAAGCGTTGTCCATTGTATTATTCTCTGGCAACAGGCCATTTCTCTCATAATACCTCTCCATAGAGCTTTCAAGCACCGACGCAACACAATTATCAATTTCATTCTTTCTGACATACATACTATGCACGCCAAGCGAAAGTGCGACAGTATAAATCACAAGAAAACAACCTATTATCCCCATAATTATATTTTTCACAAAATCACCTTCTATTCACCGGAATTTTAAGCTTTGCATATGATTTTTTACCATTTTCGCCATATACCTTCAGATATAAGACATATATCCCTGTATCCTCAAACAATACTGTCTCATCAGGTTTTATCAGTACATTACTTATTACATCTCCCTGAAACTTCTGCATGGAATATATCTCATATGACCCTGACGTATTATCTTTTATTCTCAAAAAATCGGATACAAGTATCTCTTCCCCTGCATATATCTGGTTGTCACGATTCAAAGTAATTTCAGGTATTTTCACCTGCTTATAAGCTACATATTCTATTCCTGCGACATGCGAGTCTGAATAATTAGTACATGAGCTTTCCATTATCTGACCTGCAATTTCAAAAATCCCATTATCAGAACCACTACCAAAATGTGAAAAGAAAGCAAAAATTGCAATCAACACAAACGAAGAAATCATTATTGAACCATATTGTCTGAATATTTCTTTCAATTAGCATCCTCCATTCAGCCAAATAAGAATCATGTTGACCAACATGCCATCTCTTGCTAAAAACAGATTCCCCATTACAATAAAGAAACCTATTGTACCAACCATTGCAATAATCATTTCGCCGTATTGTTTAATAATCTCTGTCATAGCCACCTCACATCACATACAATATACTCTGCAAAAAAGCAATTGCGGCAAATCCTATAGTAATCATTGCCATACCACCACCAAATTCTTCTATTATCTCTCTCATAAATACCTCCCATCTTAGCGCGCATATCCATCAAGCAAATGTTCATTATCGCGTCCAAAAAAGCTGAGCAGATAATCAAATTTCAACTCAACCCTTGCCATCTGAACTTCAATATTTGTCGGAACGTCTTCCTTTCTTGTACATGTAACAACAGAATTATCCATTCCATATACCGTAACAGACAATTCATAGCCTTTTTCCTGTGCAGTATTAAAACAATCCATTATAACCTGCGGGTAAAAATCACTGTCTTCCATTTCACTAATCATAGCGGCATGCATATTCTGTGCCGTCATAACAGAAAGAAACGAGGATAGAATACCAGCAGATGTAGCAACCATCGTAAGTATCAAAAACAGCCCAAGAAATGTTTTTAAAATCTGACTCATAATCCCTCCTATACCACTTTTGTTGAAAGAAAAGTCAACAAAAACACAGCCATGTCTATAAGCAGCTTGAAAGAAGCTGTAAGAACCGGAGCCAGAAAAAGCAGATACATTCCACTATTCTTGTTATGAAGCCTCTCTGTATCAGCGATATCCATAATCACAAGATTTCTCGAAATCAATTCACCTATCTGTTTATCAGCGTTGCTGCTGTTGCCTATTGATAATGCATACAACATTCCTACCGCCGAATGTATCTCCGGCAAATCAAAATCCTTGAGAAAAAGATGATACGGAACTGATGACTCAGGGTCAATTTCAAGTCTTGCATTCAGATCCTCAAGTTCTCTCTTCAACACAAGTGGCACCATATCTATTGATTTTCTAAGTGCCATCTGAACATTTTCGCTCTGCAACAGAAGCACTATATCGAGTAACCATTTCGGAAATGCACTACTTATATTTTTGCATAGTCTTTTGGTTGCAAGCTTTCTCCCGATTAAATGCTGGTTAAGACAAACAGCTGTTATAACAAGCGCAATTGCTGCAAACCATTCCTTCTTCATAAAAATACACCAAACAACTACAACTGCCGGAATCAGCGAAAGTAAAAGAGAATTTCTCTTATCCTTCTTTGCATCATACTCCTTATACTGCTGCATCTTCCTCGCATAGAACTCTTCATCCTCCATCTCATCCAACCTAAGCCAATCAACCGTAAGACTTTTCTGACCACGATAAAGGATTATCTGGTCTAACACCACAATAAACGCACTAAGAATCTGAACAAGCCAGTTGTTACTTATATCCATATTCATGACTGGAAGATATAGAATAATTCCACAGATAACAATTGATACCGACACCGACAACACAATCTCTACAAACATTTTCTTCCTCTCAGAAATTGCTGCATCAATTCTTGTTATCCATCTATTTTTATCCTCCAGCAGCAAATCAACAGGCGTCTTTACTTCTCCACCGAAAAATTCAACATGACACATAAATCTATGTATTGATGCAATTCTATCGCACGGATATCTATCCTCTATTATCTTCATCGAATTACGAAGAATCTGTGAATCATCAAATGTCAGAATCATATGGTCGAGTGCCTGCTTTACAACTTCCTTCATCTCTCCATCCCTCAGCGTGCTCACCACATCCTCAAAAGCCCTTATTACCTTTTTCTCTTTCACAAAAGCATACAACAGCGTATCTATATACATCGAAGCGTCCTCATACCTTGTAATCTGCTTCTTCTGCTGCAAGAACAGCTTCCGGTGTAACGGAACAGCACACAGCAAATATACGCAAATAATTCCAGTGATAATCCAATTCAGTTTAAGCAGCAAATGAAGGATATAAACTCCAATAAGAACTAAAAAGTAAATCATACACTTTCCTCCTTTATCGCTAACGCTTCGTTTAAAATATCATTGTGAAATGGGTCATCGATTCCAGCTCTGTTCATCCTCTTCATAATATTCTCAGGTATCTGCTTCAGGATATATTTGCCATCCGATACTGCCATAATAATATTATTCTGATAATTACTTCTCGTAAAAAAGCATAGCTGATCTATGTAACGATACATAGTTCCATCCTCTTTACTCTTTTTGCGTATAAGAATACCAACATCTATCGCCTGATATATATCATTCTCCATTCTGTCTGCATCTGTTCTGCTCTCAAGCATATTGAGTATTCTATCCGGAATGTTTCTAACATCATCCGTATGAATAGTCGTCATTCCGCACACACCTGTGCTCCAGCTTTGAAGAAGATATTTAACCTCCTTCGAGCGCGCCTCGGAGAGCATTATCCACTTGGGATTAAGTCTAAGACATGCCTTAATAGCATCTGCATATTCAAACAGCCCCTCTGATACTTTAAGCTCAATACAATCCTTATCCGGATTGGTCACAGCATAGCGGATTTCCATTGTATCCTCAATTGTAATAACGCGTTCGTTTGCCGGAATGTACTGCGACAGGAATTTAACACACTCAGTCTTGCCTGCTCCGGGGCTGCCACACACAACGAAATTAGCATGTATCCTGACACAGTTAAGCAAAAGTGCAAGAACCTTTCTACTGCAAAAATCCTCTCTCAGCGCACTTTGGGCTGTCAGTCTTATAAGCGGTGGTGTCTTTCTAATACTTATGCTTCTGCCTGATCTGGCAACAGATTCATGCACAATAGTAACTCTAAGGTCACTCGTTTCTGCTTCAAGCTCCGGATTTCGTTTATTAAACTGCCTGCTTACAACATTGGCAATCCGCTGCGTAAACTGCTCCACAAAAGCATCTGTAATGTTGTGTTCTACAAACTCCTGACTTACACGGTAGCGCTCATTATATATATTCGTAAGCCATATTTCTTTTCCGTTATAATCTATATCTGTCACCTCATCGCTTGAAACAAACTTCCACAGAGGTCCAAAATATTCTTTTCCAAGCTCCATACTAGTGACCAATAGATGCATTTGCATTTGCCTGTGTAACAAAATTGTCAATAAGACCGGTAAATGCACGCGCTATGGCACTATTGCCATCCGTTCCGATAACCGCTGTAATTACAACAATAACTGCCAAAATAGCAACAACAGTGATAAGTATTCCACCATACTCCTGAAAAATCTCTTTCATATTATTCCTCTCCTTTTACATAAGTTCTGCGAGGAATACATATTCAATTGGGCATAAAATTCCATAATGGAAAACGCAGTGAATTACTGCCATGAATTAACATTAAAAAAAAGATATTTTTATAATACACTATTTTTTTAATTTGTAAAGACTAATTTTCTATTTACTCTTTTATTTTTTTCTTTTATACATTATAATATAAGTATTATATAGGAAGAAGGTCTCAAATATGGCGGTACGAAAACCTCGAAAATCAATTGGAATAATATTTCCAAGCATTAGTAAACATTTCCGGGACAGCTTTTTTGATTCACTTGTAACGGCATTTCGCAAAAAGGGATACAATGCTACTCTTTGCATGACAAATGGGGATATTGAGCAGGAACGGTATTATATCAAACAGTTAACTCCAATTTCTGACTGTCTAGTCCTTATGTCATGTGCCAGACATTATGAAGAAATCAAAGATGTTATCCCACAGGCAATTCCAACAATATATATCTTCAATCAGCCAGAGGGCTGTGAAGCTACATGTATTTTGGAAAGTGATTATTCAGCCATCTATCAGGGTGTTATTTCGGTGGCTAATCAGGGACACAGAAAAATGGCATTTGTTTGCACTAATTTTGAACATTCATTTACTCAGTCAATTTTCAAGACCTACACAGATGCACTATCCATTGTTACATATGAAGAGAATTTTGAAGATAATGTGTTTGAAATTGAAGACCCGTCCACGCTTAATCCTAAACAGCTTCTGGACGAGCTTATTAAAAAGGGCTATGATTCTGTTTTTTGCTCAACATCACCACTAACCACAAGTATAATTGATACAATTATTGTGTATCAGCCTGAAAATCCAAAGCTTGTTTTACCAGTTCTTGGATATTATTATGCGGACAATCTTTTGTCCTGCAGATTATTTGCGAATATGATTCTTCCTCCGTACGACGAGATAATAAATCTCACTGTACAGCAGGCACTTTATCAGATTTCGCATCCTAAATCAGAAAAAAGAGCATTCCTCCTAAAAGGAACGCTCCATATGCATCAGATGGCACTTACTTAAAAGCTACCTCAAATCTGGCGGACAATGTCTGCCAGATTTTTTGCTTCTCTGTCATTGTCTCCATTCTGTCTACTAATCTCATCTATAGCATCTGCTATATTGGAAATATTCTCATTGAGATTCTCCACAGCATCTACAGACTCTGCAGATGCAACCTTAATAGATTCCACTGCACGAGTTGATTCTTCTACCTGACCTAACAGATTCTTCGCAACAAATGAAAAATCCTGCATCTTGTCAAACATAATCTTGGAATCACTTTGGTATTTTCTTCCTACCTCGACTAATTCGGCATAACTGCCCATTGTCTTATCTTTCATAAATCCGACTACATTCTCAGCTTCACTTGCAAGCTCTGACACCGCAGTAAGTACAGTATTGGAAATAACCTTAATCTGATTTGCCGTCTCACTTGAACTGGCTGCCAGCTTTGTAATCTCGTCTGCAACAACTGCAAATCCCTTACCAGCCTCACCAGCTCTTGCCGCCTCAATAGAAGCATTCAAAGCAAGAAGATTCGTCTGCGATGCAATCTCCATAATGTCTGCCGTAAGGTCTAGTATCTTCTCAGCCTCTTTTGATTGTTCAATCTTCTGAACCAGAGCCTGTTCAACTGCGTTTGCTCTGTCTTCGACTTCTTTTCTCTGCTCCTCAGAACGAACCATAATCTCATATGCTTCATTATTGCTGTTCTGGGCATAATCAGCGCCATCCTTTGCTTCCTCGCTCATGCCCTCAAAAGCACTCTCCATATCTTCCATTACTTTTGCGATCTCGACAACATTGTCACTCATTGTATGTAGCGAAGCTCCTACCTCACTCATCACAGAAGATACATCCTGCGCATCCTTCGACATATCACCTAAAAAGACATTCACCTTGTTGATAGATTCTGAAAGTCTTTTTGAATTCTCTGCCACCTCTGCTATGATGTTCTTAAATTTTTCTTTTTCCGCAGCACTAATTGCCAGCTCGTCGTTTTTCTTACCAAATAATCCCATAAAAACCCTCTTATACAAAAACAATCAAATATTAACAAAATATGTAACAAAAAATCAGGTGTTACCACCTGATTTCAGTGTATCAAAAGACCTATTTTTTGTAAAGTAAATTTTTGACGCTGACAAGTCTTGTTACTACAACAAATACCTTTGCAGCCTCTGTAAGCTCCTCAAGAGATGGATATGTTGGAGCAATTCGAATTACCGCATCCTTTGGATCCTTCTTGTAAGGGAATGGAGAACCAGCTCCTGTCATCGTTACTCCGGCCTCTTTACAAAGCTTAATTATCTCTGTAGCGCATCCCTCTAATGCCTCAAAGCTGATAAAATATCCACCTAATGGATTAACCCATGAACCGATACCACGTGATGCGATTTCTTCTGTAAGCATCTTATCAAGCATCTCAAACTTAGGTCTGATAAGGGCTGCCTGCTTTTTCATATGCTCATTGATTCCGTTTATATCCTTAAAATACTTCACATGGCGAAGCTGATTAATCTTGTCATGACCAATTGTTTGGATTGTAAGTCTCTTCTTGATATCCTCAATATTTGCCTTTGAAGAAGCAATCCCTGCAATACCTGAACCTGGGAAGCTTACCTTGCTTGTAGAGCAGAATTCAAATACCATGTCAGGATTTCCTTCTTTCTCACAAAGTTCGATAATATCAGGGATTGAAGCCTGATTGTCATCATAAAGATGATGAACTGTATATGCATTATCCCAGAAAATTCTAAAATCAGCAGCGGCTGGTTTAAGCTTTGAAAAACGTACAACAGTCTCATCTGAATATACAATACCCTGTGGATTAGAATATTTTGGAATACACCAGATTCCCTTTACTGCAGGATCATTGTTGACATACTGCTCAACCATATCCATATCAGGTCCATCTTCTGTCATTGGAATATTAATCATCTCAATTCCAAAATCCTCTGTAATTGCAAAATGTCTGTCATAACCTGGAACAGGACAAAGGAATTTAACCTTATCAAGCTTGCTCCATGGAGTATTTCCGCAAAGGCCAAATATTGTAGCTCTTGCAATCTGATCATACATGATATTCAGACTTGAATTTCCATATACGATTACATTCTCAGGCTTTGCTCCTACCATATCTGCAACGAGCTTCTTTGCCTCCGGTATTCCATCGAGGATACCATAATTTCTAAGATCAGTTCCATTTTCACACTCTATAACATCCTTTGATGTCAAAACATCAAGCATTGGCATTGCAAGGTCAAGCTGATCCTCACCCGGCTTTCCTCTTGACATATCAAGTGCAAGTCCAAGACCTTTGATTTTCTCATATTCTTTTTCTAATAAAGCTTCTTCTTCTATAAGTTCTTCTCTAGTCATTTCCTGATACTTTTTCATCTAGTTTTCCTCGCTCTCACCTTTTATTTTTTTTAAATGTTCTTGTATTTTCTTCTCATATCCATTGTCAGACGGCTCATAGAATACTTCATTCTCAAGTCCATCCGGCAGATATTGCTGCTTCACATAATGATTCGGATAATCATGTGCATATTTATATCCAACGCCATGCCCCAGCTTTGATGAAGATTTATAATGTGCATCCTGAAGATGTGTTGGAACTGGTGGTGTTTTTGTTTCTCTCACACAGTTCATTGCCTTGGAGATTGCCTCGACTGCTGAATTACTCTTAGGTGCACAGGCCATATATGTCACTGCCTGCGCAAGTATTATCTGCGATTCGGGCATTCCGACTCTTTCAACCTCCTGTGCGCAGGCTGCTGCAACAACCATGGCCATCGGGTCTGCATTTCCTATATCCTCGGATGCCAGTATCATAATTCTTCTGGCGATGAATTTCACATCCTCACCGGCATACAGCATTCTTGCCAGATAATATACAGCTGCGTCCGGGTCAGAGCCTCTCATACTCTTGATAAAAGCTGACACCGTATCATAATGATTGTCGCCATTCTTGTCATAAGAAATAACACGCTTTTGGATGCACTCACTTGCCACATTAATATCGATATGAATGATTCCATCTTCACTTCTGTCAGTTGTCAACACGCCAAGCTCTATCGCTGTAAGTGCTGCTCTCGCATCTCCATTGCATACATCAGCCAGAAAATCAAGCGCCTCATCATCTATCTGGGCATTATATGAACCCATTCCCTTTTCCACATCTGTTACAGCCCTTTTCAAAAGTTCCCTGATGTCCTCATTAGAAAGCTTTTTAAGTTCAAAAATAACTGACCTGGAAAGCAAAGCACCATTTACTTCAAAATACGGATTCTCCGTTGTTGCTCCAATAAGAACAATTGTACCATCCTCAACAAATGGCAGCAGATAATCCTGCTGTCCTTTGTTAAAGCGATGAATCTCATCGATAAAAAGAATCGTCTTCTTTCCGTACATTCCCTGATTGTCCTTAGCCTTGGAAATCACTTCCTCCATGTCCTTCTTGCCTGCCGAGGTCGCATTTATCTGCATAAACTCTGCACTTGTGGTATTGGCAATCACCTTGGCAAGTGTTGTCTTTCCCGTTCCGGGCGGTCCATAGAAAATGATTGAGCTAAGCTTATCCGCTTTTATGGCTCTATACAAAAGCTTATCTTTTCCTATTATATGCTGCTGACCAACGACCTCATCTAAAGTGGTCGGTCTCATCCTTGAAGCAAGTGGAGACTCAGACTCCTTCTGCTGCTCTCTCATATAATCAAATAAATCCATCTTATCCCCTTAACTTATGCTTAACATGAATTATTTTTATATAAATTATTCATTTTCTTCTTGTTCTGATACACTATTATTGATATTAGTATATATTTTTGCATAAATAAGTGCCAGAAAATTCATTTTTCTATACTAGAATACATGAATTTCTGACACTTTACAATACAAAAGTTTATTTTCTACTTTGTGCTAAAAAAACTCTGTCTTAATAACCGATTACTCGGCAAATCGTCTATAGATTAGCGAGCATTCGCAACAAGCTTGCCATCTGCAAGGTCTATCACTATTGTCTGCCCCGTACTAATCTGGTCTGACAGTATAAGCTTTGCTGATAAAGTCTCTACATGTTTTTGCAGGAATCTCTTAAGAGGTCTTGCACCATATACCGGATCATATCCGTTCTCAACGATATACGAATTAGCCGCATCTGTAAGTTCAACCTTTATCTCTTTATCCGCAAGTCTACTGTTAAGCTCATTCATCAAGAGCGTGATAATTGAACCGATGTTATCCTTTGTAAGTGGCTTAAACATGACGATTTCATCAAGTCTGTTAAGGAACTCTGGTCTAAAATGACCGCGAAGTCCTTCCATAACAAGCTCCTGCGCCTCTTCCTTGATGCTTCCGTCATCGTTTATACCATCTAGAAGCTCCTGCGAGCCAAGGTTACTTGTCATGATGATAATTGTATTTTTAAAATCTACAGTTCTTCCCTGTGAATCAGTAATACGTCCATCGTCAAGCACCTGCAAAAGTACATTGAAAACATCAGGATGGGCTTTCTCAACCTCATCAAACAGTACTACAGAATATGGTTTTCTTCTTACCGCCTCAGTAAGCTGTCCACCTTCATCGTATCCGACATATCCTGGAGGTGCACCTATAAGACGTGACACTGAATACTTCTCCATGTACTCACTCATATCAAGTCTTACCATATTGCTTTCATCATCAAAAAGACTGGCTGCAAGTGCCTTCGCAAGCTCTGTCTTACCTACACCGGTTGGTCCAAGGAACATAAATGAACCTATTGGCTTTGTAGGGTCCTTGATTCCGGCCTTTGAACGGATGATTGCCTCAGTTACCTTTGTAACGCCTTCATCCTGCCCGATAACACGCTTGTGCAGTTCATCGTCAAGGTGGAGTATCTTGTTTCTCTCACTCTCTGTCAGCTTGGATACCGGGATTCCTGTCCACCTTGATATAATCTTGGCGATTTCTTCCTCGCTTACTTTCTCATGTACAAGCGAAAGGTCTCTGTCCTTTAGAATAGCCTCTTCCTGCTCTAACTGTTTTTCAAGCTGAGGAAGCATGCCATACTGAAGCTCTGCTGCTTTCTCCAAATCATAATTTTGCTGGGCAGTTTTTATCTCTCGCTTTGTCTGCTCAATGCTTTCTCTTAATTTGCTTACCTTGTCAACTGCATTCTTCTCATTTTCCCACTTAGCTTTTTTATTGTTAAGCTCATCACGCAGTTCAGCCAGCTCCTTTTGAAGAGTAGCCAGACGCTCTTTACTCAGATTGTCTGTTTCTTTTTTGAGTGCTGTCTCTTCTATCTCAAGCTGCATTACCTTACGGTTTAGCTCATCAAGCTCTGTTGGCATTGAATCAAGCTCGGTCTTGATAAGCGCACATGCTTCATCCACCAAATCGATTGCCTTATCTGGCAAAAATCTGTCTGATATATATCTGTTTGACAATACTGCTGCTGTTACAAGTGCGGCGTCTGTAATCTTTACACCGTGGAATACTTCATAGCGCTCTTTGAGTCCCCTTAGAATAGAGATTGTATCCTCAACTGTTGGTTCATCCACCATAACAGGCTGAAAACGTCTCTCAAGTGCAGCATCCTTCTCTATATATTCACGGTACTCGTCAAGTGTAGTTGCTCCGACACAGTGAAGCTCACCTCTTGCAAGCATAGGCTTAAGCAGCTGTCCTGCATCCATTGCTCCATCCGTCTTTCCTGCGCCGACTATTGTATGAAGCTCGTCTATAAAAAGGATAATCTGACCTTCCGAATTCTTCACCTCTTCGAGAACAGCCTTAAGTCTTTCCTCGAACTCACCTCTATACTTTGCACCAGCTATAAGTGCGCCCATATCAAGTGCAAAAAGCTTCTTATCCTTTAATCCTTCCGGTACATCGCCCTTTACAATTCGCTGTGCAAGTCCTTCAACTACCGCTGTCTTTCCTACACCAGGCTCACCGATAAGTACCGGATTGTTCTTCGTCTTTCGTGATAGAATTCGAATCACATTTCTTATCTCATCGTCTCGTCCGATAACAGGGTCGAGCTTCTGCTGACGCGCACGCTCAACCATATCGTATCCGTATTTTTCCAATGTATCATAAGTAGCTTCTGGATTGTCAGATGTCACTCGCTGATTTCCTCTTACTGTTGAAAGTGCCTGTAGGAATCTGTCTCTTGTAAGACCATATTCTTTTATAAGCTCTTTCATTGCCCTATTTGGATATTTCAACAGGCAAAGAAACAGATGCTCGACAGATACATACTCGTCGCCCATCGCCTTAGCCTCGTCCTCTGCATGTATAAGTACATTATTCAAATCTTTTCCGACAAAGAGCTGACTATCGCCGCTTACCTTTGTTCTGGCTGCAAGCTTTGATATTGCATTCTGCGTGAAATGATTCAAATCTATTTCCATTTTCTCTATCAGCTTTGGTATAAGGCCATCTTCCTGCTGTAATAATGCGACTAGAAGATGTTCCTGTTCTAGTTCCTGATTGCCGTAGTCATATGCAAGTTTTTCGCAGTTGTTTATAGCTTCGATTGACTTTTGTGTAAACTTCTGTATGTTCATAAAGACACCTCCTGACCTTATTATTTCCTGTTTCTGACTACGTTATACCACCATTATTAGCACTCTGTCAAGGCGAGTGCTAATTCTTTATATATTTTTTATAAAATAATATATTAAGATAATACGCAACCGCTTTTTCGGTTAGCGAGGACATGAGTTGAGGCACTCTGGGGGAATGGACTATTGTAGTTGTATATATGATTTGAGGGAATAGTAATATATTTTTTGCGTTTATGTCCTCGCGTTAAGAGGCTCTAAACACTGCGGATGCACTTACAAAATAACACAAATTCCATCCTTGCTTCCTGCAATTAATACAGTTATTAGTTCCTGTATATAAAGACTATATCCAACAAAACCGCCTTACAGCTCCAAGGAGCCATAAGACGGTTTGTATAATTTTTTTACTTATTTTGCTGTTTCACCCTGATTGTCTTTACCATTGTCTCCGTATAGAAATCCTGCGATTATCAGCATAATCAGGATACCTGCAATTGCAAAGATTAAATCCAGATAACAGGTTCCAAGTACTATAAATAGCAGGTCTATAGCAGTTGCAGCTGCAAGTACAAGCAATGCCTGTTTCTTTCTCTTCTTGCCTAATGCAAAGGCGATTATAGAACCTATAATGGATACTGCAAGAATAATCCAATGCCAGAAACAGTTCTCTTGGTCTGTACTGTCGATGCTGTCCGTGTCATCCTGTCCAGTACTGCTGTTATTTTCTGATTCTGTATCAGACTCTGTATCTGTATCAGACTCTGATGTATTATTCTCGTTGTCATCATCCTGCACGTTTGCATCATTGCCGTCATTATCGTTGTTATTATTAGCATTATTCTCGCCATTATTGTTACCATCTTGGTTACCGGTGTTTTTATTACCATTTTCGGTGCCATTATTGGTGCCTTCTTGGTTACTAAAGTTATTATTACCATTTTGGTCACCATTATTGTCGCCATTATTCTCACCATTATTCTCGCCATTATTGTTGTCATCATGCTTACTGGTGTCATGGTTAGATGAAATCGTAACTGTACCATCACTGGTATCTGTATTTCCTCCATCTTCTGTGGTAACTTGGTCTGAATCATCACCTGTGTCCAGCACTACCGGTACATCCTTGTAGGCAATTGCATAAGTAGAGAATTTATCGGTCTCAAATGTAAAATCTCCAGTTGCCTCATCGAAGATTCCGCTTAATGTGTCTACTAAGCTTTCACCGGTCGATACATCAGTGTGAAGTCTGATAATCTTGTATTCACGAATCAGATTTACATCGTGATTCAGTAAATCAGCTGGAATCTGAATCGTTACTTGAATTGGAATTCCCGGTTCATGAAGCTGTGTCTTTTCATTGTCACCTACCTGCTTAAACAGTTCTATGTCGAAGTAAGTAATCGTTGGATTATCTCCCATAACAGCGGCCGCAGCGTTTTGAATAGTCTGCTTATCTTCTTGCGAAATCCTGCTTTCGTCTGTACTATTTACTTCCATCCAGACTCTTGCATCTTCTCCATTTTGGATAGCTGTTCTCTCTTCAGGTGCGAAAATATTAGGAGCATCTAAAAGCTCTGATTTCAAATTATCAAGGCTTGCTGACTCAATTGGTGCAGCAGCTGATACCTCTGCATCTTTTTCTAATGTTCCGGTATCTGAAGCTTCTGTACTTCCAAGTGCTGGAATGGTTCTGACTTTCTTACATCCACAGCCTCTTGTGCAGAAGGTCTCTTCTTTTCCTTCTTCTGTCGCTGTTGCTTCCTTTTTAACTGTCCATGCACCAGACCAGTCATGACCCAATTTATCGATTGTCACTGTCTTGGTCTGTACTGCAAATGCCGCATTGCTAAATGTCGCTGTGTAGATTCTTTCGCCATCTGTCTCACAGGCTGCTTCTCTTGTCACTTCGTTTGTTGTATTTACAGTTTCTGTCTCCACATGACTTTCGTCTGTCTTACAGATTCGGGTTGCTGTTACCTGTGTTTTATCTTCGCTCCACTCATAGCTTGTTTCCTTCCAGTCGTGGTCACTATTTACCGTTACCGTCATGGTTACAGTGTTCTTTGACTTGTCAGTTGCCTTAATCACAGCCTGACCGATTCCTGCCGGAATTGTGTAGCTTCCCTCACTATCCAGGATTACTTCTGTTCCATTGACTGTTACAAGCTTGAGATTGTCATCGGTCACCTTAAATGCTACCGCTCCACAGTAGGTCTTACCCTCTGTGACTCCGCTTATTACTGGATTTGATTGGTCAAGTCTCTGCCATTTTGCATAGAGCTTAACGCCTGATTCCGGAACTGGTGTAGCTGCAACATCCCATGCTGTATCGTCCGTGCATGCTGCACTTGTGTACCAGCCTTCAAAGCTGAAAAAGCCCTGCTCTTCTTCTAACAATACCGGTTCAACTGAGCTCATTGGTGCACCTTCAAACAGTACATGGTCTCCAATCTTCACCATCATATTGGCTGGGGCTACACCCACGCCATTATTGTTAAAAGTAACATCTGCATAATCGGATTTCCATTTTGCATAAAGGGTGATTCCGCCCTGTGGTACTGTATCTGTGGCAAAATTCCATTTTGTCTCGAAGGATTCATCTGTATACCAGCCATCAAATACATAAATGGATTTATCCTCGAATGGTTTCTCAGGCTCTGCAATCAGATCTCCTTCTGCAAGGATAAGTGGTGCGATGGCAGTATCTCCATGTCCCTGCATATCAAAGAATACATTTGCTTCCCCGGCCATCCATTTTGCATAAAGTGTGGTATCACTTGGAATATCCCAGGTGCCGACAGGCTTACCATCATAGCTGTAATACTGCTTCTTAAATGTTAAACCATTGTCTTCGGAAGCATAATATCCCATAAAGGTGTATCCGGATCTGGTTGGCACGGTTACGGCTTCCGGACTTGTGGCAAAGGTTACTGTAAGCTCTCTTCCTTCGCTGCCGCCTGTTCCTCCGTTATCATCAAAGGTTACTTTATAGTCCTTAGCCTCCCATAAACCATAAATCATGATGTTTTCTGCCGGCATGGTATTGCTGTCAAAATTCCATGGAGTAGTGCCTTCTTCATCTGCGTACCAGCCTAAGAAATCATAGCCCGGTTCGGTAGGCTTCTGGATACCGGCTGTTGTCGGATCAAAGTCAGGTTCTGTAATCCGTGTGCCATAATCTACTCTTGCGGTAAATGGGCTGTTCATACGTCCGCCCATGCTTGCTGCTTTGGCTGCAAAGTCATCATAGCCAAGTCCATTGGCATCAAATTCTACCTTGTACTGATTGACTGACCAGTTGGCATATAGTGTTACATTCTCTGCCGGAATCACACTATTTTCAAAATCCCATTCATTAAATCCATCAGGATCTTCAAACCAGCCATTAAAGGTATATCCAGTTTCCGTTGGTGCTGTTGGTTCTGCTATAGTAGTTCCGTAAGCTGCATCTACAGGTTCAGGAGCTATTCCATGTCCCTGATTGTCAAAGATTACAGTATATTCATTTGGAATCCACTTTGCATAGAGGGTAAATCCTTCTGCCCCTACAGTATCATTATCAAAATTCCACTTGTCGTTGCTACTTGCTGCTGTACTCTTGTACCAGCCGCCAAAGGTATAGCCCTTCTCTGTCGGCTGTGTCGGTTGTTCTAACTTAGTTCCCGGCTCTGCCACTACTGCCTCAGGTATCTTCTCGCCATGTCCGTTTCCATCATAGGTTACGGTCACGGTGAATGGACTCCATGTTGCAAAAAGTGTCATAGAATCTGTCACGATATCCGTATCACAGTTCCAAAGGTTTTCGCCCTCGTCGTCCCTTGCCCAGCCGTCAAATACACGGTTTGCCGGAATATCTGCAGGTTTAAGGCTTGCTGAAATATTTGATTTCAGTTCTACATAGCCTGACTCTGGTGCTGTTCCATAGCCATTGGCATCAAATGTCACCAATACCTGAATGCTTCCGCCATTTTCTGTTGCTGTATGGTCTGCACTTGAAATGCTTCCCTTACTGTAAAGGACGGAACCGGTAGAAGATGTTATAGTTGCACTACCATTATTTATTATTCCAAGGTTAGTAATGGTTGTGTTTACTAACTTTAAGTCTGCCCCACTTTCTAATGTCAGCTTATCCGAGATTCCAAGAGTTCCCTCAAAGTCTGATAAAGTAGCAGTCTTACGTAAAGTAATGGATACTGCCGGTCCAGTTGCTTCTGCCACTGCAATTGCTTCTGCAAGACTTCCATAATAGGTAGCTGTCTGTCCTGAAATTCTCCAGCTTGCTTCTGCCTCTTCACTGGCTGACCATTGTGCGGTTAAGACCAGCTTGCTGCTTATAACTGCCTGCTGACCTGAAGTGTAATTATTTCCATCTGAACCGCTCCAGCCTGCAAAGCTGTAGGTTACTCCGGCTTCTCCATCCGATTTATGAAGATTGCCCTGCGGCAAAATGGTCGCTTTCCGGCCTGCCAGATACAGCTTACCATCCTGCGGTACACTTCCAAGTGCAGATTCACTAGCGTAGGTCACCGTGTAAAAATCAAGTGCTGCTATGGTATTTCCAGTCGAAAATCCTACGGTTTTTCCAGTATCTTCTCCATTGACATAAACCTGATACATGGTATCTGCTCCAAGGGAGGTTACCTGGTAGATTCCTTTGTTGGATTTTACCGGGCGGATGACTTCATCGCTGCCTACGGCTCTCATTTCTACAGAATCCACATCAGCTTCACTTCCATCCACCTTTGTCTTGATAACTACTGTATAGTAGCGAATCTCTGCGCTGTTGCCACTTGCACTAAAGCTTACTGTCTTTCCTGAATTGTTATTTCCAAACCATACCTCATATGAAGTATCTGAACCATAGCCTAATAACTCATACTGGCCTTGCTGTACCTGGGACATGGTAAGGGTTTCGTCACCTGCCTTTAGGTATGCCCTGCCTAAACGGTCGGTTGGTTCATCATCCTGGTATACATTTACAGTTACCTTGTAGCGGTCAAC
>JAXELM010000111.1:0-14141 GCA_034100525.1 Agathobacter sp.
TTAGTGCCAGTAGAGGAAAATCCAGATATTAAAGCTATCGAGGATACCATAGCTAACATAGATGCAGAGATAGAGGCATTATTTGAGAATGAGGCTATGGTAGAGGAGAAAAAGGTACAATTTATACAAGAGCATATTAAAAAGATTTATGTAGCTAGTAATAGTGATGTTTTTATAACGCTTGATAAGGTTGCTGGTGCTTTTTTATTCCTAGATAAAGAGGATACAAGGATTGATATAGTGCCTGTAGATGATTTTAACCTAGAAGAATTAAGAGAGGTAGGTATAACAGAGCAGGACTTTGTACCATTTGATAGGGAAAGTATGCAGATCCCCAATGGCAGAGTTTGTTTTAAAAGATATGGTATCAAAGCGTGGTATTGCCGACCAATTTGAAATTGCATCAGCTGCCACAAGTACAGAAGAAATATGGAATGGTGTAGGTAATCCGGTATATCCTCCTGCAAAAGCTGAGCTTGCTAAGCACGGATTGAGCTGCGAAGGAAAAAGAGCTGTTCAGTTAAAGGCTTCAGACTATGATTATTATGATTATCTTATCGGTATGGATACCATGAATCTTCGTAATATGGAACGTATGACTGGCCATAAAGCAGGAACAAAAATGAAAATGCTTCTTGAGTACAATAATCAATTTTCTGGAATTTCTGATCCTTGGTATTCCGGGGCGTTTGATGAAACTTATAGGGATGTAGTCACCGGATGCACCGCATTCTTGGATTATCTTGAAAAAGAAGGAAAAATATGAAAATGACAGTAAAAGAAATACTGAAGGATGCATTTTCCTTAGAAAGCGATACAGCCAATTATGAAGAAATCAGAACCAGACTGGTAGAGGGAGGTCAGGTTACTGGAACAAACATGTGTGTGTTGATGCTGGCGATTTTCATTGCATCTATCGGGTTAAATATGAATTCCACAGCAGTGATTATTGGTGCCATGTTGATTTCACCATTGATGGGAAGTATTCAGGCGGCAGCCTATGGAACCGCTACTGCAGATTTGAGACTTTTTAGAAAATCAGTGATTGGATTAATGTTTCAGGTGATGGTGTGTTTAATTACATCTACATTATATTTTTTGATTTCACCGATTTCTACAACGACATCTGAATTACTAGCGAGAACTCAGCCAACCATCTGGGATGTTTTGATAGCATTGTTTGGAGGAATCGCAGGAATCATTGGAATTACCAGAAAAGAAAAGTCAAATGTAATTCCAGGTGTTGCTATTGCAACAGCTCTGATGCCGCCACTTTGCACATGTGGATATGGAATTGCGACAGGACAGTGGAGATTTCTTTTAGGAGCCGGGTATTTGTTTCTTGTGAATTCTTATTTTATTTTTTTCTCATCGGCAGCAATATTATTAATGCTAAAAGTGCCGAGAAAAAAAGAAATTACATTGGAACAATGGAAGAGACTGAAGAAGGTAATTATTAGAAATACGCTTATTATGATATTGCCAAGTATTGTCATAGCATACATAATGGTGCAGAATACGAATGCAGATAAGAAATCTTTGACTGGCTTTGAAAAGGAAAATGTGAGTATAGAGTCCATAACAAAACAAATTCAGATTTTGTTTCCAGAAGTGGAAAAGGTTGAAATCAGTATAGTAGAGAAAAAATGGGAATTTAATCTTACTGTTTCAGAAGAATTGTCCAAAGAAAAAGTAAAAATTATGGAAGAATGGATTGGAGAACTGTACAGTGAGCCTTGTGAAATATATCAGAAACTAAAAAATTAATTATATATTTAACATTATAGAAGGAACTGCAATACAATCGGAGACCTTAAAACTGGCTCCGATAGATTGCAGCTTCTTTTACATAGTGCGCTGCATTATCACTAATCTCTTCGATTTCATCTGAAGTTAAAACGCGTTTTACTTTTCCGGGGCTTCCGATCACTAATGAATTATCCGGAATTATAGTATTTTGGGTAATCAGTGCACCGGCACCGATGATGCAGTTTTTTCCTATAACTGCGTGGTTGAGAATAATAGCACCCATTCCAATAAGAGTATTGTCTCCTACAGTGCATCCATGAACGATTGCTCCATGACCTATAGTAACCTTATCTCCAATACAAAGAGCTGCCCCGTCATCTACATGAAGAACACAATTATCCTGCACATTTGTCTCTTTGCCGATTTGAATTGGAGCCATATCGGCACGAACAACGGCATTGAACCATATGCTTGAATTGTCACCGATTGTTATGTCACCACGAAGAATGGCACCCTGGGCAACAAAAACATCTTTTCCCAATTGTGGAGTTTTGAAAGTAGTTGTCATATGAATTATCCTTTCTGTTAAGAAATATTCGAGTAACATCATTATATATCATACTTTTGAAAAGGAAAATTAATTGTAACTGATCAGTGCAGAAATATGCGGAACTGCATATTCGTATGAAAGAGTATAGTTTGTTGGAGCAAGTGCCCATCAGCGTAGCTGATTTTAATGCACTTGCGGTTCGTAACTATGAAGGTACTGAATATTTACAAATAATTAGTATTTCCAATCTATACCAAATGAGATAAAATAAATCATGTCGGGATGAATTTATCAAAAGTGAGGTATTTCATGAACGAGAAATTCAAACAAATTTCAGGGTTATCAAGAGAAGCTGAAGAGCAGAAACTAGCGGAGGTAATTGAGATAGCCCAATCAAATCTTGAGAAAGCACAGGAAGATATATCTAAGATGGATCAGGATGTAGCTGACCTGTATGCTTCAATCGAACACCGGGACAAGGAGTCTCTTATTCTGTGGAACGATGCAACCAAAAGACTTAGACAATTAAAAAGGGAAATGGACAGGTTTGTAAAAGCCAGAAAGAAGCCATACTTTGGTCGAATTGATTTCAAGGATCCCAACATGAAGTTTGAAGAATCCTACTATATCGGACGTGTTGGTATCGCAAAAACACCATCAGAGCCTGTGGTAATTGACTGGCGAGCACCGATTGCGTCGGTTTATTACGAGAACTCAATTGGACCATGTCAGTATACGGTTAGTTCTGAAGGTACATTCGAGATTGATTTGCTTCGCAAGCGAACATATACCATCGAGAATGATACTTTGAAGGATTTCTTCGATTCTGATGTAGTTGCAAATGACGACCTTTTAACAAGCTATCTTGCGAAAAACAAGAAGGCAGTTCTTGGAGAGATAATTGCGACCATCCAAAAAGAACAGAATATGATTATCCGTCGTTCTCCAAAAACCAACATGATTGTGCAGGGATGCGCAGGTTCCGGCAAGACTACTGTCGCGATGCACAGAATATCGTATATTTTGTACAATTACGAGGACACATTCAGACCAGAGGATTTCTACATTATTGGCAGCAACAAAATCCTTTTGAATTACATAACCAGCGTACTTCCTGATTTGGATGTATATGGCGTTGCGCAGATGACGATGGAGGAGCTTTTTGTCAGGTTGCTCTATGAGGACTGGGACAAAAATAAATACTCTATAAGGGCATTGGACAAGCAGGATGAGGTTACCTGCATAAAGGGCACCAAGGAATGGTTTGATAAACTTTCTGATTTTTGTGAGAGATATGAGCGAAAGCTGATTCCTCGTCAGGAAGTATATATGGAAAAAAGTAATGAATTGCTTGTTGGAGAGGTTCTGATTGATACGTATTGTAGAGAGAATCCGGACATGTCCATTCAAGCAAAACGCCTTATGCTGAACAAGATTCTGATGTCAAAGTACGAGAATGAAGTGCAGGGCAAAAACGTCACATATACTGCGTCAGAGAAGAAAAGTATGGAGAAGAAATATTCTACTTATTTTGGAAAAGATGAATGGAAGGGCAGTATTTTTGAGGAGTATAACAGATTCCTTGAAGAGCAGAATGTCACTATTCCTGAGAATTCATTTGACGTTTATGACCTTGCGGCCCTGGCGTATTTGTACAAGAGGATAAAGGAAATTGACCCTATCAGGGAGGCTAGTCATGTGGTGATTGATGAAGCGCAGGATTTTGGTATGATGGCATACTGTTGTCTGCATTATTGCATGCGCGGCTGTACCTACACGATTATGGGGGACACATCTCAGAATATCCATTTTGGATATGGACTTAACGACTGGGAGGAGCTACGCAAATTAGTCCTCACAGGTACATACGATGCTTTTGGACTTTTGAAAAAAAGTTATAGAAATACAGTTGAGATTTCCAATTTTGCCACGAATATATTGCACCATGGTGATTTTGCAATTTACCCTGTGGAGCCAATTGTAAGACATGGCGATGAGGTTAAGATAGAAAAATGTATTGATATTTCGCAGATGTATGCAAAGTCGGTTGCGCAGATTAAATCATGGCAGACCGAAGGCTATGACACGATAGCTATCGTATGTCGTGATGAAAAAGAGACAAAAGAAGTGTGGGAGATGTTGAGTCAGTATATTGACCTTGCGGATGGCACGCAGCCTGATGCAGAATTTGGAAATGGAATAATGGTACTCCCGGTTGCGTATACAAAAGGACTCGAGTTTGATGCGGTTCTTCTTTTTAATCCGACGAGAGAGCATTATCCATGCGAGGATACATATGTTAAGCTGCTTTATGTTGCTGCGACGCGAGCTCTGCATCAGCTTGTTGTCATGTGTGATGATAATCTGACAGGTCTTATCGCTGAACCAATTCCAGAGGGGAAGCATCAGCAGGAGCTTTTTGCGCCTACGCTGACAAAAGCCTTCGAGTATGAAAAGCAAAATCTGACTGAAAAAGAGAAGAATGAACAGAGAGTGATTGAAGGCATCAAGGATATGCGTGAGCGCAACTACATTGGCCCCAAGCGAATTGTGGTGAATTCGAATAGTGACAAGAAGGTACTCGATGATTCTGTAGATATGGATGTATACCTTAAAAAAAATAAATCAACTATATCAAACAATACAGTATCAACAAACAAATCAATTACACACAATAATACAGTGTCGTCAAATAAGAAATCGCCAGCTAAAACGGTGACAAAAAACAATAGCGACAACCAGCGCAAAAACGAATCGCCATACGAATATTTATCCATGCCGGATACTAGTAAGCTTAAGCCCAAGGGGCACAGCAAGGCAGATTATTCTATTCGATGGATTAACAAGAAAAAGGACTGCATAGAGCTGACAAGTCAGACAGGAATGCTTAGGGTTATGCCGATTGCTTCGGATATCATAAGAGTGACCTTCCACAAAGGACAGCTTGCTGGTTTTGAACCAGATTACTTTGACAGAAAAGTAATGGATGGTGCGAAGTTTAAAGTACGCGAAAATAAAGATGTGGTTGAGATAACAACAGCATCCCTTAAAGTAGTAGTTGAGAAGAGAACAGGTGCAGTACAGTTTTTCTCATCGGATGGAAAGCTGCTTTTGTCAGAGAAAAAGACCGAGCCACGTCAGATGGAGGACAATCAGAACTGGACATATTTTGATTGGGAGAAGAGTGAGAAGCTAAAAAGCAGAGGAATCCTTAGAACAGATGTCAAGGATATAACTGCCAAAGCGAGATACATCTCTCATGGCGGCAAGAATCTAAGAATGCCGTTCATCCTTTCGGGAAAGGGATATGGTATTGCTGTTGCGGCAGAAGATACAGTTTTGTGTTGCAATATTCCAACCTACGGCAACTATATCTACTGCGAAAAGAGTAAGCAGAGCGATTATTATTTCCTTTTTGGAGGAAACAATGAGAAAACGATGGATTTATATGACCTTGTGAAAAGTGATTTGATTTGTTAAAATGGTTTGGCAAATACAAAGAAAATGAGAGGTTTACATGAGTATTTTAAACGTAGAACACCTAAGCCATGGCTTTGGTGACCGAGCTATTTTTGAGGATGTTTCCTTTAGATTATTAAAGGGGGAGCACATCGGTCTTGTAGGCGCAAATGGTGAAGGAAAATCGACTTTTATGAATATTATCACAGGCAAGCTCATGCCTGATGAGGGAAAAATAGAATGGGCCAAGAAGGTCAGGGTAGGTTACCTTGACCAGCATACTGCCCTTGAAAAAGGAATGACAATCGGCTCTGTGCTTGCATCCGCATTTGATTTTTTGTATGAGATGGAAAATGAGATGAATGACATCTATGCAAGACTGGGCGATGTGGACGAGGATGAGATGAATAAGCTCATGGAGGAAGCTGGTACGATTCAGGACATGCTGACTATGCATGATTTTTATATGATTGATGCAAAAGTGGATGAGGTTGCCAGGGCACTTGGACTTCTTGAACTAGGACTGGACAAGGATGTCACTGATTTAAGTGGTGGACAGAGAACTAAGGTGCTAATGGGCAAGCTCCTTCTTGAAAAGCCGGATATTTTGTTACTTGATGAGCCGACGAACTATCTGGATGTGGAGCACATTGAGTGGCTTAAGAGATATCTGAATGACTACGAGAATGCATTTATACTTATCTCGCACGATATTCCATTTTTAAACAGTGTTGTAAATCTTATTTACCACATGGACAATAAGCAGCTAAACAGATATGTCGGAGACTATGACAAGTTCATGGAAGTATACGAGATGAAGAAATCACAGCTCGAAGCCGCATACAATAAACAGCAGCAGGAGATAAAAGAGTTAAAGGATTTTGTTGCCAGAAATAAAGCGCGTGTTGCGACAAGAAACATGGCTATGTCGCGTCAGAAGAAGCTAGACAAAATGGATGTTATCGAGCTTGCAGCGGAAAGACCTAAGCCGGAATTTAATTTCAAGACAGCCAGAACCCCGGGAAGATATATTTTTAAGACGGATGGGCTTGTAATTGGATATGATGAGCCACTTTCATCTGAGCTCAATCTTGAGATGGAAAGAGGTCAGAAGATTGTATTAACAGGAGCAAATGGTATTGGAAAAACAACTCTGCTTAAGAGTATTCTTGGACTGATAAAGCCACTTGAAGGAAGTGTGGAGCTAGGAGATTATCTTGAAATCGGATACTTCGAGCAGGAGATGGATCAGTCTGTCACGACTACTTGTATTGAGGAAATATGGAACGAGTTTCCTGCCTTTTCACAGTATGAGGTTCGTAGTGCACTGGCCAAATGTGGACTGACAACAAAGCACATTGAGAGTCAGGTAAGAGTATTAAGTGGTGGCGAGCAGGCGAAGGTTCGCCTATGTAAGCTTATCAATCGTGAGACAAATATTCTGCTTCTTGACGAGCCTACCAACCATTTGGACGTTGATGCGAAGGACGAGCTAAAGCGTGCATTAAAGGAATACAAAGGAAGCATACTTATGGTATGTCACGAGCCGGACTTCTACGAAGGTCTTGCGACTGATGTGTGGGATTGTTCAAAGTGGACTACGAGATTATAAAGAATACAGAGAATTGTATTGGGAATAGAAAGTAAGGTGCAAATAAATGAAGTATACAACAACAAACGAATTTGAACATTTTGATTTTTTAGAGGTGCATGTAAATGATATTATGTTTGCAAATGGAGTGTTCAAGATAGGACTTGACGATGTGAAAATCCTTCCTGAGAACTCCTGCAACCGTGATATAAGAAAAATGAGAACAAACGGTCTGATTCTTTCATTGAGTGATGCAGAGATTCTTTCTTTTGTTGAAGAGGGATACAGAATCTATGATGCAGATGGCAATCTGAAAAAAACAGAGGATGATGTGCCGGTTGATGAGCAGGAATATAAGACAGTATTTGAGTATTTTACTGATGCATATGCATATAATATCGAGAAGAAGGATGATGAATATACATTTGTAATTGACGGAACAAACGAGCGTACTTACTCTATTATTGTAAAAGCATCTGGGGACACACAGGAGTGGGACAAGTTTTTAAATCTTGAGTAGGTGGTGTAAAATGATTAAGACAGTAATATTTGATTTGGATGGTACGCTGATTGATACAGAGAAATATTATAGAATATGCTGGCCGAAAGCACTTGCACATTTCGGATATGAGATTAGTGATGAACAGGTGCTCTCACTTCGTTCACTCGGACGTCCATTTGCTCCGGAATATTTAAAGCAGATAGTGGGTGACGATAATTTTGACTATACAAGGGTAAGGGAATATCGTAAGCAGCTTATGGAAGAGTGCCTCACCCAAAATGGTATAGAACTAAAACCGGGAGCTATAGAGATACTTAATTTTTTAAAGCAAAAGGGGATAGAGCGTGCTGTTGCAACTGCCAATGATATGGAGCGTGCCACTAGATATCTTAAGAGAATCGGACTGATTGAGTATTTTGACAAGATTATAACGGCTGATTTGATAGAAAAGGGAAAGCCTTCACCTGACATATACGAGTATGCATGTAAGCAGCTTGGGCATAATCCAGATGAATGTATTGCGGTTGAGGATTCGCCAAATGGTGTGATTAGTGCTTACAAAGCCGGCTGTAAGGTAGTTATGGTTCCAGACCTGACGCAGCCTGATGAAGAATTAAGTAGAATGCTCTTTGCAAAAGTGGATCGGCTTACAGACATTGAAAAGCTTATAGAGGAATAAAGTGCATATAAGTTATAACAGATATAAAATCAAGATATACTTTATTTTCTTAAGTTTTTATTTTTGCTTATTGAATTAAATAAAACGTTGTGATATAACTTTACCAACGATTAAGACAAATGCGTTGAAGGAGACTCTTATTTGCAGAGGCCGACAGGAATACAGCGTCACCGACTGAGAGCGCTGTTTGGAAGAGCAGGTAATGGGAACACTGCCGGAGCAGACCGATTGAAACCAAGTAGGTCGGTACGTCTGCACACGTTACGTGCAAGAGTGGGAAGATGAGTTAATCACTTATCTTTCAATGCGGGTGGTACCGCGGGAATCATTTTGAATTTTCGCCCCGGGATAGAGAAATCTATCTCGGGGTTCTTTTTTGTTCTACAAATTTTCCCGTCCCGCACCTAACAAGCCACGATGTGGTAAATAGAAGGAGAGTACAATATGGAATTTTTGACAGGAGTTTCAAAAAAAGAATGTCTTGAAATCAGTGAGATTTTAGCAGGAGATTTCGAGGGCAAAAACGTCAAGGTGCGTGGAGCAATTCACACAATAAGAGATATGGGTGATGTTGCATTTATCGTACTTAGAAAAAGAGAAGGCCTTGTTCAGTGTATTTATGAGGAGGGCAAATCGCAGTTTGATATTGCTGATTTAAAAGAGGCTGATACGGTTGAGGTGGATGGAACCTACAAGAGTGATGACAGAGCACCTAATGGCTTTGAGCTACGCCTTGATACAGTTGCTGTTTTATCTGAACCAGCGGAGCCAATGCCACTTCAGATTAACAAATGGAAGCTTAATACTTCTATAGAAGCAAAGCTTAACAACAGAGCTGTATCTCTTAGAAATCCTAGAGAGAGAGCTGTATTTAGAATACAGGAAGGTATCACAAGAGGTTTTAGAGACTTCCTCTATGAGCAGGGATTTACAGAGATTCATACACCAAAGCTTGGTGCAAAGTCGGCAGAAGGTGGTGCGAACCTGTTTAAGCTTGAGTATTTCCACAGACCTGCGATTTTGCAGCAGAGTCCACAGTTTTACAAGCAGATGATGGTGGGTGTGTTTGACAGAGTTTTTGAGACTGCACCTGTTTTTCGTGCAGAAAAGCACAATACAAAAAGACATTTGAACGAGTATACATCACTCGATTTTGAGATGGGATATATTGATGGCTTTGAAGATATCATGGCTATGGAGACTGGATTTCTTCAGTATACAATGAAGCTTTTGAAGGAGTCATACAGCAAGGAGCTTGAACTTCTTAAGATAGAGCTTCCAAATGTTGACCAGATTCCACGTGTCCGTTTTGATGAGGCAAAGGAACGTGTCTCAAAGAAATACAACAGACAGTTTAGAAATCCATTTGACCTTGAGCCGGAAGAGGAATTGCTTATCGGCAAATATTTCAAGGAAGAGTATGATAGTGATTTTGTTTTCGTAACACATTATCCATCTAAGAAGCGTCCATTTTATGCAATGGATGACCCGGCAGATGAGACATATACATTGAGCTTTGACCTTTTGTTCAAAGGTCTTGAAATCACAACTGGTGGACAGCGTATTCACGATTACAACAAGCTTCTTGAAAAAATAAATAAGCGTGGCATGGAGACTGAAGGTATGGAGCATTACCTGTCAGCGTTTAAGCACGGAATGCCACCACACGGTGGTCTTGGAATCGGACTCGAGAGACTTACAATGCAGCTTATCGGTGAGGAGAATGTGCGTGAAGCTACATTGTTCCCAAGAGACTTAAGCAGACTTGAGCCATAGTATAGGGCATACGCTAAATAAGGAAAACAGATGAAAGGAAAATAGATTATGAATCATCTTGGAACGAGGGAGCTGGCTACAGAACGCCTGACTCTTAGAAGATTTGAAATAGAAGATGCAGAGAACATGTTTTACAACTGGGCAAATGATCCGGAAGTTACAAAATATCTTACATGGCCTGCACACGAGAATGTTGAAGTTACCGAGTCCATCGTAAAAGACTGGGTATCAAAATACGATGACAAGGAATTTTATCAGTGGGCAATTGAACTGAATGACCTTGAGCAGCCAATCGGTGCTATCAGTGCAGTGAAAATTGATAATAAGATAGAGAGCGTAGAAATTGGATACTGTATCGGACAGAAATTCTGGCATAAGGGATACGCAACTGAGGCTCTGACGGAGATTATCAGATTTTTCATTGCAGAGGTTGGTGCTGGAAGAGTATGCGCACGTCATGATTCAAATAATCCAAATTCGGGAAAGGTCATGGCAGCAGCCGGAATGGAATATGAGGGCACACTTAGAAGAGCTGACATAAATAATCTGGGAATCTGTGATGCTGTTGTATATTCTAAAATCCGCAGTGCTGCACTTGATGAGGATGATGAAATTGAAGAGAGCGCACCAATAGGAGCAGTTGCAACAAAGGTAATCGGAGAAGACGGAGTTGAGAGAAACTACATCTCTGATGAGACAATGGAATATGTTGGAATTCTTGCGAAGCTTGAGCTTTCACCAGAGGAGGCAGAGGCAGCCAAGAAGGATATGGCAGATATGCTTGATTACATTGATCAGCTCAATCAGCTTGATACTACTGGAATAGAGCCGATGAGTCATGTATTCCCGGTAAACAATGTATTTCGTGAAGATGTGGTAACAAATGGTGACGGAAGTGAAGCAACACTTGCAAATGCTCCGATTAAAAAGGATGGCGGCTTTAAGGTTCCAAAGACAATTGGAGATTAAAGCGGCATTATGAGGTGACAAAGTATGAGTTTAATGAGTTTGACTGCCGTAGAATTAGGCAAAAAAATAAAAGCAAATGAAATAACTGCAATCGAAGCAACTGTTGCCGCACTTGATGCAATTAAAGCAAAAGAGGCACAGGTCAATGGCTTTGTTACAGTTGATGAAGAAGGGGCACTTAAAAGAGCCGCAGAAGTTCAGGAGAAAATCGATGCCGGAGAACTAGACGGACCGCTTGCCGGAGTGCCTGTAGCAATAAAAGATAACATGTGTACAGAGGGACTTAAGACAACATGTTCATCAAAGATTTTATACAACTTCGTTCCGACATACTCAGCAGAAGCTGTTAAAAAGCTTGAGGAAGCTGGGGCAATTATTATAGGAAAGACAAATATGGATGAGTTTGCCATGGGAAGTACGACTGAGACTTCGGCATATGGAGAAACCAAGAATCCTTGGAATTTAGAGCATGTACCAGGAGGCTCATCAGGAGGCTCGTGCGCAGTTGTGGCAGCTGAAGAAGTGCCATTTGCACTCGGTTCAGATACAGGTGGCTCAATCAGACAGCCTAGCTCTTTTTGTGGTGTTACAGGTATCAAGCCAACATATGGTACTGTTTCAAGATATGGACTTATCGCATATGGTTCATCACTCGATCAGATTGGACCTATTGCAAAAGATGTTACAGACTGTGCAACAATCCTTGAAATCATTTCTTCTTATGACAAGAAGGATTCGACATCAGTAAACAGGGATGATCTTAAATTCACAGATGCACTTGTTGATGATGTAAAAGGTCTAAAGATTGGTATTCCGCGTGACTATTTCGGAGAAGGTCTTGACCCGGAAGTAAAGGAAGCAGTACTTAATGCTGCAAAGGTTCTTGAATCAAAAGGTGCCATTGTCGAGGAATTTGATTTAGGACTTGTTGAATATGCAATCCCGGCATATTATGTTATCGCCTGTGCAGAGGCAAGCTCAAACCTCGCCAGATTTGACGGCGTTAAATATGGATATCGTACAGAAGAGTATACAGACCTTCACAATATGTACAAGAAATCACGTTCAGAAGGATTTGGAGCAGAGGTAAAACGAAGAATAATGCTTGGTTCCTTTGTGCTTTCTTCAGGATATTACGATGCATATTATCTCAAAGCGCTTCGAGTAAAAGCACTTATCAAGAAAGCCTTCGATGATGCTTTTTCAAAATATGATGTAATACTTGGACCAGCAGCTCCGACTACAGCTCCTAAGCTGGGAGAGAGTCTTAGCAATCCAATCCAGATGTACCTCGGAGATATCTATACAATCTCTGTAAACCTTGCAGGTCTTCCAGGAATATCACTTCCATGCGGAACTGATTCCAAGGGACTTCCAATAGGACTTCAGCTTATCGGAGATTGTTTCAAAGAGAAGAATATTATCAGAGCTGCATACAGTTTTGAACAGACTAGAGAATATGCACACAGCCCATTGGCTCAGTAGAAAGGAGGAGAATTATGAAGAACTATGAAACAGTGATTGGACTTGAAGTCCATGTAGAATTAGCTACAAAAACAAAGATTTTCTGCTCCTGCTCGACAGAGTTCGGTGGTGCACCAAACTCACACACATGCCCGGTATGTACAGGTCAGCCAGGTTCACTTCCAGTTTTAAATAAGCAGGTAGTTGAATACGCAGTAGCAGTTGGTCTTGCAACAAACTGTACTATTACTCAGTACAGCAAATTTGACAGAAAGAATTATTTTTATCCTGATAACCCACAGAACTATCAGATTTCACAGCTTTATCTTCCAATCTGCCGCAATGGTTCTGTAGAGATTGAGACCGCAGGTGGCAAGAAGAACATCCGTATCCATGAGATTCATATGGAAGAGGATGCTGGAAAGCTTGTTCATGATGAATGGGAGGATGTGTCAATTGTTGATTTCAACCGTTCAGGAGTTCCACTTATCGAGATCGTTTCTGAGCCTGATATGAGATCCGCAGAAGAGGTAATCGCTTATCTTGAGACTCTGCGTCAGACTATACAGTATTTAGGAGCATCTGACTGTAAGTTAAACGAGGGTTCAATGCGTGCCGATGTCAACCTCTCAGTCAGAGAAGTTGGTTCAAAGAAATTTGGAACACGTACAGAGATGAAGAACCTCAACTCCTTCAAGGCTATCGCTCATGCAATAGAAGGAGAGAGAGAAAGACAAATCGAACTTCTTGAGATGGGAAGAGCTGTTGTTCAGGAGACAAGGAGATGGGATGATAATAAAGAAGCATCACATGCCATGCGTTCAAAAGAGGATGCTCAGGATTATCGTTATTTCCCAGAACCAGACCTTGTACCTATTGTCATTTCTGATGAGTGGATTGCAGATATCAAGGCAAGACAGCCTGAGCTTCGCCCACAGAAGCTTGTCAGATACAAGAAGGAGTATGATATTCCAGAATATGATGCCAAGATTCTTACAGAGTCAAAGCATATGGCAGACATATTCGAGGCAACCACCAAAATCTGCGGCAAGCCAAAGAAAGTATCCAACTGGCTTATGGTTGAGACAATGCGTCTTTTGAAAGAGAACGATATGGAAGTAGAAGATATCAAGTTCTCACCAGTCAACCTTGCAAAACTCATTGATTTGACAGAGGCTGGAAAGATTAATTCAAACGTTGCCAAGAAGGTATTCGAAGTAGTATTCTCAGAGGATATCGATCCAGAGAAATATGTAGAAGAGAATGGTCTTGCAGTCGTTAATGACGAGAGTGCTATCCGCGCTACCATCGAGGAAGTGATCAAGGCAAACCCACAGGCTGTCGAAGATTACCACAATGGTAAGGAAAAGGCGTTAGGCGCACTCATGGGACAGACAATGCG
>JAXELM010000113.1:0-3450 GCA_034100525.1 Agathobacter sp.
AAAGGGAGAGACATATGAAGAGTATGCATCTGAGATTTCAACAACAATTTGGAACAGCCCAAGCTGGGAGGACAGAAATCCTAAGAATGGAACACTTTCAGTAGATGCATCAATTAATCCAATCAAGGAACTTTAGAAATACGAAAAGAGGAAGAAAACTGTTCAGTGCAGAAATATGCGGAACCGCATATTTCGTAAGAAAGAGTGTAGGTTATTGAAGCAAGTGCCCATCAGCGTAGCTGATTTTAATGCACTTGCGGTTCGTAACTATGAAGGTACTGAATAGTTACAGAGGAAGAGATATGAAAAAGAATACAAAGAAATTTTTATCAACATTATTAGTAGCATCATTTATAACAACAGGACTTGCAGCATGCGGTTCAAATGATAATTCAGCAAACGCTGACAAATCAGATAAATCTAAAGCAGATACACAGGCAGCATCTTCAGACGAAGTGACTGTTGTAAAAGGAGTAACAGGTGGTTCACTTGCCCCATACTTCTATGTTGGAGAGGATGGTGAGCTGACAGGAATTGATATCGAAATAGCACAGGAGGCGTTCAACAGACTTCCACAGTACGAGCTTGAGATAGAAGTAGCTGATGCACTACAGGGTGTACTTAGCGGACAGTATGACATCGCAATCAACAATTACGGATATACAGAAGAGAGAGCAGAATCATATTATTTCTCATATCCATACAAGACAACATTCAACGAGTATATCCAGCGAGCTGACGACGAACCACTTACATCACTTAAGGATGTAGCAGACAGAGGATACAAAATTGAGCTTTCAGCGGGAAGCCTCACAGCAAGCGCACTTGAGACATGGAACAAAGAAAATCCAGATTCGCAGATTGAGATAATATACTCAGATACAGATTTTCAGGTACGTTATCAGAACATAGTAGATGGAAAAACAGACCTTGCAATAGATGACGGACCTATTATTGAGAATTTATTACCGAAATTTGGACTAGAAGGCAAGCTTGTTGCCAATCCAATTGACAAGGATACAGAGGAGTTCTTATTCCCAAAGAACAATACATATTTTCTTTTGACAAAAGATGAAAAAGGTCAGGAGATAAGGGAAGCACTCAATAAAGTATTAAAAGAGATGAAAGAGGATGGAACAATCGGAGAGATTACCAAGAAATACCTTGGAGTTGATACATCCGTAGATCCAAAATACTTAGAATCAACTATTAATTAGCAGGAGGACGCAGAAATGGAAATCTACCGTATCGAAAAAAACACAGATGAATGGTTGTACAAAGCATATGATTATGTCAGAACAGACGCATTTTGTTTCGGACAGAATATTCCGGTAGAGCTTGAGTTTTCGGGAGATGATGACTATAAAAATCAAGAGGGGATAATAATTATAGAGGATCATAAGCCGGTAGCAGGCTGTCGTCTGACATATCCAGAAGAAGGGACGGGTAAAATCGAAAGGGTATGTGTTATCCGCGAAAAACAAAAAGATGGATACGGTAGAATTCTCATTGATGCAGCTGAAAAATGGTTGAAAGAAAAGGGAATAAATCATGTAGTAATAACAAGTCAGGACCGCGCAGAAGGGTTTTACAACAAGCTTGGGTATGTACGAAATGATAAAGTGGATGTTCATGCGTATGATAAACCGCATGAACACAAAGAACCAAAGGTACCTGTAAATATTCCGAAGCTGGATTTAGGATTTACATGTGTATTGGTTGAGAAAGAGATATAAAATTACTTGAAAGAAGGAAGGGAATATGGGCAAATTATTTGATTTTTCATTGGTGTTTTCATCAATACCGGAATTACTGCAGAAACTGCCAATTACATTAGGACTTGCATCGCTTTCGATGGTGCTTGCATTAATTCTTGGTCTGTTAATGGCAATCATAAAAATGAAAAAAATAAAAGTTCTGACACAGATAACAAATGTGCTGATATCGTTGCTTAGAGGAACACCGATAATAGTTCAGCTGTATGTTGCTTTCTTTGGAATTCCTATGTTTTTTCAGGCAATCAATCAGAGATTCGGAACTAATATGGTAGTAGCTGATATACCTGGATTTGTATATGCAATGGTTGCACTCGGACTAAATCAATCCGGATTTATGGCAGAAATAATCCGCTCGGCATTACAATCAGTAAATTCAGGACAGATAGAAGCAGCACATGCTATCGGAATGACATCTTCGCAGACACTTCGCAGAATAATTCTGCCTGAAGCGTTCGAAGTCGCACTTCCAACAATTGGAAATTCGATAATAAGCATAATAAAAGGAACATCACTCGCATTTACATGTGCGGTAATAGAAATAACAGCACAGGGAAAAATAATAGGTGGACGTACATACAGATATTTCGAGGTATATGTCTCACTGGCGATTATCTACTGGGTAATCACAATCATTATCGAACAGATTATAAAGATAATAGAAAACAAGATAAAAATACCTGAACAGGTGGGGAGATAGCCTATGATAAAAATTGAGCATTTATCCAAAAAATATAACGATAATGTCGTATTAGATGACATAAATCTTGAAATCAATAAAGGGGATGTGGTTGGAATAATCGGACCATCAGGAACCGGCAAATCAACACTTCTTAGATGCGTAAATCATCTGGAAATCCCAGAAGAGGGCGTGATACATATAGGAGAACGTGAAGTTGATTTATCCCAGAAAAAACCAAAAGACTTACTGTATCTTCGCCAAAATACAGGAATGGTTTTCCAGAGATTTAACCTGTTTGAGAGGAAAACTGCACTTGAAAATGTAATGGAGGGACTAGTAACAGTAAAGAAAATAAAAAAGTCCGAGGCAAGAAAAATAGCTATGCAGGAGCTTGAGAAAGTAGGATTGGCACAGTGGGTAAACCATTATCCGAGACACCTTTCAGGAGGACAGCAGCGAGTAGCACTTGCAAGAGCACTTGCCATGAAGCCACAGGTGCTGCTTCTAGATGAGCCGACCTCAGCACTTGATCCAGAGCTAGTAGGAGAGGTACTTGATGTAATCAAAAAAGTAGCACAGGAAGGATACACCATGCTTCTTGTATCGCACGAGATGAATTTTGTCCGCCATGTTTCAAACAGAGTTATCTTTTTGGATAAAGGACATGTGGTCGAGGACGGAACACCGAAGGAGGTATTTAACCATCCAAAGAATGATAGAACAATAGAGTTCTTCAGTAAAATGCAGCTGATAAGTCAGCCGGAATATGTGATTTAGGTTGAAAATAAAGAGTTGTAATGACCAATGTCATGATGACTCTTTATTTTTTGCACAAAAGCCTATTATTGACTATAATAGAACTACTATAATACATTAAACGAAAGAGGTAATAGATATGGTAAATCCAGCTGCAATAATGAAATTAATGGGCGCAAAGAACAAATTCGAGCAGGCGCATCCAAAGTTTGCTGCATTTTTCAAGACTGTTCTCGC
>JAXELM010000121.1:0-3911 GCA_034100525.1 Agathobacter sp.
AAAGGATACGACTGTGCACTTTCTGCAATAGAGATGGTTAATCTGTTGGAACAGATGTAATGCTAAATAATTTGTAAAATTAATTGTATTTATAGCGAAAAAATTCTATAATTAATAAGATGTATATATGAAAATAAAAAGGAGCATAGAAATGAGCGATTATAGAATTAATACAAAATGTGTTCAGGCCGGATATACACCGGGAAATGGCGAGCCTAGACAGATACCTATTGTTCAGTCTACGACATTCAAATATGACACAAGCGAAGAGATGGGAAAGCTTTTCGACCTTGAGGCAGACGGTTATTTTTATACAAGACTTCAGAATCCTACAAATGACCATGTAGCTGCCAAGATTGCAGAATTAGAGGGTGGTACAGCAGCAATGCTTACATCATCAGGTCAGGCAGCCAACTTTTTCGCATTATTCAATATATGTGAATGCGGAAGCCACATTGTAGCTTCGTCTTCGATATATGGAGGAACTTTCAACCTTATCTCTGTCACAATGGCAAAGATGGGAATTGAAGTGACATTTGTATCACCGGATAGTACAGAAGAAGAACTCAATGCAGCATTTAAAGAGAATACAAGAGCTATGTTTGGAGAGACAATTGCCAATCCGGCGCTTACAGTTCTTGATATTGAGAAGTTTGCAAAAGTAGCTCACGCGCATGGAGTTCCACTTATCGTGGACAATACATTTCCAACTCCTGTTAACTGCAGACCAATCGAGTGGGGAGCTGACATCGTCACACACTCTACTACCAAATATATGGATGGACATGGTGCAGCAGTAGGTGGAGCTATTGTAGATTCCGGTAATTTTGACTGGATGGCACATGCAGATAAATTCCCAGGATTATGTACTCCTGATGAGTCATATCACGGTGTTACATACGCACAGAAATTTGGAAAAGAAGGCGCATTTATCTCCAAATGTACTTCGCAGCTTATGCGTGATTTTGGTTGCATCCAGTCACCACAGCATGCATTTATATTGAACCTTGGATTAGAGTCACTTCATGTTCGTATGCCACGTCATGTCGAGAACGGACAGGCAGTTGCAGAATTTTTGGAGAGCTGCGACAAGGTTGCGAAAGTAAATTATCCGGGACTTAAATCAGACCCATATTATGAGAGAGCACAGAAGTATCTGCCAAATGGCGGATGCGGTGTTGTATCGTTTGAGCTTAAGGGCGGAAGAGCCGCAGCAGAGAAGTTCATGAAGAATCTCAAGCTTGCAGCTATTGAGACACATGTAGCTGATGCCAGAACATGCTGTTTAAATCCAGCGACATCGACACATCGTCAGATGACAGAGGAGCAGCTGAAGGAGGCAGGAATTCCAGCTGGTCTTGTTCGTATTTCATGTGGACTTGAGGATAAAGAGGATTTGATTGCTGATTTAGCGCAGGCACTTGAGCAGGTATAGTTTATACTGTTATAGTGTTTTGGGAGGTGATAGGTCATGATGATTAGTCCAAACGCATTTGCGAATGAGCATCAGGGTGACTCATACGAAGAATTGGTAAAGCTTAGAGAAGAATTGCTTATACAGATAAGAGATTATGAAGAATCAGATAAGAGCAGTTCGGCAAATATAGCCAGTTTCCCAACGCCTGAAGTAAAATATATGATGAATCTTCAGTACGTTGCGCGACTTTGCAATATGATTGCAAAGAAATACAATTCTAATTTTGCAATGGGGGAAGAAAACTAAAAGAAAAGGCAGCAATATAGTATTTATGATAAACGTCAGTGGTTTGAAAAAAAAATACGGAAAGCAGACAGTGCTTGAGGACATCAGTTTTTCTGCTAATTGTGGGGAAAAGGTCGTAATCGTCGGAATGAACGGATGCGGCAAGTCCACATTGATGCAGATACTTGCAGGTGTCATGAAAGCAGATGCAGGAAGTGTATCTTTTTTCGGAAATGAAGCAATTGGGAATATGAAAGTATTTAGAAGCTTTTGTGGTTATGTGCCACAGGACAATCCTCTGATGGAAGAACTGACGGTGAAGGACAATCTTCTTCTTTGGAAGGGGAGAGACAATTCAGTAAGAGATATGATTATCAGTCAGTTTGAACTAAAGGATATTCTAGGTAAACGCGTAAGTGAGCTTTCCGGTGGTATGAAGAGGAGGCTTAGTATAGCGTGTGCTTTGCTTAAATGGCCTCCGATTCTTCTGTTAGATGAGCCGACGACAGCACTTGATTTATACTACAAGAACAGCATAGGACAGTGGATTAGTGAATACTGTAAGATGAATGGAATTGTGATTATGACAACACATGATGAATCAGAAATACTATCTGCAGATAGATGTCTCTTTATGGAAAATGGAAAAATAAGAGACGTTGGAAAAGTAACCGATATTACAAGGATTTTAAAGGAGTTAGAAAATGGAAAAGAGATTTGACCCAATGACAGGACAGCCAATTCAGCCACAGCCTGTCAATGAACAGCCACAGATGAGGTTTGACCCAATGACGGGACAGCCAATTCAGCCGACACCGGCACCACAGCCAGTACCGACACCGGCACCACAACCGGCACCACAGCCTCAGATGCAGTTTGATCCGATGACAGGGCAACCGGTACAACAGATTTATCAGCAACAACAATATCAGCAACAACAATATCAGCAACAACCATATCAACAGCAACCGTATCAGCCACAGATGATGCCACAGCCACCAAAGAAGAAATCAAAGATTGGCTTTGTTATCGGTGGGGGAGTAGCTGCAGTTGTTTTGATTGCTATTGTACTTGTTGCAGTTGTAAAAACAGGAGTATTTTTAAGTCCTAATGATAAGGTACTTTTAGCTGTTACAAATACATTTAAAGACCAGACGATGCTGATGGAGGATTTGGACATTTCAGATATAGTTAGCTCCGGCAAATATACAGTAGGTATAAACGGAAGCTATGAGGGAAGTGCACTTGACTGCAGTTATATGGTTACTCCAAAATCTCAGCAGATTAAAGGTTCCTTTAGCACAAGCGGTATCCCGACTGTTGATTTGGATGTTGTAGTTGCAGATGGAAAAGTACAGGCATATACATCATTGATTGACAAATATTTGTTTGAGTACAATTACGAGGGAACGAATACAGGATATCTCATGCAGCAGATTCCAAGTGATCAGCTTCAGATGCTCAATGATTCACTTAAAGAGATGGAGAATGCAGGAGATATAGAAGATTCAAAGGCAGCAGACCTTGCTAAGATATTTCTGTCAGATTACAGGTCTTATGTTAAATTCAAAAAAGTTGATGAAAAAGACATTGTGATTGATGAAAAGAACCGTTCATGCAAAGGATATATTGCCTTAATCGACAGACAAATCCTCAGAAGATTTGTAGATGACATAAAAGCAGAAGTTGAAGAGAACAATTCTAATGTAACAACAAATTTTGATGAGCTGTATGAATCAATAGAAGAAATGCCAGACATGTATGTTACAGTATACATTTATAAGAATAAGCTTGCAGGTATAAATATGAAACCTACTACTGAGGATTCTGACATGGAGATCCTTTTCCATGGTGGAACTACAAGATGGCAGAATATCGAGTTGCTTTCTGATGGTGTTTCATTAGCTCAGATTGTTGGTACAACTTCTGGAAAGTCTGAGACTTTCGAGCTTAAGGGAAATGGTGTGACTGCCGCAACAATCACATATGACAGAGCAACAGGATTATTTTCTATCAATGCAGATGGAACGTATTTGTCAGGAACAATCAACAGATCAGGAAAAGAATTATCCGTTACCCTTGATTATTTCCAGGGATTATCTGGTACTGTTAGTTTCAAAAAGGGAGCAACAATCGAAAAGCCAACTGCTGAGAAAACATTTGATGTTGGAAATGCCACAGAGAGCGAATGTCAGTCTATTTTAATGGA
>JAXELM010000128.1:0-7029 GCA_034100525.1 Agathobacter sp.
TCGTAATCCAACTTGGTTATGTAATGAGTATATTCCTCAATTTATTGATGATGATCAATCAGTTTGTGATCTTTCTCATTTGGTAGGAGTTGATCCAAAGGATCCATACAGCATGGCAGATATTTCATGCAGCAAGAAAAAAGTGATGGAAGTAATGAAAATTAAGGCACTGAAAAGTGGTAATTTCACCATGAATGTGGATGTATACAGTGTTTCCAATATTGCTGGTAAAACGATAACCGGATATAAGATTACGAAAACAATTAAATAAAATTTATGAACTTTGCTAATTTATATTAGTCATGAGAAACAGAATAGTTATCACTAGACAGAAAGAAAATAACTAGTTGACACTAATAAAAGTACTAAATTATAGTGAGCATACGGATTCCTCCGAATCACACAAGGAGGAATTTAGGTGGGGAAAGGTTGAAAAAGTCAGATCAATTTGGTCTGACTTACTTTTTTTATAAAACGGGATATTTTATTATTTATTACGTCTAATCTATGTAAACAAAAAGCTGGCCAGCTTGAAAGGTGGTGTCAAATTGACAAAAGAAGAATTAGGACAGTTGATTCTTTCTTCTGAACGACAATTGTATGCAACCGCAAAGACAATCCTTGTTAATGATGAGGATTGTGCAGATGCTATTCAGGAGTCAATTGTAAAAGCGTTTTCAAAAATACATACATTAAAGAAAGACTGTTATGCTAAAACATGGCTGATTCGAATTTTAATAAATGAATGCTATAACCTTGCAAGAAGTGATGGAAAGAGGAAAATGCTGACTGAAAATTATTTGGAATTAACAAGTCAGTATGAAGAAAAGAGAGACTATAGCGAATTGTATGAAGCAGTGAGCGGTCTGAAAGATGAATTAAGAATTCCAATCATCCTTTATTACATGGAAGAATTTAGCGTTAGGGAGATTGCACAGATTCTTGATATTTCAGAAGGCGCAGTGCAAAAGCGACTTGCCAGAGCACGAGAAAAATTAAAGAGAAATATTCAGTTGGAGGAAATTTTTGTATGAGATTAGAAGAATTAAAAAATGAAATGCCTAAGACTCCGGATTTTATTCATTTAATGATTCAAGAGGAGGTCAATAAACAAATGAAAGAGACAAAAATAGTTTCAATTAGAAATAAAGATAAAAAGTGGAATATGAGCCGTGTAGCTGTAGCCTCAGTAGCCTGTCTGATAGCGACTTCAACAATAGCGTATGCTGGAACAAAGCTTTATAGTATGCAAATTGAAAAGAAGGGCAAATATAGTGTTGAGACAGGTATTAAAGCTGAAAATGATGAAAAAACAATAAAAGTTCCAGAGAAAGTGTATGATATTTCTATTGCGGCAGGATATATGCCTAGCGGAATGAGATGGAGCGATGAAGGTGTTAAATTAGAATATGAAAATAATCCATTCCAAGGAGGAATATCTATTGAATCCGTATTGATGGACAAGAATGATATAAACTCAGTAATGCGTGACACAAATGTTATAGAAAGTGAAGAACATAGATTTGGAAAGTATGAAGGTGTGTATCTAAAATACAACGAAGTAATTAAAAATAATTTCTTTAATCAGCGTATATATATGATTTGCCCTGAACAATATCGTATTTTAATCCTTTATATTGGGGACGATGTATCTAAAGAGGAAGCATATAAATTTGCAGAAAATCTCGTTATCAAAAATAAAAATGAAATGATTGAAACTGCAAAAATGTATAAATGGAGCCAATATGTCGATCCCGAAGTTGAAACAGTAGATACTGTTGTTTCAAATGGAAATGTGCCTGTTCATCAAATTGGAGAGACAATTAAGCTAAGTTTTGCATCCGGTGAAGATAAAAACGGTAAATATGTTAGTACCGATGGAATTAATGTATGTGTAAATGATGTGAAAATAGCGGACAATTTAGATTTATTGGATCAAGAAAAAATACCGGAGGAATGGAAAAACATAACAGATAAGGACGGTAAATTAGTCCAGAATCATTTGTCTTACATTAAAGCCGGAGATGGTGTCGAGACTTTAGATCAGATTGTTGATGAGAGAGACGTTAATCAGAAATTAGTATATGCCACAGTTACATATACCAACACTACAGATGAAGAAATCAATCATTTGCTCTATATAGGTTCGTTAATGACATTATTGAAGCAGGATGATGGAACATATTCAGTATATATTCCTAATGAGACTGCAGGAAATGGATATGATTATTATATAGGAGATGGAGCTGCTGATATTGGAACTATGAAATATAATAGTGAAGCAGAAAAATATAATGATGGCGGAAATTATATTTCTTCATTAAAGCCAGGCGAGAGTATTCAGGTTAATATGGCTTGGATTGTTAATGAAGAAGATATTGCGAATATGTATCTGAACTTTAGTGGAAATGAATATGACTTCACAGAATGCTTACTTGATACTGGAGTAGTTGATATTAGAAACTAATAAAAATAATGAAAAGCGAGCAGGAGGCTAATCAGTTAATGGTTAGCCTCTTTATAAAATTGTGCGAAAACAACTGCAACAAAAATGTTTAGAAAACAGTATTACTATTGAAAGTATATAGCGAAGAAAAAAGAGCATCCTAATTATAAAAGAAGTTAGGAGAAATCAAATGAAAGAAGCAGACGAAGAGCAAATTAAAGAATGTATCAAGGAACATGACCCGAAGGGGGCATTTGCTAAAACAAAGAAGGAAAGGGAACGAAATATCCGAACTCAGAGTAAGTTGACCGAAGATGATACTCAGATGAGCCAGCTGATTGACAGGTGGGTGACAAATAGTTTTCAATAGAAGAAGACAAAATGGTGAAATATTTATACTTTTGTTATTCATGGAAAAACAAAAAAGATATCGGATGAGACCGTAAAACGTGTTCAGGAGAAACTTGACGAGATGGAATATATTCCGAATATGGCAGGTATTCTTCTGGCACAGAATAATTCGAGGATAATAGGTGTCGTCATTAATGATGGACCGAAATACGAGGGAAAGGTCTTAGAAGATGGATTTGTAATGGCGTATCTTAATGCTCTTGAGAAGGAGCTGAATGAACGTGGTTATTTTGAGGAGACTGACAGAATAGTTAATCTCGTGATTGACCATTATGACGGAGGATATCAGGCAGGTAAATATTTGAGGTCTATCGGACATGAACAGGCTCTTTGTATTTCAGACAATTATATTTGTATGGATGAAGAGAGAATTGAACTTCAAATTCCAATACTAAAAGAAGATAGGCATGTTTTTTACCAAAAGAATATAAATGAAATAATGAAATATACAGCTGCATTTGCTGTGTCAGATTACTATGCACTTGATTTTATGCATTTTGTGCAAGGAGAAGGAATACGCGTGCCTGAAGACATTTCAGTGATAGGATTTGATGACAATGCTGCAGTCCTCATTTTCGATAATTGACCAATTAATGATAGGACAGCTTGGGGAAAACAGTATTGCAGCAGTTGGATTAGGTGGAAACTTTATGCTTATTTTTTCTGTTGTAATCGGTGCGATAGGAACAGTAGCAGGTATACTAATTTCGCAATTTATTGGAGCTGATGATGAGCGCGAAGCTTGGAGAGGCTTTACAGTAAGTAATTTATTTGGCATTGCAGTTGCCATGATATTTATGCTGGCAAGTTTTTGCTTTGCAAATAGCATCTTGGGCTTGTATACGGCAGATGCAGAAACTATAATAATAGGTACACCATATCTTAGAATTTTATCATTTACATTTATTCCCATGGCGATAAGCACTGTTGTTGCCACATGGTTGAGATGTAATGAACATGCAACAGCGATTTCACAGATGCTGAATCTGTTATTTATGTTGGCGGGTTTTGTTTACTGCCTGCAGAAGGAAAAGAAAAACATACTGTTTTCAATTCAAATGGAAAAAATAAGTATGGCAGAATATATGATTATGATTATGCCAATTCTTATAAGTGAATTCCTTTGGAGTCTTGGGCAGAACATAAACTCTGCCGTATACGGACATATTGGAACGGACAGCCTGGCTGCGTATACACTGACCTGTCCGATACAGGGACTGTTTGTGGGAGCATTCAGCGGTCTTTCAGCGGCTGCAGGTGTAAAAAGCGTTGCACAGCTTCTGCTTATCGTTTTTGCAATTTATGCGCCTGTTAAGGTGATAAATATGATACTTGGTGGTGGAATTATAAGAAGTGGTGGCAACACAAAAATAATAATGATAATTGATATAGTAGGAACCTGGTTGGTAGGAATTCCACTATGCCTGTTTGCAGCTTATGTACTTAAGCTGTCAATTGTTCCTGTGTATGCTATATTATCAGTTGAGGAAATAGTACGACTTGTGATTACTCTGGTAATGTTCAAGAAGAAAACATGGATGCGTACTATTGGAGAGAGTTAAAGCAAAAAGGAGAGAATTACCATGGACAGAATTTTTGAATTCGGAAAAGCAATTTGTTATTCAGGTTACAGAGATGGTCAAAGTCCGACAACTAAGTGTCCAACAAAGGAACAGATTGAAGAAGATTTACTAATTTTGGCAGATGAGGGCTACAAGTATATTCGTATGTATGACCCAAATGAACATGCAAGACTTGTTCTTGAAGTAATAAAAGAGAAAGAGCTACACATCAAGTGTCTTTTAGGTGTTGATTCATTTGCGGAGGCAAGCAATGAAAATAGCGCAGTTGGTCCATTGAATTACACAGAAGAAGAAATTGCGCAGAACAAGAAAAGAAATGATGACGAATTTGAAAAATTAATTGACCTGGTAAAAGAGTATGATGATGAGGTAATAGCAGTTTCAATAGGAAATGAAAATACTCCTGAGTGGGGAACTCGTCTGGTAAGTGTAGAGCGATTGATAGAGCATGCAGATCGACTTCACGAGGCTCTTGATAAGCCGGTTACATATTGTGAAGGAGCTGCGGAGTGGTTGGAACTTGAAGAGTTGAGCAGACATCTTGATTTTCTAAGTGTACACAGCTATCCTATGCATGCAGGTGTCTTACTTGAAAATGCGCTTGATCTCAACAAAGAGCATTATAGAAGTATTAGTGAGAAATATCCGGATAAGGAGATTATTTTTACAGAAGTAGGCTGGACCATTAGAGAAAGCAGTCATATGATTCCAGGTCAGGGTTCAATTGAGAATCAAAAGACATACATTACTCAGTTGAATGAATGGCTTGAACACGAGCAGATTATTGCTTTTATTTTTGAGGCATTTGATGAGACCTGGAAAGCAAGTTCACCTGAAAAGGGAGAGTGTAACTGGGGACTTCACTATATGGACAGGACACGAAAATGGTAGTTCTATAAATTGCAAAACTGTAATAGACGTTCAACAATAAATACAGTAGCACAAGCGAGAAGAGCCACAGCGAGCAGGCTCTTTTCTTTGTATGCGGCTATAACTGCAACGGCAAATCCGGCGAGTGCAGATATCCAGCAGGCAGTTGAACTCATGATTGCCGGGAATGTCATGGCTGCGAGGCAGGCATATGGCACATAATGCAGGAAAGATTTTATATACACATTTGTTATTTCTTTTTTGGCAAGAACAAGTGGCAGCATGCGGATTAAATATGTAACGCCTGCCATTACCAAGATATAAAAATAAATATTATTGCTCATTTTCATTTTCCTCACTTATTGGTTTAAGTTTAGCAGCAATACCGGCTACGAGTATCGTGGTTATAATAATCACAAAGCCTGAAGACACTTTTTTGAGAACAGGTGTGATTGCAAAGAGTCCGCTTATAGCCATGGCTGCAAGAACTACAAGCAGAATCGATTTATCTTTTTTCGCGGGTGGCAGAATAATCGCAAGAAACATACCATAGATTGCTATTCCCAGCGCACTCATGATAAATGCAGGAAGTATGTTGCCAAATACTCCGCCCACAAACGTGCCTGCTACCCAGCCGGGAATGGCAATTGCCATAATGCCATAGTGATACGAAGGCCGTAGCTTTCCTTTGCATGAAGCACCAAGGGCAAAAATCTCATCAGTCACACCGAAAGCCATTATAAAGCGGTGAATATTTTTTGTCTTTTTATCCAATTTTTGTGCCAGAGAAAAGGACATAAGACAGTATCTTAAGTTGATAATAAGCTGAGTAAGAGCCATCTCCCAAAGGCTTCCACCAGCTGCTATTATTGATAAGCCGGCGAACTGTCCGGCAGATGTTACATTGGTAAGTGAAATAAGAACGGCATGCCATACACTAAAGCCGTCCGACACTACTGCCATTCCAAAAGTAAATGAAACGGCAAAATATCCGAGGGCTACAGGAATGCCATCTTTTATTCCTGTTTGTATACTATTTTTCATTTCTAATCCCTTATTGAATTTTATCGTAATTGTTTGAAGTGAAAACCGTGCAATGCATTTTCGAGCATGACTTGAACTTCAACATAGTTAAATATACTTTGAAATTAAATAGAAAACAAGACTGAATATATGAGATGTTGCTTTCACCTTCTTTTTGCGCTACATTATATGAGTGCAATGTTAGAAGAAAGAGATGTGAATTATGTCAGAGAAGAATAAGGGAATTTTGTGTATAATATCGGCGGCATTTTTCTTTTCGCTGATGACGGTATTTGTCAGGCTGGCAGGAGATTTGCCGACAATGCAAAAAACTGTATTTAGAAATTTGGTAGCAGCAGTTGTCTCATGGGGAATGCTCATAAAAGCTGGTGAGAAGATTGACCTAGGAGGAAAGGAAAATATTATCTCGCTTTTGATGCGCTCCTTTTTTGGAACAATGGGACTTATCTGTAATTTTTATGCAATCGACAGGCTCAACATATCAGATGCAAATATGTTAAATAAACTGTCGCCATTTTTTGCAATATTTATGAGTGGTTTTATTCTAAAGGAAAAAGCCAGTCGTTTGGAATGGCTTTCAGTATTTGTAGCCTTTGTAGGGGCTTTATTAGTTATTAAACCTGGTTTTTCAATGAATGCAGGTTATGCATTTATAGGATTACTTGGCGGTTTTGG
>JAXELM010000132.1:0-12936 GCA_034100525.1 Agathobacter sp.
TTTTTTATTTTTTATTAAAAATAATTACTCTTCTATCTTCAAATCATCAAAACAATCAAATGTTGCAAAATAATCTGCCGGTGTCTCAGCACGACGAATCATTTTTACTGAGCCATCCTCCTGAAGTAATAATTCCGCAGAACGAAGCTTTCCATTGTAGTTATATCCCATCGAAAATCCGTGTGCACCAGTATCATGAATAACAAGATAGTCTCCCATATCAATCTTTGGAAGTTCACGGTCAATTGCAAACTTATCACAGTTTTCGCACAATGAGCCTACAACATCATATACCTGGTCACAAGGTTCATCCTCTTTTCCAAGGACTGTAATATGATGGTATGAGCCATAAATAGCAGGTCTCATAAGATTTGCGGCACAGGCATCGACGCCAATATATTCTTTGTAAATATGCTTCTCATGTATTGCTTTTGTGACAAGACATCCATATGGTGCCATCATAAATCTTCCCATCTCACTGTATATAGCAACATCTCCCATTCCGGCAGGTACTAATACTTCATCATATGCCTGATGCACACCCTCGCCGATTGCATATATATCATTCGGAGTCTGGTCTGGCTTGTATGGAACACCTACTCCACCTGAAAGATTTACAAACTTAATATCACAGCCTGTCTCATTTTTAAGCTCAACAACAAGCTCAAAAAGCTGTTTAGCAAGCTTTGGATAATATTCATTTGTCACAGTATTGCTAGCCAAAAATGCATGAATTCCAAAATACTTTGCACCCTTTGATTTGAGAATCTTGAATGCATCAAACAACTGTGCCTTTGTCATACCGTATTTAGAATCTCCAGGGTTGTCCATTATACCATTGCTAAGCTCAAAAATTCCACCCGGATTATATCTGCAGCTGATTGTCTCTGGAATATGACCAATTGTTTCCTCAAGGAAATCAATATGTGTAAAATCATCAAGGTTAATAATTGCGCCAAGCTTATCAGCGTATACAAACTCCTCAGCCGGTGTGTCATTTGATGAAAACATTATATGCTTTCCATCAAAGCCACATGATTTAGAGAGCATAAGCTCTGTGTATGATGAACAGTCACATCCCATATCGTACTCTTTTAATATTTTAAGCAAAAATGGATTTGGAGTTGCCTTTACTGCGAAATACTCTCTAAATCCAGGATTCCATGAAAATGCTTCCTTTACAGCCTTTGCATTCTCTCTGATTCCCTTCTCATCATATAAATGAAATGGTGTTGGATAAGTCTTTACTATTTCTTCAATCTGACTTTTTGTCACAAATGGTTTCTTACTCATCGATATCTCCTCATACTTTTCTATGGTAAAGTGTTATAACTAGGCATTATGCTACACTATATTTTTTCCAAATTCAAGATATTTTATCTTTTTTCGTTCATTCTTCCAATATAATATGATATAATTGAGAAAAGTTGTAAATTTTTCTAAGAAAATAATGTGAGCAAAAGAGGAAAACATGGCAAATAACGGAATTACAATACTACCTTATATCGACCAAAATGCATATGAAACAGTCAAAACTCAGGTTAATACAGCATCAAATACACAGACACAATCATTTGATGAGACACTTAGTGCTGCCCAAAAAGCAACTGCTGCACTTGCAATTGATGCTCTTGTATCCGCGAGTGACTCTGGCACTGTAAATTCAACCACAGTCCAGACTTTCTTCACTGAGAACAATATAAATATCACTTTATCACCAACCACTTCTTCCACAGCTACAGTTTCTGCTGATGTTTCACCTGCTTCCGGTTCGACTGCTGCTGACAATGAAAGTACCGATGCAGCTTCTACCAATGCTGAAAACACTTCTGATACAGAAACAGTAAATAATACTACCTCAACTGATTACTGCAACAGTGGAGCACTAAAATGCTCTGACGAATTAGAAGGTTATTTTGAAGAAGCGGCAAAGAAGTACGGCGTAGACATTAAATTACTCAAATCCATTGCAAAGCAGGAATCGAATTTTGACCCAAATGCAACAAGTAAATCCGGTGCTATGGGAATAATGCAGTTAATGCCGTTTACAGCTGAAGAACTTGGCGTAGAGCAACCATATGACGCCAAATCTAACATTATGGGTGGCGCAGAATTGATTGCAAAACTTTTAGACAAGTATGATGGCGATAAAACACTTGCTCTTGCAGCTTACAATGCCGGAAGTGGAAATGTTGCAAAATACGGCGGCGTTCCACCATTCAAAGAAACACAGAATTATGTCAAAAAAGTCTTAGGATATTATAATTCATAATTAATTAAGGGACTATTCCAACTGAATAGTCCCTTAATTACGTTTATTTTCAAATTTTATGTCGCTAAATCCAGTTGCTGTACTGTACCAGCCATTCCATTTTCATATAGAAACATGCCTGTTTTTCTAATTACGGCATTTGTATTATTGTGCATATCATTTAGTGAGAATTCTGTATCTGATGACCCGAGATATATAGCACCAACTCCCGCTTTTCCAAGACCAATTAGTGTACTTTTACCACTAGCGTCCACACTCCATATCCTTAGCTTATCAAAGATTTCATCCGCTTCATCAACCCAGCCATTTCCATCCGAATCATACTGTGCAAGGTCAGCAAATCCATCTCCGCTTGCTGTACCAAATAATTCGCTTCCGTCATTTATTTCCCCGTCACCATTTTTGTCAAGTGCCAGATATCCACTGTCTGCGCCAAGCTGCGATATATACTCTTCATTGCCATCTGCATCCAAATCAAAATAGAACTTTTGGTCTGTCACTTCAGCAGCACCACAATTAAGATTTATTACAAGCGGATCCTTGTATTGCGTCGCACCAAAGTTAATTATCTGTGATGTGCTCTCAGTAAATGATCTCGACATCTCAAGTTCAATATTAAAATCAATCGTTCGACCATCCGCAGTAACTACTTTCCCTTTTGTCTGAAAACCAGTCGTCTCCTGCTCAGAAAAATAATTCCATGTCGATAAAGTGCCACCATATGGCTGTTCCTGCGTCACCTGACTTTGAGTCATGAATTCGTTTGAATTCTGCATCATTGCCGAATCCTCTGTATAATTCTGCGAATACTGTGTCGGTTCTATCTCCTTTCCAAACAACAGATACAATAAATAATCAAGAGTCTGGCGTCTTATCTGATTCATTGTCTCGATTCTGTCCTGTATCGTCGTCTGTTTAATGCTTTGTGCCGACTTGAACCGCTCCATCAAATTATCAAATGATGAAGTATTACTATTACTGCTTCCAGTTCCCTTTTCTTTTTCTTCTTCTCCCAGAACTTTTTTTGCAGTTTCCAATAATCCTTTTTCTGATTTATCTTCTACATATTCTGCCAAACTACTATCCCCAACTGTTGCTGTTGCTCTGTTATTGTTATCCCACACCTTGAGTCCCGAATAGCTAAGCTGTTTTGAGCTGTATCTCCGTGCAGAATTCATTCCAATTGAATCTGATTGAATAATCACATAATCACCCTTTCTGGGACTATACCGATTATTTCTGCCTGATTCCTTTCATTCGAAATAAAAAAACGGCATTCTCCGGAAACATCCTTTCTTCCTTCAAACGCCGTCCCTGGCTTGTCCAATATATTTATAATTAAGTGGCCATCTTAATCTGTACAACTAAAATATCGGACCTTTTTCCTATTTACTTTACCCCTAATTCACACTCGTAAATACCTTGACTTTTTATATTCACTCATGTATTATGTAGTAGTTGATGAATCAACATGCTGTTATAGCTCAGGCGGTAGAGCGTCACATTGGTAATGTGGAGGCCACGGGTTCAAGTCCCGTTAACAGCTTTATTTTATATTAGCATTCCTTTTTCACGCCACTCATCGAGATTGCGTTCTTTTTTGCAGGCATACATCTGCTGATCCATTTCTTTTAGAAATTCCTCAGTTGTATTGTTTTCCGGCCAGTAAAAGCTATACCCCATTGATAATTCTAATGTATATAACTTAGCATTTTCTTCGTTGAATCCGCTTACGCTATTGCTGATTTTCTCCATAATCTCTTTAACTTCTTTTATATGTGCTGTATCAACCAGAACAACAAATTCATCACCAGCAAATCTGGTCACAATAGCATTCATCGAAATAGCTTCCTTAAGCAGCCTCGCAGTTTCAATGATTGCATCGTCACCAACATCATGACCATACTCATCATTGATACTCTTAAAATGATCAAGATCTATCATAATACCTGCACATCCGCTTTTTTTATTCTCATGTTTTCTGAGTATATATGACATATATTTTCGATTATATATCCCTGTAAGTGAGTCTACATAGGTTATCTCATTCAGCTGCGAGATATACACTGTCTCAAGCCCAACAGCTATTGCAACCCATATTACTGATATTCCATAGAAGATTGTCTGCACAAGGCCGGCAATAAATATAGGAGCTACAAAAAGCCATACTGGGAAAAACAAATATCTGTTATGTTTTCTTCCCAGCACCACCATAATAACGCTTATAACAAGATATACATAAGGTGCCCCCAATGCTATCCAGAAAAATTCACCTCTGGAATAGTAGTTATCTTTAGACAGTTGGAAGAAAAATCCATATCTGATATTCAGCAATATTAGTATCCATAAGATACAAAGCGGAACTGCAATTATCTTCTTAATCTCCCGATTTTTCTCTATGCTTCCGTATATTTTCCAGTCTACGAACTGAATCCATAAAACCGGATAAAGTGTTGTGGCAACATATAAATATGTATTTAAAAACATATATATAAATCTTGAACCAGGAAACATCATTCCATCAATAAAGAAACCTATCGTTTCAGCAAGACAAGCCCCCATTATAATGTATACCATTTTAAAAAGCATCTTATTTTCTATTTTGTTTTTGTTTGCAAACTCATGGCTGCTTATAAGTAACATCGCAAGCAGTACAAAACCTATCATGTTGCAATACACAATTGTATCAATTTGCATAATATGTCCCCCACATAATCTCTGCATTTGTCACATTATACCCTATATCCCGTATTGTTGGCAAGCTACATATCTCTTGCCGCCGGATATCCACATGCTGACTCAGCAGCAAGAACAGCCCTGTTAATAGCCTTCGCCATCACATACGAGCTCAATGTTCCAACCACATTCACATCACCTTCAAGTGCCGCCCCGACTGATAGTGCATATATTGAATCCCCATCCGCTGTCGTATGTATTGGTCTGATTGTTCTGGCATATCCGTTATGCGCCATAGATGCCACCTTATTAAGATGTGTCTTATCCATTTTGGCATTTGTAAGAACAATACCTATTGTTGTATTTCCTGTAAAAAGGTTATCATGTGCCATACTTTCTATCATGATTTCCTCTGTTGAGCACATATTATTACTTTCATCACGCACTCCCGCAAGCATTTTTCCAGTCTCCAAATCATACACATCACCTAATGCATTTACAGCTACTATTGCACCGACCTTTAAGTCTCCTACCTGTACTGCGAAGCTTCCAATACCAGATTTCATGCAGTCCTGCATTCCTTTTATTTTGCCAACTGTACATCCGGTTCCAGCACCTACATTGCCTTCCTCCATAGGTTCATAGCTGGCATTCTCACATGCCTCGTATCCCATTTTCTGTTCCGGTCTTACATCCACTTTACCTATTCCCAAATCAAACAGACATGACTGACATACCAGAGGAACTTTTGTTATACCAACATCGAATCCGATATTTCTCTCCTCAAGATATTTCATAACCCCGCCTGCCGCATCAAGTCCAAACGCCGAACCACCTGATAAAAGAACAGCATGTATTCCTTTTGCATCTGATACCGGATTTAGAAGTGGTGTCTCACGTGATGCCGGTCCTCCGCCTCTGACATCAACCCCGGCAGGTGCCATATCATCACACAGCACAACCGTACAGCCTGTCATGGCATCATAATCCTGAGAATGTCCCACTTTAAATCCACCTATTTCCATTATATTAATCTCTTTCACGTTTCCATCTCCTTCAATTTTAATCATATACTTATAGTACAATACCAAAAATATTTCTTCAATATCTTCGATAACTTAAACAACTCAAAAATGCGACCTGCATAGCAGATCGCATTTTTAATATCAAAATAACAATTATTTCTTTAATGCTTTAGTCAATGCCTGTGACACAATACCTGATACAATACCACAAACTCCCGCTTCAATCAGTGCCTGAATTCCAACAGCTGCAATAATAAAAGCAAATGGATTTGAAACGCCAAGTGTATCTCGTAATGCAACTACATATTCGCAGTTGTAGAAGAACACCACAAGTGTACCCATGAATAAAACAGTATTAAGTACTGGGCAGCTAAGTCCTGCTAAATAAAATGACACTGGATTCTTCTTCAATGCTCCGCGAAGACCTTTGAAAATAAGACCACACAAAAGACCATCAATAATTCTTGGAACAATACACAAAATCGCTACAAGAATCGGATTTACTGCCATAAATGCTGCCATCATCGCACTCGGTGCTGTAAGAGCTGTATAAAAGCTTGTAAGTCCAAACACAAGTCCGCAGATTGCTCCACCCTTTGGTCCGAGTAGCATTGCTCCAACTGCAACAGGAATTGTAATAAGTGTTACAGTAAGAATTGGTGTTCTGATATACCCGATAGGCGTAAGTGCCATAAGTATAATCACAGCAGCCAATAGTGCAAGCTGTGTGAGAAATCTCACATTTGACAAATTGTTACTAGTTTTTTCCATATTCAATTTACCTCCTACTACCGTTTCCTCTTTCCGGGAATACAGTGTTTTATGGACATGAGCCAAGAATACCTTAATTGGATAACTGTCATTATTTGATCAGCTTCACACAGGCAATTTCTTTGCCCAAACACAACGATTATACGTCTTTGTTTAAATTATTTCAATATTTTTCTAATATTTGTCCCATATTTTGCAAAAATAATTATAAAGTGCTAAACTAAATTCAAAACAAATAAGGAGGCGACCAGATGGAAAAATTCGAGGGTGTCACAGTTAGTCCTGGATATGCAGAAGGAAAAATCATGTATTTCTGCGCACGTCAGGTTGATTTTTCAACAGAAACAATAGAAAACTGGGCAATATACGATGAACTTACTTTATTAGATGAGGGCCTCCACGAGGTTGAACACTCCTTAAGGGAAAATATCGAGCATCTGCAATCTGAAGGCCGCCTCGAAGAAGTCACTCTCACTGAGGCAAGAATACTACTTCTTTATGATATTATCGAGACCGGTGAATGCAGGAAATTAATCTCCGATAAAAATTATAGTGCCAGACATGCAGTTCTAGATGCGGCTACAAGAATACGACTTAGTTTTGAAAATCTAGACGATGATTTCATGCGTGAACGCGTCTATGATGTTAAACAGGTCTCTGAGATGCTCCTTGCAAAATTAAATGGCAATCAAAGAACTTTTCCAAAATTAAATGAACCCACTATAATTGTTGCTGACGAGCTTATCCCAGAAGGCACCTTGTGCTTTGAACGCCCTAACATACTTGGTATAGTAATCAAAAACAGCACCTACAATTCCCACGCCTCCATACTTGCGCGTCTTTGGAATATACCCGCTCTTGCAGAAATCGAGATAGACAAAGCTTGGGATGGACACAATGCTGTCATTGATGCAAATAACAATGCACTTTATATAGACTTAGAAAAATAAAACAGTGATTGTCAATATATTTTATTGGCAATCACTGTTTTTATTTTTACCGAAATATTCCTGAATAGTATCAAATTCACTGTCATACGCAATTTCGCCCTTTAAGAATCTGATATCATCCTCTAGTGCCTTTATTCTCATATCACTCGAAGCATCTGTCTCATCCCACTTTCCATACAAATCATTGCCTTTTGAAGTCGACTTAAATCTTCTAAAAGAATTGTACAGAGATTTCTCCTGATAATAACGGTTTACAAGCTCTTTTTTCTGTCCAAACTCATCACTGTCATCAGGTGACATGTGCTTTTCTCTCAGGAACTTAATACATTTGTACAGATAATATGCATCAGACAGTGCGTTATGCTCCTGCTTCTTGTTTATGTTACATACAAACATAAGATTCTCCATATTTATGGAAAGTCCGCCCTTTATTCCAAGTATCTGCGACGACACAACACCTGAAATATCCGTACACAAATCTATATAATTCCATTTAGAAGACTGCTGATAGCCTGGCAGACGCTTACGCTTGTATTCACTTTTTTCCCACTGCAGGGAGTGCTTGTCAGCAGCTCCCCACGTGAAAATCTTAGTTACATTATATCGTTTAACAAGTTCACTTACCTGCTTTGAGACCTCCATGAAATCAGGCTGTCCTTCGAGCATCTTGGTAGTAATGCCTGTCATCCTTGTAATCATTGGAAAAACCGGATTATTGCTGATACCACTTACAAGTGAATAATACTTCTTCAATCCATTGAACTGACTATCGCAGATTATAAGCCCAATAGAAATTATTTCACTGATGTTCTCTCCTCTTTTATAATCCATTCCGGCATTAAATTCTGCATCCAAAAATGCAATATTCCCATTTTGACTAAATACATCTTCTATATCAAACTTCTTTTTGCGCATTATTTCTCCTGCATTAGATACGAACTAAAAATATTAAAGCATATATCATTTCTTCCGTCTGTTGTAAGTTCGGCAAGTTCCTCTTTGAACTTTTCATCTGTAAGCATCATCTTTACAAGCTTCGGATTGTATCTAGTGCCCTTTCCTTCCTCGAATTCCCGAAGAACATCATCACTTGTCTTCGTCATTTTATATGCTCTGCTGATTCTGTCTGTTGCAGCATCAAGGTTGTCGGCCATCTGGATAATGTTGACAAGAATAGGATTAGCATTATCAAGATAATGATAATTCTTCGGATATCCTTTAGAATCATCCCAGTTCTTATGATGACCAAGAATAATCGGCAAATATGGTCTTATGCATTCTGAATCCTTTACAATAAAAGCACCAAATTCCGGATGCCGCTTAACATTATCGTATTCCAAATCACTTAGTTTTCTTGTCTGCTTTTTCGTAATATTGCTGACATCAATTTTGCCAATATCATGAATCATTGCAGAATTCTCTACAAATTCCATCACCTCTGGCCAGCAGTCCATAGCATCCTGTTCATCCATTATTCCAAGATTTCCTATCAGAATCTTGCAGTCTTGTCTATAAATCATCTCAACTATAAGACGTGCAATCTCAGATACCATCTGCGAATGAATTGAAAGGTTTATATCTCTTTCAACTAAAACTGCCATCATGACATCAACAGACTCAACGACATCGTCTATATACATCATTACCTTTGAAAGCGAAGAACATATCACACGTCCGACAGCATTTCCAAATTCAGATTTTGGAATAGCTTTGATGTACGCGAGATAGTCATCCTTCATTTTATCACAGAACTCATAATCTTTTTCATATTCTGCAAGTTCAAATATTTCAGGTACACAATAAAGCATAAGATGAAACATTCTTTGCTCCTGTAATGGCATAAGTGAATCACCTGCCAAATTGCCTTCCACCATATAATACGAATAATACTTCTTATATAGTTCATAGCACTCTTCTTTTGAGATTTTGCCTAATAAATACAGTAGTCTGATACGCGAACTATATATTCGGTCATTAACAAGATATTCATTACCATATTTATCAAGTTCACTGTTATATAACCTGTCTATCAACTCTAAACATTTCTTATACTCTTTCTTGTGGTCATTAATCTCTGTACAATATACAAGATTTGCTGAAATCATATCCTGAATATATCGCGCTTTCAGATAATCAATCTGCCCTTTTGTAAGACTAATCGCATTATTTTGCTCATATTCATTAATATAATCCAGATTTGCCTCTATAAATCCAAGTACATCTTCAATAGAAGTTCCCTTATGGCCGGCCTCATAAACATCTATATCAAAAAATGCTTTAAGCAACAGATTCCTTGTCTCTTTTTCTTTTGTCTCTTTAAAATAATCCCTGTAAGCTTTTATTTTTCCAAAAAAAGGTTCACATTTAGAATAATAAAACTCTCTGTTTAAGCCCATGTATGCATTTAATATAATAACGAGAGTACGAATATGTTCTTCTGCGTAGCCATACTTCTCGAAATATGGTTCCAATTTCAAAGCAAGCTCTACACCAATCCTAAGCTCACTCTTGCCCATTTTGTAAATGCTCCAGATTCCTTTGAATAACTCACTCGCAAGCTCATCATCCATCTCAACCTCGTCCATCAGAACAGGTGTTATATATCTCTCAATAAGATTCTCATTATCTACATAGAGCTCGCTCATGTACTGTGTACGCTGTTGCAGATTCATAAGCCATTCATCTTTATCCATCGCATTCCTGAAGCCGTTCTCTATCTCTTCCTCTTCGCGCATGTTCGCAATGTATTTCTCGAAGAATCTGTGATAATCTCTTCCCTGAAGCTCTATTCTCATATCAATGGACGCTGCTCTATTCTTCTGGTTAATCTTAACCTGCTTTTCATACGCAACCATATGTTTAACACACATTAGCTGATAATTTGTATCATCCCCGACAAATTTATAATATTTAGCCCATATATGAGCATTCACCATATTATTATAAGGAGTATCATGCATCTTCATGTACGTCTCAAACGCAAGTACCACCCATTTATAATGAGCTTCATCCTTTATTCCTTCAAGCAGTTCACACAACTCATATATATTCTTAACAAATTCAGAAGGCTTTTTGTTTCTCGCAATGCCCTCTATCAGCTCATCTATATGCATTCTGACATAATCTTCATTTCCTTTTGCAAGACTTACCTTACACTCCACCAGCAGAGTTGTAAAATAATAGAAATTTGTTTTATCATCCCCCACTGCTTTTCTCACATTTGCCAGATATTTAACTGCGCGATCCAATGTCTGATTTTCGCAGAATGCTTTAGCCAGATTGATCTGAACTGCTATTTTTAGCTTTTCATATCTCTTATCAATAGCCGCACGCTTATCATTTAACGCATCCTCAGATTTTTCAAAATAATCAATCGCTTTTTCTATCTCATGTAAAAGCAAAAATCTTGACCCAATACTATTATATATATTAGCAATCTGAAACATCAGATTATTCTCATTTGCAACAGCAAGCGCATGTAGAAAATAATCAATTGACAGTTCCTCACTTCCATCTGCATAATACACTCTTCCAAGTGCTATGAGTGCTTCCGCCTGATTTGCATAATCTTCTAATCCCTCATATATATGTACTGCTTTCTGAAGATACCGCTTAGAATCTCTATAATCTTCAAGCTCATATAATTTCTTGCCCATTTCCAAATATTTAGTTGCCAGTTTTTCTTTTTCTTCTTTACCTATCACTTATACTTCCCCATAATCAAATTTCGTCTATTCAGTATCTTCATAGTTACTAAATTTCTATAATGTATTTTTCAAAAGCATTAATTACCTTTGTTTCCCCTATCATGTCCTCGCGCACAAATTGACGTCCGTAGTTTAAATGCACATGACCATGCACAAAATACTTAGGCTTGTACTTATCAATCAGACCATAAAATGCATCAAAGCCCTTGTGACATTCATCTACATCATCATGAAAGCCTTTTGCCGGTGAATGTGTAACAAGGACATCAAAACCCTTGCTTCTAAAAAGCTTCCACCTGAGTTTTCTTATTCTCTTAGCCATCTGCTTTTCCGTGTACTGGTTGACTCCCGGCTTATATCTGTTTGAACCACCTAAACCTAAGAATCGTACACCCTTATACTCAAACACACTGTCTTCTATACAAATACAGCCCTCAGGAGGATTCCTGTCATATTTATCATCATGATTACCATGTACATACAATACAGGTATAGGTAACATTGTCGATAAAAATGATAAATATGACGCTTTTAAATCTCCACATGACACTATAATATCTATGTCTTCAAAGTATTCTTTCTTAAAATAATCCCAATATAGCTTGGATTCTTCATCTGCAATAAATAAAATCTTCATCTTTTTTCCTTACTTAGTTTCTTCTACACCCTTTAACTCAACTACTACTTTTGCATCATCTATAAGACTGTCCATCGTTGGAATCGAGCCTATGACATTCTCAACCAGATAATCCATCTTCATAATTTCTCTCGGGTTAAGTTCCTCATTCTCACCATTTTTAAGCGTTCCATCCTGAGCATATATCTCTCCATAAAATGGAACAATATCGCCCTTACAGATGTCGTACTTCAAGTGGTTGACAAGTCTTTGGACCGCATACGGCACATTGCCCGAACAGATAAGGTCAATAACACCTGCGGACATTCCCCACCAGTAGTTGAGTGCCCTGTTATCAGATGCCCCCTCATTCTGATATGAGCCTGCCAGAATGCTCTGAATCATCTTCTCATAAAAAACTCCCCAGTTCCACAATGGCATAACAAGATTAAGTGCCTTTCCATCCTCATATTTGTATAAGCCAAACTGTCGTGAAGCATCCTCAGGTGTGATCATATCCTGATCTGACACATAGTGTATATCATTCTCCTTTAAGAATGCCTCCCTGTCGTAATCCTTGCTTGTAGACCATGCCAGGTATACCTTTGCTCTCGGATTCGTGCATGCCACACCAAGCGCAAATGCATTTATATTGGCTATCATTCCATAAATCGGATAATCAGCTATATATGCAATCTTGTCATTGTCTGCCATTGTTCCTGCTATTATTCCCGACAAGAATTTGGCCTCATACATTCTGCCGTAATATGTCCTTATATACTGATGAGGTGTGTTAAGCGAACAGTTTAGAATCTTCACCTCCGGATGTTCTGTTGCAATTTTAAGACTCGGCTGCATCATCTGCGGTGCCACGCCAAATATAATTCCAGCTCCCTGCTTTATTACATCATTAATAACA
>JAXELM010000176.1:0-3303 GCA_034100525.1 Agathobacter sp.
TATAGAGGTGAAGAGAAATGACAAATATACCTATTTGGATGTGTATTCCTTTTGCGGGATTACTTCTTTGTATAGCTGTTTTTCCACTTGTAAAAGAAGAATGGTGGGAGAAGAATCGCCTATATGCTGTTATATTCTGGTCATTGTTGTTTATCATTCCGTTCGCTGTAAAATATGGAATGGGAACAGCGGCTGAGACAGTGTTAGAGTGTATTATTAATGATTACCTGACCTTTATTGTATTACTGTTCGGATTGTTCTGCGTTGCAGGAAATATTACAGTAGAAGGCAATATGGCAGGTTCGCCCAGAGTAAATGTTTTATTGCTTGCAGTTGGAACCTTGCTTTCGAGCTGGATTGGTACAACAGGTTCGTCAATGCTGCTTGTTCGTCCTATTATTCAGATGAATTCGTGGAGAAAAAATAAGACACATATTATGGTCTTTTTCATTTTCCTTATTTCTAATATAGGTGGTTGTCTTACACCAATTGGTGACCCACCACTGCTTATGGGGTTTTCAAGAGGCGTTCCATTTTTCTGGAGCTTTAAGTTATTCCCAGTACTTCTTTTAAATATGGTAGTTCTTCTTACTGTGTTTTATCTGATTGACAAGAGAGCTTATATGAAGGATCTGGCAAGTGGAAGAATGCCTGCAATTGATGCAGATGCACCACTCATCAGAATTCGTGGAGCACAGAACTTCCTTTATGTAATTATGATAATAGTCGCAGTTGTATTAAGCGGCGTACTTCCTGGACTTCCATTGTTCCAGAATGCACAGGGTGAGGTGATAGGTATCCACATTTTCGGTGAGGTAAGACTTACTGTACCGGCTATGATTGAGATTGCTATTATTTTGCTTGCAGCATTTTTGTCATTCAAGACTACAGACCCTGTAAACCGCAAGAAAAACCATTTTACATGGGGAGCGATTCAGGAGGTTGCAGTACTTTTCGTAGGTATTTTTATTACAATGCAGCCAGCACTTATGATACTTAAGAAGGCAGGAGCAAGTCTTGGTCTTGATAAGCCTTTCCAGTTGTTCTGGATAACAGGTGCTCTTTCAAGTTTCCTTGATAATACACCGACTTATCTTGTATTTTTGACAACAGAGGGTGCCATGAATTTCCAAGAGGGTATAGTAACAACACTTGGTATGGTTCCGGTTAAGATGCTTATGGCTATATCGTGTGGAGCTGTATTTATGGGAGCTATCACATATATCGGAAATGCTCCAAACTTCATGGTAAAAGCTATTTCAGATGAAAATGGTGTAAAGATGCCATCGTTCTTTGGATATTTAGCAAGGTCACTTTCAATCCTTATTCCGGTATTTATTCTGGATATGTTAGTATTCTTTTTGTAAAATAGGAGGCTTGAGAGATGGAATTTAATAATAAAGAAATACGAGACCTTGCCGAGAAAATATACAATTTGGATTCTGAAGTGTATGAAGTATTAGGTTCTTCACTTGGAAGAGTCTTTAATGGCGATAAGGAAAGATGCATCACTGATATTATGCAGCTTCTGCATGAGAGACGTCAGGGATATAAAGTCCGCGGTGAGCTTGCTCTTATAAGTAACATGGCACGTACTATTACGGACAAGAGCAAGAGAAAAGAAATCATGATAAAGTATGATCAGATTCTGCAGGAGGTAATGAGTATTCCAACCAGCTTCGGAGATGGGGATATTCTTGATCCGAAGATTGCAGATCTGAATACAATGAATCTTGGAGAGCGTTTCGGTGAGAATGACCACCTCATCATCTGTATCGGTCGTACATATGGATGCGGTGGAAATGAGATTGGTTTTAAGCTTGCAGATGAGCTGAAGATGAATTTCTATGATGTTTCAATCATGAATGAAGTGCTAAGAAGAATGGAAGGCGATTATGTTCCAGAAGAAGCATCAGCTTTTAGTGAGACCAAGAGAACTCCTATACAGTGGATTAAAGAGTTTGTAAGATATCATGGACTTTCCAAGAGCGATATACAGTTTTTCGATTCCAGCAAGCTGTTGGTTCAGAAAGCTAAAGAGGAAGATTTTATTGTGATGGGAAGATTTGCAGATGCAGTTCTTACTAACAATCATATTCCTCATATAAGTATTTTTATCACAGCACCGGAGAGAAGACGTATTCAAAGGATTATAGCTATTAATAATGGGGCACTCAATGCCAAACAGGCTAAGCAGCTTATTGAACGCGAGGATAAACGCCATCACAAGAAATATAAGTTCTACACAGGAAGAAAATGGAGCAAGGCCTCTAATTATGATTTGTGTATTAATAGCGCAAGCTACGGAATCCAGGGTTCAGTAGATTTGATTCGTAAAATGATAAGGAATGACAATTAAACATATTACGTAATATGTATACACCTGTATGTACTAATTTAGATTATAGATTTGTATTATAAAATACAAATTTGATGGTCTGATTTAGAACAGCAGGTGTATTTTTTTCTTACAATTTTCTTAAAAAGGTGTTACAATATTTATATAGTAAGGTAGGTGCAGATATGTTTAATAAAGGTGATTTTGTTTTAAATGCAACAAATGGAATTTGTGAGATAATCGATATAGTTGAGATGGACATGCTTGGCAACAGTCAGGTGAAGAAATATTTCTTCCTTGTACCAGTGAACGAGAAGACTGCGAAGGTATATATTCCGGTAGACAATGCTGATGCGCGTATCCGAAGTATCATTAGCAAAGAACAGGCCGGAAAGCTGTTGGATGAGATATCTGATATAGATGAGCTGGTTGTAAGCTTCGAGAAGGAAAGAGAGCTTACGTACAAGAACGCAATCAAAAGCTGTGAACCACGTCAGCTTATCGGACTTATCAAATGCATTTACAGACGCCGTGCCGAACGCCTTGAACAGGGCAAGAAGTGTACAGCCGTAGATGAGCGATATTATAAAAATGCAGAGAATAATCTATATTCTGAGCTGGCTTTCGTATTGGGCAAGGACAAGAAAGAGATAGAGCAGTATATTATTTCCTGTTTGTAATGAATAGTTTTGATGTTAGGAGCTGAGACCGGAGAGTCTCAGCTTTTTTATATATCAAACATGATTTTGCCTATCTCTATAAAGAGAATAATCATATGTATATGAAGTTGAATTTATTAGAAGGAAAAGTCGTTGCAAAAGAAGAAAGGATACGACTGTGCACTTTCTGCAATAGAGATGGTTAATCTGTTGGAACAGATGTAATGCTAAATAATTTGTAAAATTAATTGTATTTATAGCGAAAAAATTCTATAATTAATAAGATGTATATATGAAAATAAAAAG
>JAXELM010000197.1:0-11256 GCA_034100525.1 Agathobacter sp.
TATTCTGGTAGAAGGATTAAGGCATATAGCATAAAAAATATATAGGGCAGGGACTGCCCGAATTAACGCCTGTGGAGATAGTAGGTTACGAGGTCGATGAAGCAGGAAGTCCATTGGCTTTAGACAATGGGTAGTTCACAAATGTGTAAATATAATTTATAATTAGGAAAATTTATATTACCGTTTATTAATGGAGTTGTTCAAATGAAACTTATACTAGAAAAAGGACGTCCTACCAGTAACGAAGGACGATTGGAAAAAGAGATAAGAACCTACGATTTGTTGGATGAGCTTGGAATAGAGTATGAAAGATGTGACCATGAACCGGCAGAGACAATGGAGGCATGTCTTGCTATTGACGAAATATTGGCTCCGGCAGTCATCTGCAAGAACCTGTTTCTGTGTAATACTCAGAAGACCAAATTTTATTTGCTCATGATTCGTGAGGATAAAAAATTTAAAACAAAAGAAATATCACATCAGATAAATAGTGCAAGACTATCCTTTGCACCGGCAGAGTTCATGGAGGAGTACCTGGATATTACTCCTGGTTCAGTAAGTGTTATGGGACTTATGAATGACAAAGAAAATAAAGTACAGCTTCTTGTAGACGAGGATGTACTTAATTCGCAAATGTTCGGTTGCCATCCATGTATAAATACCTCCAGCATGAGACTTAATACATCAGATGTATTCGGGAAATTCCTAGACGCAGTGCATCATGATTACCAAGTCGTAAAATTAGGATAAATATTTACAACTTTTTTACACCCTTTATCAGCCATGTTGTTATACAATATGGCTGAAAGGGTGTATTTTTTATGAGTAGAATTTTGATTATAGAAGACGAAATAGCAATAAACAAGATGCTTTGTCTCAATCTGGGAATCACTGGATACGAGACAGTTTCATTATATGATGGTCAGGAGGTGCTTGACTGGCTCGGGGAGGATGGAGCAGCAGACCTGGCATTACTTGATGTAATGCTTCCGAAGATAGATGGTTTTGCGCTTTTGCAGCCGTTATTGGAGCATAATATTCCAGTTATTTTTCTGACAGCGAAAGGGGATATAGAGTCTAAGCTGCAGGGACTTACAAATGGGGCAGAGGATTATATTGTAAAGCCTTTTGAAATGCTTGAAGTGATGGCAAGAATAGAGCTTGTTCTTAAGCGTTATGGGAAAAATGATAACGAATTTAAAATTGATGATGTGGAGGTGAATCTGGACGAGCGAACAGTAAGAAAAAATGGAGAAGAGCTTACGCTTACTCCGATAGAATTTGACTTGCTCGTACTATTAATTCGCAATAAAAACGTGGCACTTACAAGAGAAAAAATGCTAAATGAGGTATGGAATATATTCTATGAGGGAAGTACGAGAACAGTAGATGTACATATTGCACAGCTTCGCAAAAAGACTGGGCTTAATATTATAAGTGTACCAAAAATCGGATATCGCCTGGAGGTGAACTAATGAAGCTTCGAACGAAAATAACTGTAGCCATGATGACTATTCTGGCGATGACAATAGCTGTAAGTATGAGTGTAATGATTTACAAAGCATACAGCCTTAACGAAGAAGAGTCATACAGTTCTGTATATATCGAGACAAAATCCCTCTTTGATAAGTACATTGATAGCGAAACGAAAAATGTAAATACTTTGTCAGCGGAAATGCAGTTTGCAGCATCGAGGTATGCATTTATGAAGCTTGCAACGGTGAAATATTCGGGAAGTGAATATGTGCTTCAGGCAAAAGATGGCGACATATACAACAATTCAGGAATTGACCCTAAAGCAACGCTAGATACATACGGTGAAAAGTTTCCAACTGAAATGAAGAGTGGAGATTACCGAAAGGTGATTATTAAGTGGCAGGGAAAATATTACTGCATTGTCGGAACGAGCTTGGGAGACGATGAGGACATCAAGTATATAAGCGTAGTGCGTGATATTACTGAGAGCACGAATCAGATAAAACTGCTGGGATATTTTTGTGTAGGTATCAGCAGTCTATTACTTTTTCTGGCAGCAGCAGGTGTATATGTTTTTCTTAAGTGGCAGTTTGTACCGCTTAAAAACTTGGAGCTACAGGCCAACGAAATCGCAAAAAAATACTCAGATGGTCTGTCTGTTGAAAATGAATCAGCGCATCAGGATGAAATACAGGCACTTAGCAAATCATTTAACCAGATGAACAGTATAACGGAAGAGTATATCGAGAAAGTGGAGGCGAATGCAAAAGAGCAGAAGCTGCTTCTTACGGCTCTGGCACACGAAATGCGTACACCTGTAACAGCCATAACAGGATATGCGTATGCGCTTAAAAACGTAGCTTTAAGTGAGGAGCAAAAAGCGGAGGCAATTGCGTTCATTGATAGTGAAAGTCGCAGATTAGAACGTTTATCTACAAAATTGACAGAGCTCATTGCACTTAGCAAAAAAGAGATTGAACCATGTGAAATAGACATGGATAGTTGGGCGTTGCAGTTGCGAAGTATTTTAAATACAAAGGCAGAACAGGATGAAACAAACTACAAGCTTAGAATAAAAAAAGAGACATGTACAAATATAAAAGGTGATGCAGACCTTCTGACGGAGATGATAATCAATTTCTTTGATAATGCATGCAAGGCAGGGGCAACTGAGATTGAAGTAGCGATAGAAGATGATTCTATTCAGGTAATAGATAATGGTCCGGGAATTTCTGAGGAGGAAATTCAAAAAATCACTCAGCCATTTTATCAGGGAGACAGTTCGAGAAAACAGGAAGGCTTTGGCATTGGACTGGCTTTGTGCCAAATGATAGCGCAGGCACATGGAGCACAGCTCAAAATCGAGAGTGATTTGGGGGAAGGGAGTAAATTTATAGTACATTTTACAAATCCATTACATTTCAATGATGACTCTAAAATACCAGATACCATATGATAATCACATATCAAAAATAGATAAAGGAGTTTGTGATGAAGCTAAAAAATATGTGTAAAAGAACACTTCCTGCAGTGCTGATTGGAAGTTTGTTGTTTGGATTTACAGCATGTGCGAAGACCCCAGATTCAAGCATAGTAAAGCAGAAAGATGTGGACAGATTAAGAGAAGATGCGAAGAAAACGCCAGATGAGGATGAGACTTTAAAGGAGACTGCGAAGAAGGCACCAAAGCATTATGATTATACATATGAGAATGAGGATAAGACGCTGACAGTCAAAGCTGATGCCGATGTATGGCTTCCGGACAAAGATACAATTCCGATGTATGAGGCAGCAGGCGAGGGATTTTCGCAGGAGCTTACTTCAGCGGTATACAATTATTTTTTTGAGGGTGAAGAGACATACAAGTTGGAAGGAACTGATATGACGAAAGCGAAGTGTCAGGAGATGATACTTGAATGTAAGCAGAAGATTGCTGAGGCTGAAAGTGATACAGAACTAACAGAGGAAGAGCGTCAGGATATAATTAGCTACAAGAATGATGAACTTACGCGCTGGCAGGAGACGTATAAGGAGGCACCAGAGAAGTCGACTCTGCACAAAGTACCTGTTGATGACCAATTAACAGTACAAGATTATAAAACAGAAAATGAGAATGAGGTAGTGTACGGAGTAGATTGTCAGACTGAAGATGAGTATTTTTCAGTAATAAATGCGCCTGTTGATTCGAGTGGATGGTCAACAATGAGATATACCAGAAATACAGAGTTAAATTATTCAGTTCAGCCGGGAGAAGAATTGATTACCGATGAACAGAAGCAGAAGGCCGAGGATGCAATTGGAATTTCACTTGATGGGGCAAGAGAAAAAGCTGATGATTTTTTCAAGCAGATAAATGCGGATGCACAGGTTGTCGCATCAATGGGGATACAGGGGGTTACGAATGTAAGTAGTGATGAACGAGAAGATGATATTGAGATAATTCCTGCCTCTGAGGAGTATACAGCATATAAATTTGTCTATGCAAAATCCGTGGACGATATACCACTTGCAGTGACCTCAAGCTCGCTGGTGTCTGATGATGAGACCTCTTTAATATGGTGTTATGAGAACATATATGTTCTTGTCGACAAGAGTGGGATCATAGATGTTCATTGGGAGTTCCCAACTGATATCAAGAAATCAGTATCGGATAATGTTGGAATAATTTCGTTTGAACAGGCGGCAAAGACTTTTGAACAGATGATGCCGATTATTTATGAGGGAGAAATTGAAGAAAGAACTGGCTCAAATGAGAAGTCTTCAATGACAATTAATATCCATGTGAATCAGGTTAATATGTCCCTCATGAGGGTGAGAGATTCAGGTGGGGAGAGAACCGGAGTACTTACACCGACATGGGTGTTTTATGGAGATGTTACTTATAATAGTCACTCCTACTATGAAGATACCGGTAAATGGGAGGATTTTGAGTATAGCGAAGAAGCACCTTGGATAGTTTTAGCTGTCAATGCAGTAGATGGAAGCGTGATAGACATTGTTGAAGGATACTAATATTTATTTGGAAGAGGCGTTGCTTGGCAAGAAGAAGGTGGCATGGCTCAATATCTTAGAATCAAATATATATTATTCGATAAAAAGTCTGCCTTTTTTACTGGCGTCACTTGGAACAGTTTTTGTCATAATTGCAGGAGTTTTTTCAGATATCCTAAAGGCATTTAAATCGCAGGAATTATTGGAAAATGGATTACATATTAAATTGCTGCAGAAATCACTTGAATCAGATGTGTTTGTTTTTGCAATAACGATACTTTGTGTTTTGCCCTACACTACAGCATATATGGACGACCTCAAAAGTGGATTTGTGAAATTGTATATGATACGAGCCAACAGGCGAAACTATCTGCTTAGCAAGATGCTTGCCTGTATGTTGTCGGGCGGGCTGGCGCTTGTTGTGGGAATATTGTTATCACTTGCGATTTTTGCGCTGGTATTTACACCGATGGAGCTTGCAGGTGCAGAGGAATGGCTTATGCCCTTATTAGAAAAAATGCTTGTGATTTTTGTGCTTGGAGCAATGTGGTCGATGGCAGGAATGGCGGCAGCTGCGTTTACATCAAGTAAATATATGGCTTATGCGGCACCATTCATTTTCTACTATATTTTGATTATTTTCTGTGAGAGATATTTCAAGGACTGCTACGTCCTCTATCCGAAGGAATGGCTTATATTGGACCGTTTTCCATATGGCAGCGCGAGCGTTTTGATTTTCCTGATTGAGATAACAATTCTGATATGCAGTGTGTTTTATCTGCATGAAGAGAGGAGGCTTGGCGGATTATGATTGCAGCACTCGAGGTTGCAGGATACAATTTCAGGCTCTGGAGACGTAATCCGAGAGTCATAATATCTTTTGCACTCGCATTTATCCTGTGTTTTTTATTATCGGATAAGGTGGTGAGGTTTGCGGAATCAAATAATACTGTTATGCAGGTATTTGAACCGTTTATCTGGACCTTCAGTGACAGCAACTCTATTTTGCTCGCCTCACTCTTACTTATCTTTTTATTTGCAGACATGCCATTTATTTCAAGCGGCACTCCATTTTTTTTGATTAGAACTAAAAGATGTACATGGTTGATTGGACAATTCCTCTATATCATTGGAGCGACATTTGTCTATCTGGTTTTTGTACTCTTTTCTACCTCTATTATCTGCATGAACAAGTCGTTTATAGGAAATATATGGAGTGAGACGGCTGCAAGACTGGGGTACTCGAGTGCTGGAGAGAAAATTGCAATACCAGCCACTGTGAAAACCATGGAGATGTCAACACCATATAAGTGCATGGCAATTATATTCGGGCTGATGCTTATGTATACACTTTTTCTGATGTTTGCCATGATGGTTTTTAATTTGTATAAAGGACAGCGGGCTGGAATGATTGCCGTTATGGGAATAAGCATATATGGATTTGTGCTCTCGCCGGAGACCTTTAAGGTGCTTCTTAATTTATCAGAAAATGAAAATTATAAAGCTAATGTTATTGTCGGCTGGCTTTCGCCATTAAATCAGGCTACGTTCCAGAGGCACAATTTCGGCTTTGACCTGTTGCCGACACTGTGGCAGTCGACGGTATTTTTTCTAGCACTTTTTGGAGTATGTTTTTTTGTGACTATGAAGCTTATAAAGAATTACAGTTTTAATTTTACCGGCACAGAAGGAGATGTATAGATGAATGCAATCAGTGTCATGAACCTAAAAATGAATTTTGGAGAAGAACAGGTTCTTAAAGGAATATCACGTGAATTTGAAGCTGGAAAAATTCATGGGATTTTCGGAAATAATGGAAGTGGCAAGACAGTGCTTATGAAGTGCATATGTGGCTTTTTATCTCCTACCGAAGGAAGGGTTGTGGTAGATGGAAAGACAATCGGAAAAGATGTGGACTTCCCGGAAAACATTGGAATAATTATTGAGACGCCAGGATTTTTGCCAGGGCTTACAGGGATTAAAAATCTGAAAATACTGGCATCCTTGAAACGAAAAATAGGCGATGAAGAAATAAGAAATGTAATCAGAAAAGTTGGATTGGACCCTGATTTAAAAAAGCCCGTGAGCAAATATTCGCTGGGAATGAGACAGAGGCTCGGAATAGCTCAGGCAATAATGGAGGACCCTTCAATTCTCATACTTGATGAGCCCTTCAACGGACTTGATAAGAATGGTGTAATGCAGATGCGAAAGCTCATAAAAGAGCTTCGAGAAGATGGAAAAACTATTATTCTGGCAAGTCATAATCAGGCAGATATAGATGAACTTTGTGATATCGTCTGCGAGATGGACGCAGGGGTGATGACGATGGTCTATGATGACAAAGATAACAGGTGATAGCAATAGAAGGAGCAGATATGAAACGAATATTTTGTATATTATTATGTGCGGTGATTTTGCTAGCTGGCAACACTTGTGTGACGTGGGCTGGCACATACTCAGGGGTAGATTCTCATGAAAGTGGGAGTGCAGAAACTGGTACGGATGACGGAGCAGATGCGGGAACAGGAGCAGGTGCAAATGCAGGGGTTGGTGCAGATGCGGGCACAGATTCTGTGATGGATACCAGCTTTAGTATAGATACTGAGAACAAATACGATGGAATGGCAAGTACATACAAGGAGGGGTACATTCCAGCCATTACTGACAACAAGGCCCTTGTGGTTTTACCAGTTGTAGCAGATGGTGAAATAAAAGATAACAGGCTGACGGCAAAGGTGGACTACGAGGCGCAGCAGGATATTCCTTTTAAGTACAAGAATTATGAGAAGGTATTTGCGTATGACAACGTGTTGAAAATCTACTATATCCGGTTTGATTTGGAATTAATTAAAGAAAGAAAAAATGGAACATATCCAGTAAACATTTCAATAAGTGCAAAGGACAAAAATAACAACAAAATCAATCAGATTTTTACAGTGTACGTATTGATTGAAGATGGCGAGGCGCAGAAGGAGCAAATCGATACAGAGGAGGAAAATATCACAACTAAGTATCTGTCAATAGAAACAAGCAGGAAATATTCATCAATGGAACAGCCGTACAAAAATGGATACACTCCAAAGATTAAAAACAACAGGGTGAAAATAATTCTGCCACTTATAGCGAGCGAAAAGCTTAAGGGTAATCAGCTGACGGCAGCAGTTGATTTTGGAACAACAGAGAATGCGCCATTTGCGTACAAGAATTATGAGAAGATATTTCCATGTGGAAAAGATGGTGTTTACTGTGTTGAGTTTACACTTAATATGCTAAAGACACGCTATAACGGAATTTATCCAGTGACGATCAATGTATCCGCAAAAACAGAAAAAGGAATTGAAGTAGCCCAGACATTTACAATTTATGTCGCTGTTACAGATGGAAATACCTCTGAACCAAAGCCTACCTCTGAACCTGTAGTGTTAGTTGATTCATATGAATTTGACAAAGAAAAACTTAATTCAGGAGATGAGTTTGGAGTCACAATCAGATTAAAAAATAACAGTACAAATAAGTCAGTTCAGAATATGGTAGTGGCACTTGATTATGATGCCCAGCAGTTTCTTTGTCTGGATGATTCGGAAAGCATGTACATCGCAAAACTGGCAAAAGGAAATACAAAAGAGATTCATTTTACTTTTCAAATAAACAAGAATACACCGGATGGAAATTATAAAATTGGCCTTGCGATGAGTTATGATGACTCGGAGGCAAATACGCTTACATCAAATGGGGTAATTATGATTCCAGTCAGACAGGAGTCAAAGGTGCAGATGACGCCACCGCAGATTGCAGGCAACGTGTATGCGGGTGATACACTTCCATTAGATTTTCAGGTGATGAATCTTGGGCGTAGCACAGTCTATAACGTGCGCTGCGATATAAAAGGCGAAGGACTTCTTGCGACAAGCACTGCATTTATTGGTAATCTTGAAGCTGGAACAGAAGGAACAGCCATTATGAATCTTTTTATTTCTACCAGGGATCAGACAGAAGGAAGTACCAGTACAGAAAAATATGGAGAGACAGAAGGCACAATAACTCTCACTTACGAAGATGCAGATGGTAAGCAGTTCACCTCTGAAAGTACATTTTCGACTAATATACAGGAACCGCAGGTGCCCGTCATAGTAAAAGAAGAACCAAAGCCGGCAGGACAGTGGTGGATTTCTATTGCAATAGTGTCTGCAATTATTCTGTTGATTGTGTTCGGGGCAGGGCTTTATCAAATCAGAAAGCGAAAAGGAAATGAAAAGTTATAGAATCATATTTTATCTAATTTTTCCAGCACTCATATTTATTGCTATCGGCATTTATTTTCTTGCGATAGCAGGCATAAATTTCTACAATATGAAGGTCGAGCAGAATGAGCCGTTTGAGATAGAAATATCTGCTGACAAAATAGATGCGGCTGATATGAATAAAATCATGGAAATTGAAGGTGTAAAGGCTGCGACTGAGGTCTGCTCACTCAGCTGCAGAATGCAGGTGAGCGATGAAATGGTGGATGTAAATATTGAAGGAATATCACCAGACTATATGCCCGAACTGGGGATGCCAGACAATAGCTTCATGCCATGTATGGTCATGAATGTGGCAGCTGCCAAGATGATAACGGGGAGAGAGAATGGTGATAATGTGCAGAGTAGTGTAAATGAACAAGGGAGTGTGAATGAACAAGAGAGTGTGAATGAACAGGGGAGTGTGAATGAACAGGGCAGTGTAACTAAACAGCGCAGTGCAGATGAAACAACAGGCGAGGGAGAGACAACTGCTGATGATATGGCAGAATTATCATATCTTACAGAGAGGCAGGTGCTATTGGATATTAACGAAAACAAGGTAATCGGAAAAATATATAAGCTTGTGGAGAATACAACATCTGATGAAGTACCATATATATACACAAGTCTGGATTGTGTCAAATATATTCAGAGACAATTTGAAATTGAAAGTGAAAGTAGTGTAATTCGTATTAAGCTCGACAATGCAGGTAAACAGAAAGATGTCAACAAGCAATTGGAGACATATGGGTATACAGTGACAAATCTTGAGGCTGATAAAATGACAGAATGGGATATACTTGAGGCGAAGATAGGAGGGTGGACTTGCGCAGGTATAATTGCAATTATTGCAGGGATGTGTATTTACAGGTATAAAAAAAGACAGTCAGTCGAACTACTGTCTTTTTAGGAGAAGGTATTTTACTATGGGGTATAGTAAAAAATATATAATGTATTGGGGGGTTTTTACAAGAATTATAATATCATGGTTGTACCAATAAGTGTTAACAAAGTTTACAATATCAAATAAAATTAATTGTACAATGTGCACAAAAAAATCATGTTGATTTGGTGAGTATTACTTGGCATGAACTGTTATAATACATCTTTGTCAGATATGTATAGTCTTTTAGGAGGCATTGGGGTTTCAGCTCGAAGAGCTGGTTTTTTTTTATTCATAAATTACCAGTCATCATGTTTTTCATCAATCACTCCGAGGTCTTCCATATGTTTTTTCCCCCAACTGTTGGCGCGGTCGCGTTGCCAATCAAGTCCAAACTTTAGCCCTATTGCAGTAGTTGCTCCAACTATAAGGATGCAAACAAGTATCAATAATATAAATGCCATATTGTCATTCTCTCCAATTTGAAAGTCTTTTGGTAACTATTCATATTATACCATCTCAGGTGAATTATATATATTAAAGAATATAAAATTATAGTATACTTGCTTTGGAGAGATTGTCATGGCTCAATTAACAAACAGATAGGAGGCGTAGTTTAAATGGCTACAGAAAAGAAGAATAGACAAAAGAAAAGATTTGGCTCTTTAGTTTCAGCTGTAATTGTGATTGCGTTCATGGCTGCATGGATGGCGCTTCTGATATGGATAAAGATTCAGGATGCGATGCCGAATGTTATTTTTTATATAATGATTTCGGTGTACATATTGGCAATTATTTGTATAATAATAGCGTTAGTACAAAGATTATCTGAGATAAACGGAGGAGAAGAAGATGAAGCTAGTAAGTATTGATTATATTCCAGGAAAGGAAATTGATGCTTTAGGAATTGTAAAAGGAACAGTTGTACAGTCCAAGAACATTGGAAGAGACTTCATGGCAGGAATGAAAACACTTGTCGGTGGAGAGATTGCCGGATACACAGAGATGTTAAATGAGGCAAGACAAATTGCTACAAAGAGAATGGTTGATGAGGCACAGGCACTTGGCGCTGATGCTGTCATCGGAGTGAGATATGGTTCATCAGCTGTAATGCAGGGTGCTGCTGAAATTGTAGCATATGGAACTGCTGTAAAGATTTTGAATTAATTAAATAGACTAATATGCAAGTAACCTCAGTGCTCTTAAAGTGGAGCCTGAGGTTACTTTTTTGAGTGCAAAATCAAATTTCTGTTTAGTGTAATTTTTGTTTAGCTCGGGGGCGGGCAACCGCTTTTGGGTTATAGAAGACATGAGTCGAGGCACTCTGGGGGAAGCGGATTTTGTAGTTGTATATATGATTTGAGGGGATAGTAATATATTTTGTGCGTTTATGTCCTCGCATTAAGAGGCTCTAAATAATTCGCCTAGGATATCTATAAGTGACGCTGTCGCTCATATTCGCCGTCCTGGCTCATATTCACTGAAATTGCCGTCCATGGCAATTTATAGCAGTTTACAGCCTGCTGTAAACTGCTACTTCGCAGGTCTATTTGAAGATTTTGCTATGCAAAATGAGACCTGCTCATTACGAATCATGTTCTTACGCCACTGAACAGCAAG
>JAXELM010000240.1:0-4225 GCA_034100525.1 Agathobacter sp.
TGTTCCCTGTTTCTGCTCACCATATACGTACTGTTTCTCTCCAACTGGATGATCAAATTTATCATCTTTATCAGTGTAAGACTGAACCTCTAAATGAGAATATTTAGAAAGGTTAATGTCAGTAACATATAAGGTAGCATATCTTAATAAGCTAGTATCCTCTTCGATGGTAGCTACTGCAGTCTTGTTATCATATGTATCATAAGCACCAGTTTCTTTTCCCACAAGAACAGTGTTCTCTAATACACCGGTAGCTGTATTTACTGTTCCAGGCACTTTAAGAGATGGTTTTACTTCAAATACAACTTCATGATTGTTCTTTCCTGCTTCACTAACCTGCTGTGTTGCAACATATTCGTTTGCAACTTTGCTAGCCCAATATGAAGAATTATCCCTGTGTAATGGAATTGTTCTTTCAAGCGAATCAGTATCGTCAACCTGAGTTCCTTTTTGAAGGTCTGTGAAGTATGAATCTCCATCGTTCTTATCGTGGTCTACTTCGATGTTATCGATGTTTAATGCTGCGAAACGAACGTTTCCTTTTACAGTTGTCTCAACGTTTGCAATGTTAGCATTTACAGAAACTGTGTATGCTACTGTTCCAACAAGATCTGTATTTGTAATTTTGTTGTTTCCGCTGTTAGTATATCCGATTACGAATGTTGCCTGACCATTAGCATCTGTTGTCTTAGCCTTGTCACCAACAACTCCAGGAGTAGTAGAAGTAGCAGTAGGAGCCTGCATAACTACAGAAGCGTTTGGAACTGCCTTACCATTCTCATCTCTAGCTGTTACAACTACAACTGCATCCTGATTTACATAAGCAACATCTGTGTATCCTGCAACTCCATTTGTAAGAACTGCACTTACACCTTTTGCTTCAGCAACAGGCATTACAGTAACTCTTACAGATTTGCTGTAGTTTCCGCATGTTGCTGTGATAACTGATGATCCAGCTGCAACACCTGTTACTGTTCCGTCAGCTGCTACTGTTGCAACTGCTGTATTAGATGATGACCATGTTACAGCCTTTGTTGACTGTGAGTACTTCTTAACAGCCTTAAGTGTTGTTGTCTTTCCAGCGTCTACAGTAGTCTCTCCTGAAATACTCTTAATGTAATTGTTGTAAACAGTTACAGTAGGAGTTTTCAATGTCTTAACAAGTTTCTTTGTTTTCTTATTGTAGATCTTAGCTGAAAGAGCGTACTTCTTTCCAGAAGCCTTGCTAGCCTTAACCTTCAATTTAAGAGTTTTGCCTGTTCCGTTAATCTTTGTAGAAGATTTAATTTTCTTGCTACCAAGTTTAACTGTTACTAAGTTCTTAGCAGTACCACTTACTGAAACCTTTGCATACTGTGACTTAGATACACCTTTTAAGTAGTAGTTGTAAGTCTTTCCAGTATAAGCAGCAGTTCTCTTTGTGAGTGAATACTTGCTTGCTGCATTTGCGTCTGTTGTAGGAACAGCTGCAATGCTTAATGCCATTGCTGTAGCCATTGTCAACGACAGAACGCGCTTTGAAAATGCTTTCATGTGTTTCTCCTCTCTTATTCTTTAAAAGGTGTATGGAAAAAGTTGTTCTGGATTTTGTGACATGGTATAATATAGTTCCTTGCTAATGTGATAAAGACATGGCGAGAGAGAATATGGACTGTGTATTGGTGTATTTCTCCTACCACTTAGATGGTTAAAGAGAGGTTCCGAGCACAGTCTTTTTCTGTATCACAAAGGAGGAAAATGGTATGGTTTATGTAGGTGTGGATGTGGCAAAAAATAAGCATGATTGCTGTATTATTGATGAGCTAGGGAATGTTGTTTCGTCAGCTTTTACAATTTGGAACAACAAGGCGGGATTTGATTGTCTGATGGAGAAAATTCGTGAAGTTGAGACAGATATGAAAAAAGTAAAGGTAGGACTTGAAGCGACCGGACATTACAGCTTGAATATTCTGGAATTTCTGATGAAGAATGACATGGTTACATATGTCTTAAATCCATTACATACAAATATGTATCGAAAAAGCTTAAGCCTTCGACTTACCAAAACAGATAAGGTGGATTGTAAAACGATTGCGATGATGCTGCGGTCGGATGTAAATATTCGTTTATATACGAAGCAATCGTGGCTGAATGAAGAGTTGAAATCTTTGACAAGATATCGTTTGGATCGAGTGCGGGAAAGAGCGCAGCTGAAGCAGTCGATTGCAAGATTGGTAAATATTCTTTTTCCGGAACTTGATAAATTAGTTCCGACAATTCAGGTGCCATCCATTTATGCATTACTTGGGGAATTTCCGTCAGCAGAGAAAATTGCAGAAGCGCCGATTGAAAGAATTCGTGAGATTTTGTATGAGGCATCCCATGGGAAATATAATTTGGAAAAGGCAGAAGAGATTAAGGAAGCAGCAAAAAAATCAATTGGAACTAAAATACCAGCAAAATCAATGGAGCTACGTCATACCATTAATTTGATTCTGGAGATGAATCAGGAAGTCTGTGAAATTGAGAGGGATATCAAGCATCTTTTTGATCGGATGAATACAACAATATTGTCCATTCCGGGGATTGGATATAATCTGGGGGCAATGATTGTTGCAGAAATTGGAGATTTTGAGCGATTTGATTCGGCCGATAAGCTATTGGCATATACTGGAGTTTCCCCTTCCACCTATCAGTCAGGAATGATGGAATCATCCAATTCACATATGGAGAAACGCGGCTCCAAGTATTTGCGCTATGCGCTCATAGAGGCGACAAAATGTGTCTGCATCTGGGATCCGGTCTTTGCGGCATATCTGGCGAAAAAGCGTGGCGAGGGGAAGCATTACAATGTGGCGATTTCCCATGCGGCGAAGAAGCTGGTGCGGACGATTTATGCCATGGAGAAATCGGGGGAGAAGTATCATCGAAATACTATAATTGGAGAGCAATAAAGAAATTTCCTGGACAATTTTGTAGATATTTATAGTGGAAGCGGATAAAGTGTTCTGATATAATAAATCAGATATAGGGCACTATATATACAGAAATATGTAAAAGACAAATGAGAAAGTGAGTAACAGTAACATGATTTCTAAAATATATTCAAATCTGGACAGTAAGAAAGGTGTAAGAGTAGGCGTTTTACTCTTTTATGATATTGTGGTCATATTTCTGGCGGAGATGCTTGCACTTCTTACCAGATTTGAGTTTTCTTACCCAAATATTGATGTGCAATATTTAGAAGGTGCATATCGGTATACCGTTGTAAATATCGTATTGACAGTAATTATTTTTGCAATTGCAAAGTTATACAGCAGTTTATGGCGCTATGCAAGTGTGCAGGAGCTCTTTAATGTCATTGTAGCATGTTTTCTGTCTGCCTGTGTGCAGAGTATGGGAATGCATATGATGGAGATTTCAATGCCAAGATCTTACTATGTACTGTTTTTCTTTTATCTTTTGGCGTTGATCAGTGCGAGTCGTTTTGGATACCGTGGGCTTCGTGTGCTGCGCAATAATCTGTCAGAAGTCCGCAGTAAGAATGTGGTTGCAACAATGATCATCGGTGCGGGAGACAGCGCATATTCTTTGATTCAGGATATCAGGAACAGCCCGATTGTAAGAAATAAGGTGGTGTGCGTCATGGACGCAAGTCCACAGAAGATTGGTAGCAACATCCTTGGAATCCCGATTGTTGGTAATGACAATAAGATTCCATGGGCCGTGGAAAAATACCAGGTACAGGAGATTTTTATCGCAATACCAAGCCTTCCGGCGGCTAGAAAGAAAGCAATCCTGGAGATCTGTAAGAATACAGGATGTCGTCTGCGTATTCTGCCAAGCATGGCACAGATCGTAAATGAGGAGATTCGCGTATCAAATCTTAGACAGGTTGGAATTGAGGATTTGCTGGGAAGAGAGCCGGTGAAGACAGATCTTGATGACGTGATGAAATATATTTCCGGGAAGACAGTTCTTGTAACTGGCGGTGGCGGTTCCATCGGAAGCGAGCTGTGCAGACAGATTGCGGCACATCATCCGAAGCAGCTGATTATTTTTGATATCTATGAAAATACGACCTATGATCTGCAGCTGGAGCTTAAGAAAAAATATCCAAAGCTGGATCTCGTGGTGCTGATCGGTTCCGTTAGAAATACCCACAGAGTCAACACAATTTTTGATGACTATAAGCCAGAAATCGTATTCCATGCGGCAGCCCACAAACATGTGCCGCTGATGGAGG
>JAXELM010000271.1:0-18491 GCA_034100525.1 Agathobacter sp.
TATAATCACCTGCAGAAATATTAACTGTTGTTGTCTCATATTTTGCATTTGCCATTCGGCTTGCCGCAAATCTTTTCCAAATAAGCTGATATAACCTGAACTGATCCCTTGACAAAGAATCCTTGATATCTGACGGAGTACGATTAATATCAGATGGACGTATTGCTTCATGCGCATCCTGTATCTTCTGTGTTGCTTTTTTCTCTCCTGAACCTGCTGAAAGATATTCATCTCCATAATTTTCAGATATAAATTTTCTTGCCATTGCATCTGCTTCTTCAGAAACTCGTACAGAATCAGTTCTTAAGTATGTGATAAGACCGACCGTTCCCTGGCCTTTAATATCTACACCTTCATACAACTGCTGAGCTATACGCATGGTCTTTGAGATTGGGAAATTCAGTGCCTTTGAAGCTTCCTGCTGTAATGTGCTTGTTGTAAAAGGAAGAGGAGCCTTCTTTGTTCTCTCTCCCTTCTTGACATCAACGACCTCAAAATTCTGACCTTCAAGCTCTTCTAAAACCTCATTCATCTGTGCTTCAGAAGTAATAGCTATTTTATCATTTCCTTTTGCTGTAAGCTTCGCTACAAGCGGTTTTTTCTCGCCTTCAACATTAAGAGAAACATCTAAGCTCCAGTATTCTTCAGGAATAAATGCGTTTATCTCTTCTTCTCTGTCACAGACAATTCTAAGGGCTACAGACTGTACACGTCCAGCACTAAGACCACGTTTTACCTTTGCCCACAAAAGTGGACTTATCTTATATCCAACCATTCTGTCAAGAACACGTCTCGCCTGCTGTGCATCTACCAGATCCATATCTATTTTTCTCGGGTTCTTCAAAGATTCTTTTACAGCGGACTTTGTAATCTCGTTAAAACTTATTCTGCTGACATCTTTACCTTCAAGCTTTAATGCATTACATAAATGCCATGAAATAGCTTCTCCTTCGCGGTCAGGGTCAGTTGCGAGATAAATCTTGTCAGCTTTCTTTACTTCTTTACGAAGTGCTGCAAGAATATCACCTTTTCCTCTGATTGTGATGTACTTAGGTTCAAAATCACCCTCCACATCTATCCCCAGCTGGCTCTTTGGCAAATCCCTGACATGACCATTAGATGCCATAACTTCATAATTTTTGCCTAAGAACTTTTTAATTGTCTTGACCTTTGCAGGTGACTCCACAATAACCAGATATTTAGCCATTTCATAACTCCTTTATATGTCTCATAAAACCTTAACAAAGTAGTTTGGAACAATTTCCCTCACAAATCCTTTGTTCTGAAGGTTTTCTAATATTACAAGTAATTTGCTTAGTTCAACATTTATTTCGTCCATTATGTTCGATATCCCTATAGGTCGAAAATCGAGTAAACTATACACCAACGCTTCATCTTTTTCAAGTAAATTTTTTCGAAAGTCCAATTGAACACAATTATTATAAGTAGAAATATCAAGCTGTTCAAACAAATCGTCAATACTTGAAATAATGTGTGCACCCTGTCCTATAAGCCTGTTGCATCCGCTACTAAGTTCATCTGTGATACGTCCCGGCACCACATATACGTCCTTCCCCTGTTCCATTGCATAGTCTGCTGAAATCAGCGAACCACTTTTTGATTTTGCTTCTACAAGAATAAGCGCATCACATAATCCCGAAATAATTCTGTTCCTGAGTGGAAAAAATATCGACTGAGGTTTTGTCCCCGGTCTGTTCTCTGAAATAATAGCACCATTTTCAAGCACTCTGTCATAAAGGAACTTATTCTGTGTGGGATAACAGACGTCCACTCCACTTCCTAACACTGCATAAGTCTTTGCCTCAGCATCCATAACCCCTTTATGACTGTCGCTGTCAATTCCTCTTGCAAGTCCGCTAATTACAGAAAAACCATTTCTTCCAAGTTCATATGCTATCTTTTTTGCAATCTCCTGTCCATATGCACTTCGGTTTCTTGCACCAACCATAGCAATTATTTTTTCATTTTCATCCGGCAATTTACCAATGTAATACAGTCCATAAGGACAATTCTCAATATTACGCAATTTCCCTGGGAACGTATTTTGCTCAATAGTTACAAGATTTATTCCTTTATAGATCAAATCCTCCCATATTCTGTCTATATCATATTCTGATTTACTTAAAATAATTCGCTCTACATCCTTTTCAGTAAGAAAATCAATTTTTGACAACGTATCTTTTGAAGTATGATACAATTCTTCTGCCGATATTCCCACCTGAAACAGCTTATTTTTCTTTATATTACTTATCTCGTATATCCAGCTTAACCAATTCTGATATTTCATGAAAGACCTCCCCAGTACTTCTTGTCATTTACAATACTCCTGTATCTTATTGCCTCAACAAGATGACCATGATTTATAGTCTTATTTTCCTGTAAATCAGCTATTGTTCTGGCAACACGCAGTATCTTATGGTAAGTCCTTGCCGTAAGCGCATACTTATCATATATATCTTCCATAAAACGTTGTTCCTTTTCCGACAACTCGCAATATTCACTCAATCTTGATGATGGAATCTGACTGTTATGACAAAAATCTTCATTCCTGTATCTTTCTTTTTGTATTTCAAAGCAACACTCCACCTGTTTTTTCATTTGTGCTGATGACAAATTATTATCACATCTTTGAATATTTGCAAATTTAAGCTGTTGTGCTTCAATACATATATCAATTCTATCAAGTATAGGCTTTGATATCCGTCCAAGGTATCTCCTCAGGTCCGACTCTGAACAGATACATTTATTCTTGTCCGGATAATAACCACAGTTACATGGATTCATCGCTGCCAGAAGCAAAAAATCTGACGGATAAACTGCACTGTTGTTTCCTCTTACAAGATTTATTTCTTTATTTTCCAAAGGTTCTCTTAAGAGTTCAATGACAGGTTTTTGAAATTCTATAAATTCATCCAGAAATAATACTCCATTGTGAGCCAGACTTATCTCACCTGGTGAAACATTCGCTCCACCACCAATCAATCCGGCCTTTGTGATAGTATGATGAGGATTTCTAAAAGGACGCTCATTTATTAAAATATTATCCTTTAACAAACCGCAGACACTGTATATTTTAGATAATTCCAGCCTTTCATCCATCGTAAGTGATGGAAGTATCGTGGACAGCCGCTCTGCTATCATCGTCTTTCCTGCGCCGGGTGGTCCGATAAGAAGCATATTATGCATACCAGAGGCCGCAATAACGCAGGCTCTTTTTAAATAAGCCTGTCCATTTACTTCTTTAAAATCGAGATTCCTTAATCTTTGACTGCCTTCTATCATTTTTTCATCTAACTGACTTTGTTTCTGTTCATATGTATCTGTAAGAAAAAAATCAATCATCTGTCTAATATTTGAGAAAGCAATAATATCTGCACCATCAACAAGTGACGCCTCTTTTTCATTTCCGGTCGAAAGTATAAAGCTTTCTATTCCGTTTTTTACACCGTCACATACAATCGGTAAAGCCCCTTTGACAGGTAAAATATCTCCATTTAGATTTAATTCTCCAAAAAACAGATATTTATCTGCCTTTTCCTGGGGAATAATTCCAAGTGCACATAACAATCCTACTGCAATCGGCAAATCAAATGCTGTCCCCTTTTTTCTTATATTGCCAGGTGACATATTGACTGTAATGCGTTTTGCCGGCAGAACAATCCCACAATTATGCAATGAAGTCTTAACTCTTTCTTTTGCTTCCCGCACTTCTGGCGCAAGATATCCTACCATATCAAATACGGGCATCCCCATACTGACATCTACCTCGACATTAATCAAAATAGTGCTTATCCCTTCTAACAGGGATGTTTTAATACAACTATACATTTTTCTCCAATCTAAATAGTGAGAAACCGCATAGACAAATGCATTGAAAAAAGATAAGGTAAGGATACCACATACTTTATCTTTTTTCAAAGGAATTATAAAAAATCTTTTAGTTTTTCTAATGCCTTCTTTTCAATCCTTGAAACATACGATCTCGATATGCCTAATTCTTTTGCAATTTCACGCTGTGTATACTCGTTGCCATCAAACAAGCCATATCTTTTGCATATTATTTCATATTCTCTGTCACTGAGAATTCTTTGCATATTTTTATTTAACTTGAGAATATAACTCTTCTGCTGTACTTTTTCATACACCTCTTTATCATTATTTTCTATAACATCTACAAGATGTATCTGATTCCCCTCTTTATCCATTCCAATCGGTTCATATAGTGAAACATCATTTTTGCTTTTTCTTTTATTTCTGAAATACATTAAAATCTCATTTTCGATACATCTAATGGCATATGTTGAGAACTTACTCCCATATTCTGTATTAAAAGATGAAACTGCTTTAATTAGACCAACTGTACCAATCGAAATAAGTTCTTCATTATCATCTTCAGAACTATTATATTTTTTAGCCACATGTGCAACCAGACGCATATTATGAAGAATTAATTCATCACGCGCATTAGTATCTTTCTCCCCCAGCCGCTTAATACACTCCATCTCTTCATCATGTGACAAAGGTGGTAAAAATGTTTTCACATGCACACCCAAATAGTCTCTTTAACATATAATATGAAACTATAATCTTTTTCGTGCTTTTCCACTCCAAATTAGATATACTTAAATCATGGAAAGAATATTAGAATACAAAATAGATAAAACAGATAATGATAAAACAATTGAACAGTTTTTAAAACAAAAGGGATTTCCAAGAAATGTCATTGTACAAATGAAAAAGACAAACGAGGGAATATGCAGAAATGGTATATGGGCATATACTATCGATAAATTAGCTAATGGTGATACACTCCGGCTTATCATTGACAAAGAGATTGCTTCATCAGATATTGAGCCTGTCAATTTACCTTTTGAAATCATTCATGAGGACGAAGATATTCTGGTTGTAAATAAACCATACAACATGCCTGTTCATCCATCTATAAACAACTACGATAACTCTCTGGCAAATGCAATTATGTATTATTACAAAGATTATGATTTCGTATTCAGATGTATAAATCGTTTGGACAAAGACACATCAGGGCTTACTATCATAGCCAAAAATTCCCTAAGTGGTGCAATTCTGTCTCAAAGTGTATCTAAACGACAAATTCATCGCACATACACCGCAATATGTAGCGGAGAAACTAAAATATCAGGAACAATAATGGCTCCAATCAGTCGAAAAGAAGCATCTACAATTGAGCGATGTGTTGATTTTACAAACGGTGAAGCTGCCATAACTCATTACAAAAGAATAGCTTATGACGCCCAAAAAGACCTGTCCCTTGTGCAGTTACAACTCGAGACTGGCCGCACACATCAGATACGTGTGCACATGAAATATATAAATCATCCATTAATAGGTGATTTCCTTTACAATCCTGATTATAGATATATAACCAGACAAGCCTTAAATTCAAGTAAAATAGAGTTCACTCACCCAATAACAAATCAAAAAATGCACTTTCATATCCCTCTTCCATCAGATATGAAGTGCATCTTTGATTGAATTTAATTCATTCTTATCATATGCGACCTTTCCTTTTAAGACTTCCGTCTTTATAAATGAAAAGGTCTCTTTTTCACCCTTTAACGCGAGCATATTGAGCAACAGTTCTAATAATGCAGCAGTATCCTCATGAATCAGATAATGATCTATACTTCTGTCATAATATTCTAGCGGACTCCTGTCTGTATATGCTTTTTTCTGATAATTCTTTGAGGCACTGACTCTGTCAATAAACATCTCACAGACATACCGAACAGGCATTTTCATTCCAGCCATTGCAGAATGCGTCTTATCACTCGACCTGGATACATCATAATCTATCCAGTATTCTAAATGATGCTTATTCCTTCCCTTATGATGAAGCCATGCCGACGAATATCCTTTGTCCATTCTTTCCGCATTATTCGGACTCATATATCCTTGATAATATTTACAGCCAACCCAGAACTCTGTAGGACTGTACTTTGACATATCATGAAAAAGTCCCTGTTTGTATAATCCTATTTTAAAACAACCCTCAAGTACAAGTATTTTATGTTTTGTTATTGTACAAAAATGTTTCCATATTTTCATATCATTTCTTACCTACCAGAATACAAATTGCCTGCGGATTCATGATAATAGAACTTTGGTCTTCTATCTCTTTTATCTCTTCTAAAAACTGCTCTGATTGTCTCGAGCTGTCTGCAACAAGATACCATTTTCTATCTTTTAACTTAGGCAATGCAAGAATATTCTTACGTGAAAAGAAATTGTAACCAATATAAACATAATCATCTTTACCTGCATCTGGCGAATATTCACCGCAATACATAAGACCAACACACATTCTGTCAAGTTCATTGTCAGAAATCCACGCATTGTCACCATGATATGATAAATCAGGGTATCCATAAGCCCCATAATCATTAAACTTGTATGGGACTGCGTTTGCAATAATAGGATTATTCTTTCTAAAGTCAATCAATTTCTTAAGAAAATCCAGTTTTTCTTTGATTAGCTTATCATTTTTCCAATTTACCCAGCCTATATTATTGTCCTGACAATAGGCATTATTATTTCCACTTTGACTGTTTCCAATCTCGTCACCTTCCCATATCATAGGAACTCCCTGAGCTAAAAACAACATCATCATGGCATTGCGCCATTTTAATTTACGTATTGTCTTAACAAAATGTCTTCTTGTAGGACCTTCGACACCATAATTATTACTGAAATTCCATTGATTTCCATCAAGATTTTCTTCACCATTTGATTCATTATGCTTATCATTGTACATAAACAAATCAGCCAAAGTAAAACCGTTATTACTTGCAATGTAATTAATATATCCTATTTTTGTTCCCTGTTTTCTCTGTTGGTTAATAAAATCACGCATTCCACCATTCATATGATTTAAGATTTTCCTGCTAGGATACATGTACTCATCTTTTGAAACAAAAAGTGTATTATATTTGCCTCTGCATGAAGCATTGTATTCTTCGAATTTATCATAGAAAATCTTTGTTCTGCTAAGCATTACATCCTGGACAATCGCAGTAATTGGAATATTTTCTCCAAGTAAATGAAATCCATCTACATGATATTCATATACCCAATAACGAAGCACATCCAGGATAAGATTGTGATTAGTATCACTATCAAAATAAAACTCCAAAATACATTCCATTGAATTGGCATGTAAGGACTTTATTAATTCCTTAAACTCTGCCGCAGCATTCTTTGTATCACATGCATATGATGTCTTGATTGCAAAATAATCACCTGAACCATATCCCCAGTAATTCACCTTTGAAGGAGCTTCAATTTTTTCTTCCGGAAGTATGTTGTCTTCCTCTTCAACCTTCCAGTTAATATATTGCGGTATACCAGCCTGAGCCGGAATATCAATCTCCTCAAACTCGTATACAGGCATGAGCTCCAAGCTTGTAAATCCCAGATCCTTTAAATAAGCAATTCGGTCTGTTATTGCACTAAAAGTTCCCGCTTTCTTATGCAATCCCTTCTGTGACTTAGAAAAACCTCTTACATGTGCTTTGTATAAAATCATATCCTGCTTCGGTATCTCTGGCGCAACATCACTCCCCCAATCAAATTCTCGTTTTTCAACAGCACTATAGACTTCATACGAATTATCTATTCTATTTCTATTGTTCCATTTTTCTCTACCAACAATCTTGGTAGCGTACGGGTCATTTTTCTTTTTTTCATTTATCTCGTAATAATATACAAACTTGTCCATATCAATATCAGATACTGATATAGAACGAAGAGAACCAAGACAATACCGATTCGGAACCTCTATTACTGTCTTTTTATGATTAGTTTTATTCATCAAAACGAGATTACAAGTGTCCTCTTTTTCGCCCTCAAATGTAAATACCACTTCATTTTCATGCTTAACGACACCCATTCTCACATAATCGCCTTCTTTTATAGTATATTTCATGTTCTACCGCCTATCTACTGTGATTAATACAATTATACATATCTTTAAAGTAATTGACAAACATTTTATATGATTTATAATAAAGCATATAAAGTTTGGAGGGAAATAATCAATGAAATCAGTCGAAACCTCAAGTCTTAAACAAGGTATGGTAGTCGCTGAGAACGTATATTCCAAGAATGGACAATTAATCGTTTCATCCAACTCATGCCTTACGCGGCAAATGATTTCTCATTTGGTATATTATAAAATTGAATCAATCAAAATAATTGATGTAGAGCAAATCCCTGAAGAAACAAAAGAGTCTATTAACAAAAAATCCGAAATTGAACGTACTCATATGGTAAGACTTCTTTCCTCACGTGAATTCGAAATATTTCAGAAACAATATATAGAAAATGTAGCTGTACTCGAGGATAATTTTAATGATATTATTCTAAAAAATATACCGATTGATGAGCCTAAACTCATCACTGATACAGTTGAATTGTTTGAACAGAATTCGACTACATATTCTTTATTTGGAATGCTGCATTCCATGAAACAGATTGATGACTCAACATATGCACACTGCATCAATGTCTCAATTATCTCCAGACTGATAGGTACCTGGGTGAATATGTCAAAAGAGGATTTGGATACTCTGACACTGGCAGGATTACTTCACGATATCGGTAAATGTCAGATTCCAAAAGATATTTTACTTAAGCCGGGCAAACTCACAGCTCAGGAATACGAATTCATCAAAAAGCATCCTGAATTCGGTTATGGAATTGTTCAAAATCAGGATATTGATGATAGAATAAAAAAAGCAGTTCTTCTTCATCACGAAAGATATGACGGAACAGGTTATCCATATGGATATTCCGGTGAACAGCTTGATGATTTTGAATCAATCGTTTGTATAGCTGATGTGTATGATGCAATGACATCTGCCAGATGTTATCGTGGCGCACTTTGTCCATTTGATGTTATAGCTAATTTCGAACAGGAGGGATTGGGAAAATACCACCCTAAGTTCATTTATCTTTTTTTAGAAAAAATAGCTACATCATACCTTAATAGCGATATACTGCTCAGTAATGGACAAGTAGGTCGAATTATTTATATAAACAACCAGCTTACACGACCAATCGTACAATTAAAGGATAACAACAGCTTTTTGAATCTTGAGGAACATCCTGATATTTATGTAGAAGCAATAATTTAAGAGAGGTTATTTATGGCAAAAGAATCAAATATTACACCAGTTACTGAAGACGAAATCGACGATATCAGAGTTACTCTTGAACTCGATGATGGCGAAGTTGAATGTAGAATTCTGACAATCTTTGAAGCTTGTGAAAATGACTACATCGCACTTCTTCCACTTGATGCAAATGGCGAAGATAACGCAAATGGTGATGTATATCTTTACAGATACTTCGAGGACGAGGATGGACTTCCATCTGTTGAATATATCGATGACCCTGAAGAGTATGATATCGCAGCAGATCGTTTTGACGAAATATTAGACGAAGAAATGTATGACTCAATTGATTAAATGACAAATAAGAGTTCTTTCGAACTCTTATTTTTTTGCATTCTTTGATTCTTCCACAAATCTCGATATCTTTGAATCCTGATCTCTTATAGAATTAACAGAACATATATACAATTTGTTCTTGGCACGAGTCATTCCAACATAGAATAAACGTCTTTCCTCTTCTATATCCTGTTCTAACACTGCTTTTTTATAAGGCATAACCCCCTCATTTGCATCTATAATAAATACATTTTCAAATTCCAGCCCCTTTGAACTGTGAAGTGTTGCCAGCGTTACAGCTTCACTGTTATTTTCTCTTTTACTTGCAACTTTTTTTAATTCTTCAGTGTATCTGTCAATGTGCATCTGCCATTCTTCAAGTGTTTTATACCCCTTTGAACTGTAATGGATTTCATCAAGTATATCGGTAAGTTCTTCTTTATTAATGTTTTTATATTCTGCATATTCTGACAGATAGTCTTCATAACCAATTCCACGTCTGATATAATTTATAGCCGCATATGGATTCATTTTAGATATCATTTTCATATCAGCCTCAAGCTTCTCTATTCTTTCAGCAATCCATGGCTGTTCATCAAACATTTTAATCCACTCGTCAAAAGCAACTTCACTATCACACAATGAATTCCTGCTTATATATCGCTTTGGTCTGTTCATTATCTGCACGAAATCTGCCCGTTTTCTACTCCCCTTGGATATACGTATATACGTCATTATATCTTTAGCAATCCAGTGTTCATACAAATTAAACATTCTGTCTTTTGTCTTAAATGGTACATTATATGTTATAAGCTGATCTAACAATGCTCTTGGCTGCATATTGGTGCGATACAATACAGCTATATCACTCAGATTCCCACCGTTTTCAATAATCTCATCAATAAGTTTTATAATATACAGATTCTCATCTTTTCGATTTTCAAAAGTAATATATTTAACCGGAGTATCATCCTTTTTATTTGCAATAATTTCTTTTTTAAAGCGATTAATATTATGTGAAATAAGATTCTTTGAAGTCTCAACGATATATCTGCCACACCGATAGTTTGTATCAAGTAAAACTGTCTTGGCTTTAGGATAATCCTTTGTAAAATTTAGCATTATGTCAGGACTTGCACCTCTAAATCTATATATGGACTGATCATCGTCACCTACTATAAACAAATTATTCCTCGGCCTTGCAAGCATCTTTATTATCTCATATTGAAGTCTGTTAATATCCTGAAATTCATCTATAAGAATATATTTATATTTATTCTGCCATGCACTAAGAATATCTTTTCTTTCTAAAAACAGCTCATATGTATAAGTGAGCATATCATCATAATCTATCAGTCGATTTCTTCTCAGTCTGTCATCATAATCCTTGTATATATTTCTAAAAATCTCTTCACCACAATTACTTGAATAATAATTTGCTAATTTAATCCGGCTATTTTTAACTTTACTTATCTCTGAAAAAATATCATTTATAAATTCGCCTTCATCTTTATAATCAAGATTATAATTCGATATAATCTCTCGCATATACTGATATCGTACTTCTTCATTTACAATATTAGAAGAGTTAAATCCATATGCACATTTTAGAATCATAAAAAATATGGCATGAAATGTACCAAAAGTGACATTACAGTTTTGTCCATTCATAAGAGTCACAAAACGTTCCTTCATCTCAATTGCTGCCGCTTTTGTAAAAGTAATTACAAGTATATCTGAAGGCGAAATCTTATATTCATTTATTAAATTCTTTGTTCTATTGGTGATAACGGCTGTTTTTCCGCTTCCCGGACCAGCTAAAACGAGCATTGCGCCATCTTTATGTGAGATGGCGCATGTTTGAGATTTGTTAAACTTCATATATTTCCTTTATTTAGAAAGAAGCTCTATACCCTTTTTGATTCGAGCGATAGATTCCTCTTTACCAAGTACTTCCATTAATTCTGTCGCTCCACCAGGAGTCATCTGCTTTCCTGAAACAGCTGTACGAATCGGCCACATTACATAGCCATTTTTACAGCCCTTTTCCTCTACATATTTGCATAATGTCGCATACAAAGCGTCATTTGAGTAATCACTCTGAGCCTCAAGTATAGGTAAAACTTCGCTGAGAACTTCAAGTGATGTCTCTGAATTAGTCTTCATCTTCTTATGTGTGTACATTGCCACATCATACTCAGGCAATTCTTCAAAGAAATCGATATGGTCTTTGATATCAGGAAAAATCTCTATTCGTGTCTGAACCATTTTGGCAATCTTCTTTAAATCGTAGTTTTTTGTGACAACTTCCTTGATATATGGTTCTGCCATAATATAAAAGTCGTCAAAATCCATCTTCTTGATATACTCACCATTCATCCATTTTAGCTTAGTAAAATCAAATACTGCTGGTGATTTACTCATATGATGATAATCAAATTTCTCAATAAGTTCATCCAGTGACATAATCTCCTGATTATCTGCCGGACTCCAGCCTAATAAAGCAACGAAATTAACAACTGCCTCTGTCAAGAAGCCCTGCTCAATTAAATCTTCAAACGAAGAATGACCGCTTCTCTTCGATAACTTCTGATGTGATTCATCAGTAATAAGTGGGCAGTGAACATATACCGGAACGTCCCACCCAAAGGCCTCATATAAACGATTATATTTAGGTGATGATGATAAATATTCATTGCCACGAACCACATGTGTAATTCCCATCAAATGATCATCTACTACATTGGCAAAATTATAAGTTGGGAAGCCATCTGATTTGATAAGTATCATATCATCAAGTTCCGAATTATCAACTGTTATATCTCCATATATCTCATCTTCAAATGTAGTAGTTCCTTCTGTAGGGTTATTCTGACGAATGACGTATGGTATTCCTGCATCGAGCTTCTCTTGAACCTCTTCCTTTGATAAATGCAGGCAATGTTTATCGTAAATGGAAATCTCTTTGCCAGCCACTTCAGTTCTTAAGCTTTCTAATCTTTCTTTGTCACAGAAACAGTAGTATGCTTCTCCTTTTTCAATGAGTTTCTTTGCATACTCTAAATAAATACCATTTGCCTGACGCTCACTCTGAATATATGGTCCTACACCACCATCTTTATCCGGACCTTCATCATGAACAAGTCCTGTTTTTTGTAATGTTCTGTAAATTATATCAACTGCGCCCTCGACCAGACGCTCCTGATCTGTATCTTCTATTCTAAGAATAAAATCTCCACCCTCATGCTTTGCAATAAGATATGCATATAAAGCAGTTCTCAAATTACCGACATGCATTCTTCCAGTAGGACTGGGAGCAAATCTTGTTCTTATTTTACTCATTGTATTTTGTCTCCTTTTATCTAAATTACTATGCTACATTATAAATAATCAAAATAACTGTGTCAATCAAACTGTGGATTAAATGCATAGAAATTTTTGCTGTCCAATTCATCCTGTACTAATCTGATACCTTCTCCAAATCTCTGAAAATGAACAATTTCCCGTTCTCTCAAAAATCTTATTGGGTCACATACATCATGGTCTTTTACAAGTCGAAGTATATTATCATAAGTTGTACGTGCCTTCTGTTCAGCCGCCAAATCCTCTGTCAGATCTGTAATTGTATCCCCCTTTGACTGAAATTCACATGCATTGAATGGTATTCCACCTGCCGCCTGTGGCCAGATTGCTGCAGTATGATCCACATAATATGGAGCAAAGCCTGCTTCCTCTAATTGCTTTGCACTAAGTCCTCTTGTCAGCTGCCTGACAATAGCCGCCACTATCTCAAGATGGGCAAGTTCTTCCGTTCCGATATCGGTAAGCAATCCTGCAACTCGTCTATTCTCCATTGAATATCTCTGTGACAGATAACGCATAGAAGCTCCCATCTCACCATCAGGACCACCATACTGAGATATAATAATCTTAGCAATTTTTGCATTTGGTTCTTTTATATTTACCGGGTACTGTAATCTTTTTTCATATCTCCACATTAATCGCAATCTCCTTCCCATGGCATCATGCCTTTATTCCAATCCCACTCATTATCTGTTTGTCTTTCACCAATCAGTAGCGCACCATACTTTTGCTGATATTCCATCCTCGCCTTAGAAAGCAATTCATTACACTGATTAAAATACTCTATTGCCTCTTGATCATTGTAATGTGTATCAAGATATAATTGCATATCATCTGCACAAAAACCAAGACGGTATATCCAGTCTCTCATCTGTTTTTTGTTCATATTTGTATTCATTTTTGCCATTTATAGTTACCGCCTTCCATATGTTTTCTTCCAACAAATGGTTTGTCAAGTTCAGGAAAGATTGTTCCTATCTTTAATGCTTTATCCGGTTCATAAGTTTTGTCAAATTGTTGCCATAATACATTTGCTATAGCAAGATACTGATTTTGCATATCCATACTAATTACCTTTTTTTGTAATAATTTATGCATAAAAAAAAGATTTGTTAAAAACAAATCTTTTAAATATTAGTATTTATTTGTGCAATCTTTTTAAGAATACTATTTACTTTTTCAACCTCATCTCCCAATTCATTCTTATGTAGCAGGATATCTCTTCGAAACTCAGTCATTCTATCAACACTGTATTCCATTCGGTTTCGAAGCTTTTGTCTCCTTGTCAGTAAGTCATGCTTAAGCTCTACCATATCTTTGGGATTTATTAATGCATTCGAATAGTTTATCCATACCCTTGAATCATACAAATTATGAGCAGACAGAAGATTTACCAGACTATTATTATATCTGTCTAAATCACTGTTTGTACGCTTGAATTTTTCACGTTCACGTACCATTTCAAAATATTTCTCATAATTTTCATTTAATTCCCGTGCATTTCTTACATGAAACTTCTCACATGTATAGTCAACCGCATTCTTAATATTCACATATCTTATTTTGACGCGATTTTCCAATGTAACAGCATGATTCCAATTAACCTCACTTTGTCTTATCTCATGGTTGCATTCCTGATATTTCAAAAAAACATATGTACCAATTAAAACTGCAACAAACGCAATTATAATCATCATAAGCTGTGTATTTATATCAGTCATAAGTGAAGTCAGTAATAAAAGCACTGCTGAGAGTGTAAAGAAAACGAGTAAAATAACAGCAATATTTCTCAACTGTTTCTGCTGTTGTATACAATCTTCTTTATCAATCTTCCAGCGCATTTTTTCTCCTTCTAAATAATTAAGGTCTTTATTTACTTTTTCTAAATCTGCCTCATTTTCTTTTAAGCGGTTAATTTTATTTGGAATCTCATTTTCTAACTCCTGCATCTGTGCAAATTGTGCATCTGAAAGCTTTTGTTCTGTTTGCAAAAATTCATCTCGCGCTTTATTTAATTTTGATACATTTGTTGCGACGCTGATAATTTCACTTTTAGAATTCTCCGGCAATTCCTCTATAATCTGGATATCATTTAAATAACTTGTCACCAGTTCATACTCTTCTCTTGCGTCCTCGTAGTCTTTTGCCGTTTCAATTAATTGTTCACACAAATGTACAACCTGCAGTTTGGTATCACCTGCATCCTCGAGCGCAACATAACGGCTTTCCTGCTCAACATATTCATCTTCTACCTGATATTTTTTTCGCCCAAATAATCTAGAAAAAATCATTTTACACCCTGTTAATTCTTCTATACTGTTCTTTCCAGCCAAATATAATTTTAGAAATCTGCTCATTATATTTGGTCTTATCTCTATCCTCTAATAACGCTATTGCTTCAAGTTTTTCTTCAAACTCTATAGTATTTTCATTCCTGCTTGCAATCGACAATTCATTTTTTATTTCCAGAATTTCCATCTCGGATAACAAATTTTCTCTTGCCATTTTCTCAAAACCATTTTCGTCATGGTTACAACGATATGCAATAAGGCATTCCTTCAACGACTCCTTATTCTGGTTAAGAGAATATGCTTTAGAATAGGCTTTTATCGCTTCTTCAAAAAGAAACAATCTGGCATATGCAGTCCCTAAATTATGATAGATATTGCCTACCAGAATATCATTTTCCAAATCAATGTCATCCGAAGTTAAAAGCCTCTTATATTCATATATTGCACTTAAGTATTTTTCTTTCTCCATCAGCTTGTCTGCTTTTATTTTATTACATTCAAAATCTGACTTTTCTTCTAAAAGCTTGAGTTCGAGAACAATCTGATTCTTTTCCTCTTTTGTACAATACGAACACGAATCCAGTATCGGAAGTACAAATTGTTCTATAGAGCAATTTTCCTGCATAATCTCCCGAAGCTGTATAGCAAGCTTCGGATTCTTCATCTGCATCTCAATCCAAGTGCACAGTTCCTCATTTACAAAATCTCTGTCGATTAAAAATGTGTTATTTAGAATATAAAAACACAATTCTTCAAGAGAATATACATTTATAGAAATCCCCTCTATATAATATGGGATTTTGGCAATTGGCTGATTGCATAATAATAATTCGCCCATATTCTCCTCCTAAACAGACATCGTATAATGCCACACCTTATTTGTACCTCTGTATAACTCTCCAAAACCCATATCTTTGATTGTTATGTCAATCTTGTTATCCGCTATTGGTTTTGCTGTTATATGTACCCTGGTTGTTCTGTCAGGTCTATCCGGTATATCTGTAAGCTCAAGCGATTCAATAACTGCCTCCCTGCTGTTTGGCAACTGTTTCCAAAAATCTATCTCCGTTGTATCTGACAAAAGCACATCACATTCACCACTAATCTCAAACCAGTTTTTTCCTGCACTAATCAGATTATAAAATGCAAGCTCGCCTTTATCTCTGACCTTAAGGCTAAGATTGAATTTCATTTCATTTTCACCCATATAAATGAACGCCCATTCATCCTCATTCATTCTTGCTGCGGCAGCATAACAGGCACCTTTTGAATACAGATTCATTCCCATAAACACACGCCTGCCACGACACAGATATGCCAATGAGGACTTCATCCATTCACCGTCAAATCCATTTCCAACAAGATATGCTGTTGAAACAATTTTGTTCTCAAATGCTTTTTGCAGATATCTCAGAAATTCTTCATCCTGATCACCCATAAAAGCCTGCTTCGCGCTTTCGTTAATTGATATCACCTGAGGTGTAGTCCTCGAATTCCTCTTCAGCCAGAGATAACTCATAGAATTCTTCTCATATTCAAATAAAAAAACGTCATGAATCCAAAGTGAACTCTCCTGGCTAAGCGTAAAATAATAAAAGCTTTCTTTATGATCTATAACCATAAACTGTTCTGATGAAAGCCCAAGTCTTGGCGCAATTTTCCAGAACATATCCATATTTTCCTTTGTGAGACGATCAACAGTAATGACCAATTTGTCATATGCAACTACTTTTCCAAGCTTATACGGAAGTGACATTATCTTTTTTAGAAATAATGCCAAAAGTTCATCCGCATCGTACTTTTCATCTTCAATAACAATTTTATCTCCAGCAACTGCACGCTGTAACAAAGAATCTACGAATATCATATCCTGATTTTTGGCTTTCTTCTTCGCCTCTTCACCGTAATACCACTGTCCAAGATCCTTTCTCTTTGCCAGAACCAACGGTATCTGGAACACTTCGCTGCCAGCAACAGTTCCAACCGTCTCAGGCTCATCCATATTCGATTGAAAATAACTTACCATGGCATATTTATCATTAATGTCTATACCAAGATATACAAATGATTTCTTCTGCTGTTCCATCCGTCTATTCCTTACTATAAGATTTTAAATACTTTCCTGGTCACCTCATCAAAACCCGAATACTGTTTCATATTCTTATATAGTGACATCTCATCCTGTAATGTAGTAGAGATAAGCATCTGATTAATCAGATTATACCTGCTTTGATCCTTCTCACTATATACATCATTATTTGAAATTCTGTTGCTCTCTGTCACTTCTACCTGATTGTCCTTCTCCTCAGTGATGTAATATTGAATCATCTCTCCGAAGAACAATACAAAAGGCTTTACAAAAATACCTTCATATACATCAAACATATCCTCAGTCGTAAATTCCTCGCCATCCTCATCCCTGCTGTAATGAAGAACAACATGGCTGTGAGGGCTTGTACGATATTCTAAGAACACTTTGTCATATAAGTGATATTTCAGAATTAATTCTCTATCAAGCTTTTTATAAAATGCAAAATTCATGTTTCGACAAGTATATTCAGCAAGAAGTTCATCTTCTATTTTAAACTGCACATCACTTCTGCTCGAAAGCTCAGATAAATATTTCAAAAGTCCAAGCTTGCAAGCATCATTTAACTCTAATCCAAATTCATAACGAGATTGAATTATATCAAAAATAGTCTTCTCATACTCCGCATCATGTACAAAATACTTGTGAGCACAATCACTAAGAAACGCCAAAACAACAAGTTCACGCCCACCATTTTCATAGTAATTATAAAAAACTTGCTCTGCTTTCGGCAAATATGCATCCGAATACATCATCTGCACAAGAATTCTCTCCTCCAGCTCAAAAGTATCTATGTCATACTCTTTTGATACATCCCATACTTTTCTCATAACATCAGTCGGTCCATTATAAAACTCCGCCAAATATGAAAGTATTCTGTCATTATATTTACCAGAAATAAAAGTCTGCTCACATATACGTAAAAGGTTTTCATCCTCTTCACCATTTCCTTCTATCATATGACTAGCCAGTGAGACTTTAGACGCTGAACTAATCTGGTCTATTCCATACTGGGATATTAACTCGTATGCAAAATCATACTGTCTGTTCATGATTAGCATATCCATCAAATACTGTCTCGCAGATTTATCCAAAATCGAAAAATCAATTTCATTTAATCTCTCAACAATAAAATCTGCTTCTTCAGAAGATTCATAATATCTCATAATCTGATATGTCATTTGTGATTCGAATTCAACACTAAGTTCATCATTATTCAATATATATGGGAAAAACATC
>JAXELM010000074.1:0-6168 GCA_034100525.1 Agathobacter sp.
CAGCTTCCATCCAAGATGGGTAAAGGTGTTCTGGTTACTCCTACTATTCATGGAAATCTGCTTGTTGGTCCGACCGCTGATGATATTGAAGATAAAGAAGGCGTAAATACAACTGCAGAGGGGCTTGCATCTTTGTATGAAAAGAGCGAGCTGAGTGTCAGAAATATCCCATATAGAGATGTGATTACTTCTTTTGCAGGACTTCGCGCTCATGAGAAGGAGGATGATTTTGTAATTGGCGAAGCATCGGATGCAGAAGGCTTTTACAATGCGGCAGGAATAGAATCACCAGGACTTTCGTCTGCGCCTGCAATCGGTGAAATGCTTGCAGAATTAATTGCAAAGAAGCTTGATTTAAAGGAAAATGACTGTTTTATTCCAGTTAGAAAAGGAATCCTAAGACCGGATACGCTTTCAATGGAAGAAAGAAATAAGCTTATAAAAGATAAACCAGAGTATGGGAATATTATATGTCGCTGTGAGATGATTACAGAAGGCGAGATAATGGATGCGATTCATCGTCCGCTTGGAGCGCGCTCTCTTGATGCAATAAAGCGCAGGACACGCGCAGGCATGGGCAGATGTCAGGCTGGCTTTTGTTCGCCGAGAACCATGGAAATCTTAGAGAGAGAGGTTCCACTGAGTATGTTTGACATAACTAAGAACGGTGGTAAATCAACTTATGTAGTGGGAATAAACAAAGAAATCCAGGAGGGACAAAATGAATAATTATGATCTGGTAATTGTTGGTGGCGGACCTGCTGGACTTGCAGCAGCTGTATCAGCAAGGGACAACGGAATAGAGAGTATACTTATTATTGAAAGAGATAAAGAGCTTGGTGGAATTCTAAATCAGTGCATACATAACGGATTCGGACTTCACACATTTAAAGAAGAACTGACCGGACCTGAATATGCGGCTAGATACATAGATGAGGTTTGCAAGAGACAAATCGAATACAAAATAAATACGATGGTGATGGATATATCTGTTCTAGAATCGGGAGACAAAAAGGTTACTGCGATGAACAGGACTGACGGAATGTTTGAAATTGAGGCAAAAGCTGTAATTCTTGCGATGGGATGTCGTGAGAGAAGCCGCGGCGCACTTAATATTCCGGGATATCGTCCTGCTGGAATTTACTCAGCCGGCACAGCGCAGCGTCTTGTAAATATGGAAGGATACATGCCGGGGAAGAAGGTAGTTATTCTTGGTTCAGGTGATATCGGACTTATTATGGCACGGCGTATGACGCTAGAGGGTGCAAAAGTGGAAGTGGTAGCAGAGTTGATGCCATACTCAGGTGGTCTTAAGAGAAATATAGTCCAGTGCCTTGATGATTTTGGAATACCACTTAAGCTTAGTCATACTGTGGTAGATATAGAGGGAAAAGAGCGTGTTGAGGCTGTTACGATTGCACAGGTTGGGGCAGACAGAAAGCCGATACCGGGAACAGAGATACGGTATGAGTGTGATACGCTTTTGCTTTCCTGTGGTCTTTTACCAGAGAATGAACTTAGTAGAAGTGCAGGTGTAGCACTCAGTACTGTGACTTCCGGTCCCATTGTAAATGATAGTCTTGAGACTAGTGTTGATGGCGTTTTCGCATGTGGCAATGTACTTCATGTACATGACCTTGTGGATTATGTCTCACAGGAGGCAGCATCAGCAGGCAAAAATGCAGCAGCATATATTTTAAATGGCTCGAACAAAGCAGCAAAACAGGTTGAAATCGTGCCTGAGGGTGGAGTGAGATACACGGTTCCAACATTTATTCGTCCGACTGAAATGGAGGATAATCTAACTGTCAGATTCAGAGTGGGCGATGTCTATAAGAACTGTTCTATAGTGACCTATTTCGGAGATACAGAAGTGGCAAGAAGAAAGCGTCCGGTTATGGCTCCGGGGGAGATGGAGCAGGTTATTATAAGCAAGAGCAAATTATCAGAGTTTGCTGATGTCGACAGAATTACTATTCGAATTGAGGAGGGCTGATATGGAGACAAGAAATCTTACATGTATAGGCTGCCCGTTAGGTTGCAGTCTTAGTGTACAAATTGAAAATGAACAAGTGGTATCCGTATCAGGAAATACATGCCCTAGAGGAGATGCATATGCTAGAAAAGAAGTGACTAATCCTACGCGAATCGTCACTTCAACAGTCCGCGTAGCCGGTGCATATGGAGGCATGGTTTCATGCAAGACGCAGGAGGATATACCCAAGAATATGATTTTCGATGTGGTAAATGCATTAAAGGACGTGGAGGTAAATCCACCAGTCAGAATTGGCGATGTACTAGTTGAAAATGTTGCCGGAACAGGTGTGAATGTGGTGGCAACAAAGAATATGAAGATAGCCCATTGACATGTGAAAAGTCATAGAAAGTGGAAGGCAAATTGATATGATTCAAATGCCTTCCTTTTTTGGTGTCTTTAAGAGCCGCAATTATCTTGGTGCACATTTTTGATGATAAACAGTATATAACACTTGACAACAGTTATAAACTGTTATACACTGTTTATAAATCACATGGGATTTCATATGAAGAGGTAAAAGATATGCATATAATACTTAATAATTCATCGATGATACCTATCTATGAGCAGATAGTTGATCAGGTGAAGAATCAGATAATTGCCGGAGAAATTTCGGAGAACGAGGCACTGCCTTCTGTTCGCACTCTCTCGGCAGAACTCAAAATCAGTGCTCTTACAGTCAAGAAAGCATATGACAGACTAGAAGAGGAAGGCTTTGTCGTTACCGTGCATGGAAAGGGAACCTTCGTTGCAGCCACTGATAAAGAGCTTGCTGTTGAAGCCCGCCGCAAAGCCGTAGAGGATGACTTTACAAGTGCAATAGTAAAGGCGAAGAATGTGGGAATGACGGCAGATGAAATAAGAGAGATAGTGGAGATTATTTTGGAGGATGAGACATGGTAGAGATAGATAAGCTTGTGAAACAATATGGAGATTTTTGTCTTGATATTTCATTGGAGATACCTGATGGTGTTATTACAGGCGTGATTGGTAAGAATGGTGCTGGAAAGAGTACTATGATTAAATCAATACTTGGATTAATAAAGCCTACATCCGGGAGCGTGAAAGTATTCGGTAAAGATGTCGAATCGCTTACGCAGAGTGATAAGTGTGACATAGGCGTAGCACTGGCAGAGTCTGGATTCAGCATGTATTTATCGGCAAAGGATATAGCAGGAATTCTTGGGAAAATGTATCCACGTTTTAAAAAGGATTTCTTTTTTGACAAATGCAAACAGCTTGGACTTCCAACTGGCAAGCAGATTAAGGACTATTCTACCGGAATGAAGGCTAAGCTTCGAGTGCTTGTTGCAATAAGCCATGAGGCGCGTCTTCTTATTCTCGATGAACCCACTGCGGGACTTGATGTTGAGGCGAGAAATGAGATACTTGATATGTTGAGGCAATACATGGCAGAGGATGAAAGCAGAAGTATTCTTATTTCGTCGCATATATCATCTGACCTTGAGGGCTTATGTGATGACATTTATCTCATACATGATGGTAAGCTGCTTTTACATGAGGAAATAGACAATATTATGAGTAGTTATGCACTTGTAAAAGTGGATGAGAATGATTACGAAGCAATTGATAAGAGATATTTTCTTTCAAGTAAGAAAGTAAACTATGGATATGTGTGTCTGACTAATCAAAAGCAGTATTATATAGAGAATTATCCCAAAGCGGTAGTGGAAAATGGCAATATTGATGAGCTGATTCTTTTGATGACGGGAGGTAGATAAAATGGCAGGATTATTTGATAAGGATTTAAGAATTTTGCTACAGCGAAAGCAGGCTATTGTGATGTTTCTTGTAATTGCAGTTATCCTTGGTTTTTCAACTGGAGGAACATTTGTAGTCGGATATACTACATTTTGTCTTCTTATTCTTGCTGTGAGCACGATAAGTTATGATGAATTTGATAATGGTTTCTCTTTTCTTATGACATTGCCGATTACCCGTCAAAGCTATGTAGTGGAGAAATACATTTTGTGCAGCATTTGTGGTGTTGTGGCATGGATTTTTTCAGTGGTTATATGTATTTGCGAGAACCAGTATAAGCAGGTTACGGTTGTCACTGAGGACTTGCTTATGGAGGCTGCTATTATGTTACCGATAGTTCTCTTTATTATGGATATTATGATACCTGTTCAGATTAAGTATGGTTCTGAAAAAAGCAGAATTGTGCTGATTTCAGTTATGGGCATTGTAATGATTGTGGGTATTGGAGTGAAAAAAGCAGTAGAGATGTTGGATTTACCACTTGAGTCCTTATTTGAAAAACTGCAAAGTATAACGGAGGTACAGGTGCTTGTTGGCAGTATTATATTTATTATAGTGGCAACACTGTTATCCTTTGCAATTAGTTATAGGATAATGAATAATAAAGAATTCTAGCATAAAGAATTCTGGCATAAAGAATTCTGGCATATAGAATATATTTAATAACTTACAATCTATAATCTATAACGCATAAAATATATACTATTGTGTATTATTTGTTTACAATAATGCTCAATGGTTAAGAATTGACATGTTATATATTGTGTTTGCATATATCGTTCAGTACGCACTTGTCACAGAATGGTTGAGTACGTGCTGTACATATGGCGCGACCGTGATCCACCAGTCGATGGCAGAAATTGTTGCTTTCTTCTGGTGGAATTATTTTCCAAAGAGCCATTTCGACTTTCTTTGGATCCTTTATTCCATTTACTAGTCCTATTCTGTTTGAAAGACGAATACAGTGCGTATCTGTAACAATAGCTGGCTGTCCATATACATCTCCCATGATTAAGTTAGCACTTTTTCTTCCTACTCCGGGAAGCTTTAGCAGGTCATCCATATTGTCCGGTACCCTGCAATTGAATTCGTCGCGGAGCATGCGCATGCACGCACTTATATCACGAGCCTTGCTTTTTCCAAGTCCACATGGACGAACAATTTCCTCAATCTCTGCGACATCAGCATTCGCAAGTGCTTCGATATCTGGAAATTTCTTATACAGTCCCTGTACTACAACATTTACTCGAGCATCAGTGCATTGAGCAGCAAGTCTTACACTTACAAGTAATTTCCAGGCCTCATCATAATCGAGAGTACAGTCGGTGTAAGGATATTCTTTTTTTAATCTATTGATTACTTCTAGTGCTAATTGTTTTTTTGTCATGGATATATGGACCTTCTTATAGATTTTATTTCTGTGATTCTATACTTTAGTAATTCTATACTTTAGTAATTCTATATTTTGGTAAGACTATAAAGCGCGGCTGTTAATAGAATTTCGTGATTTCTTCTACATCCTTGCGTGGTGGAGTGGCTGGGTCAGATACTCTCTTACCTATTGCTATTACAGCAACAATCTCCTGATTTGCCGGTACAGCGAGAAGCTTTCTTATTTCATCACTGTTTCGTATTCCCATGATTAGTGTGTCGTATCCAAGCTCACGGGCTTTCAGAATAAGCTGTGCATTCTGAAGACCTAAATCATATGCTCCCCATTCGTTACCAAGCTCATTTTCAGGAGTACCTTCATTAGTAAATCCAGAGCAGTTTTTCTCAAATGCCGTGACAATAAGTGCTGGTACATTTGTACATTTTAGTCTGTTTCCTTCTGGCAGTGCCTTTTGAAGAAAATCATTTCTAACTTCATCAGAGGTGATAATGTAGTATCTTCCAGTCTGAGAATTTTTCCATGTAGGTGCCTGCTGGGCACAACATATTATTTCTTCGAGTTCCTTTCGTGTGATGCTTACATTTTCTTTAAAAGAGCGAATGCTTCTTCGTGAAGCAATTAATTCTGAATATTCCATGTCTTTTTCCTCCAAATCTACAGTGTTGGCTTCCTGTTTGTGCAAATACATGTTATCTAATATATGTTGCATGATGCGGGTTAAGTATATCACAATGATGTCCGTAAAACAAATTTTTGTTTATCGCGGTGGGGGTGGCAACCGCATTACAGGTTATCGAGGACATGAGTTGAGGCACTATGGGAGATGGGACTATTGTAGTTGTATATATGATTTGAGGGGATAGTAATATATTTTGTGCGTTTATGTCCTCGCGTTAAGAGGCTCTAAATAATTCGCCTATGATATCTATAAGTGACGCTGTCGCTCATATTCGCC
>JAXELM010000105.1:0-5205 GCA_034100525.1 Agathobacter sp.
AGAATATCATGTCAGTTCCGGGCGAGGGTTGATTCCTGCCGGACTGATGGAAGAAATCAGAGCTTTGTCAATGCCACCGATTCCATGGGATGTAGCTCCGGCAAAGTGGTTTGATATCTACTTTGCTCCACTTGAAAAGCACAGAACTTATTACAGACCAAGCCGCAGACAGGCAAGTACTCCTGATATTCCAAGACCCAGTTATCATACTGCTGACATTCCGGTCGATAGCAGAACCTTTGGTGTCGTGATTGACACTTCCGGTTCTATGGATGCACAAGAGATTGGTAAGGCACTGGGTTCCGTTGCAAGTTATTCCATTGCACATGACGTTCCCTTTGCAAGAGTGATCTTTTGTGATGCTGCTGCCTATGGCGCTGGGTATATTTCTCCTGAGGATATTGCCGGAAGGGTATGTATTAAAGGACGAGGTGGTACAGTACTCCAACCGGGTATCGATGCCTTGGAGTCTGCAAAGGATTTTCCGGCAGACGGGCCAATTCTGATAATCACTGATGGTGAAATAGAGGATCACTTAGACATTAAACACGAACATGCTTACCTGCTACCAAAAGGAGCAAGACTTCCTTATAAGGCAAAAGGAGAAGTGTTCTACTTCGATGATTGAAAGAACAGCTAATAAGTTTTCAGATTCAATATAAAAAATAAAGAGCGTAAGCAGCAATTTGTCTACGCTCTTTGAAGGATTACATTTATTGGCAGACGGAAGAACGAAAAACTTTAAAGAAGATAAACAGTCTTATAGAGGATATATGCAGAAATGGAAATGAGGGTGTCGGAAAACCAGAACCATTAACGGTCACGATTCTATTTGCAGTATAGATTTGTTCCATCAGTTACCTCTATATAATGTTGTTCATAAGTAGAAAAGATGATGCTGGCTATATGTTGATGAAGCTGTAAACAAGCCATGGAAAGTTAAACAAAGAAAATGGATTATGAATTGAATACTTTGTAACATTTTGATACACTTAAAATCCTGTCTTTGACAGCTGAAAAATAAAAAAATCGCTGTGATGCTTATAAATAGAGCATTTCAGCGATTTTCTTCGTTGTCACGGTCTTTAGTAATGTCTATCGTCCTTTACTTAATTTTTGAATTTCTTTCATCTTACTTTTACTGATGAATTGGTAATCGGTTCTGAAACCACAAACATCGTGTAAATCATCTGTTAATTTATCTCTTGTGTAAGTAGGAATAAAACCCTGCTGTTGTAAATCAACAAAGTTCATTTCCCTTAGTTTTTCAAGTATTTCACTACAAGTATATTTCTCACCAAGCTGTTTTTCTAAAAGCCGATAATGTAAGAGTGCCAGAAAACATATCAGAAAATGAGCTTTGATACGGTCTTCTCTTTGAACATACACTGGTCTTGCTGAAAAATCCGTTTTCATGATTCTGAAACATTCCTCTATCTGCCATCTGCCTTCGCTTACTTTTAGTATATCTCCAACTTCATCATCCAGAAGATCTGTGCATACTGCATATAGACCATCATATCTGGATTCTTCTAAAACTTTTTCCTCATCCAGATAATAATGGATATCAGCTGCTTCGCCATCTTTTGTTGCAGCCAGTTTGTCTATGAAACGTGCCGGATCGTTTGGGTTCTTTCTGTTCTTTTTGTAGGAGCCGTCCTGAATCATAGCTTTTGCACGTTCAACCTGAGCATCTCTGATAGATTTCTGATAAGCAGCATATTTAGGAGAGTATGTTATGAGCAAACGCTGATCCAGATTTCCACTGGTGTAGGGAATTTCTTTATAGTAGAGCTGATCTGTCTCATCCTTTTCAAGGCTGTTCAAATCAACTTTTTTATGGTCAGACAGTCTTCTGAAATTTTTTCCATTCAGAGCCAGTTCCTTATCTTCCTTACGAAGCTTTTTGATAGATTGAGTGACAATAAATGCCCGTTTTCCCATGTGATTGAAGTTGCGATTACTTTGTGAAGCCAGACCGGCATCACTACAATAAATGAACTTATCACAACCGAATTGTTGCAGAATCTTTGACTCCAAAGGCTTTAGAGATGTCTGTTCATTTTGATTTCCGGGGAAAATAGAAAATGCCAGTGGAATCCCATCTCCATCAATGAATAATCCCATCTGTACGATTGGATTCGGTCTGTGCTCTTTGCTTTTTCCATACTTTCTGTCACCATCTTCCTGTTCCATTTCAAAATAGAAGTTGGAGCAATCATAGTAGAGAATAGAAGTATTCCGTTCAGTAACAAAACTGCTGTTTTTAAATACTTCAGACTGAATAAAATCACTTTCCTCAGCCAATACACTTAAGGCACGATAAACATCGTGAAGCTCGTAAGAAGGTGTTTCGAGGTAATTCTGAGCTGCTTTATAAGCAGACAGCTTACTCTGTGGATTGAGGACTCTATTGTATATAAGGTCAGACAGAATGGCATTCAAATCATACTCATACTTGTGTCTGGATTTAATTTTACGGCAGGTTTTATTTAATTGAAGTTTGTAGTAAACGGATTGCGCAAAGAGATACCCGCCCTGAAATAATTTCTTATCATTGTAATCAAGCTGTCTGTCCGCATGAAAAGTTATTTGAACAGATTTTTCTTTCTTTTCTTCTTTGTATTTTAAAGTCTCAAGTCTGCATTCTTCTTTACACCAGGCAATAACATCGTCTCTGGTTGGACCATGCTCAGGTAAAAGTTCAGCAAGAGTACCTAATTTACGAACAATGACAGATGATGTGGTTCCATTACTTTTTACATAAGATTTAGCAATGTAAAAAGATTCAGCATTTTTAGATTTTGTAATATGTAAATTCATAAGGCATCCCCCCCCTTAACGCCTTATTACACCACACATTAACATAAAATACTATACTATAAAGCATAAAAGTTGACAAAAAAATAAGCCTATTTTCAAGGCTTTGAGGTACATTTTTCATTATTCAACTGTCAAACTCCCGTAAATTTACTGAAAAATCGGAAATGATTTTCTTTTGTTTATAGAGGAAAAGTGATATAATAATAACAGTGTTTGACGAAATACGAAAGAAAAGATGCTAAAGGGAGAGATTTCGATGTTTTCACTTAAAAAATTGAAATTGAATATGTCTGTTGCATTGGTGGCGGCATTTGTAACATTGCTTGGATTGAGTATGCTCTTTGTGTTAGCGAACAACAATGCGACAGAGTCAATGCGGGAAAAGGCAATTGACAACATGAATACGTATTTGAATTCACAGGTTAGTATTATTAACCAGTTCGTGAAGGATAGTGAAGAAGCACTACGTATATTTGGTACTTCTCCGGATGTGGCCAATTTGTTGAAGAATCAAGATGACGAAGAGGCGTTTAAGGCTGCACAAAAGCATACGGTTGAGTGTTTTGGTCTGCTGGATAACTGGGAAGGTTTATATGTCGGTAACTGGAATTCTACTTGTTTGACTTATCATGTTGATGCGGTAATTGGTAAAACATTACGAGAAGGTGAGAGACTGGAGCAGTTGAGAAATGCCATGCTAGAGTCGCCGAACGGAGTTTATGATGCAGGTATTATTGTATCACCGGGAACCGGTCAGTTGTGCTTGTCAATGTATTCGCTTGTGAAGGATGAGAACGGTAATCCGCTTGGATATGTTGGCGGTGGTGTATTTAGTGATCAGTTAAAGAAGATTTTGGATACAACGGTTGCAAGCGGAATTGACAGTGCGAAGTTTTACATGGTTAATGTTGAGACCGGAACGCATATCTTTGATGAGAATGTAGAATTACTCGCTACAGAAGTTGAGAATCCAATGTTATTAGATGTTATACAGAGAGTTAAAGATGGGAATCCAACATCGGAATTTAGTTCAAAAGATGAGAATGGAGAAAACGTTCTTGTTAAGTATGTAGCAATTGAGGATCGTGGATGGGCTGTTGTACTTGCAGCGAAAGAAAGTGATATTTATGCTTCTGCAAATCGCAATCGCAATGTATTGTTAGGTATCTGTATTATTGCATTTATCTTGATTGTAGGATTAACCTTTGCTGCGGTTTCTTATGTAACAAAACCATTACAGGTTGCTACAAAGTCAATTATCAGATTGGGTAGTCTTGATATTTCAGAAGATACAACATTGAAACCATATGCGAATAATAAAAATGAGATTGGTTATATTTCAAGGGAAATCAGTAACTTGAGAAATATCTTATACGAAATGGTTTGTGTTTTGAAGCAATGTTCGGATGAATTGAATCTTGCAACGAATCAGATGAATGAAGAAACCGTTACTTTGAATCACTATATGACAGACAATTCAGCTACAACACAGGAGTTAGCTGCCGGTATCAATATTACAAATGATTCCATTGTTAGTGTTTCTTCCGATATTGACAGGATTTACAACGATGTTGAGCGCTTAAGAGAACAGGTTGAATCCGGATACGATAAGAGTAGTGTATTATATGATAGCGTAATTAACATTGAGAAGTTATCAAGTGCTTCGGTTGAAATGTCAGAGAATAATATTAAGGAAAACCGTCAGAATATTGATTCTGCTGTTTCAAACTTGAAATCACTGACAAAGATTAATGAATTGGCAGAAGAGATTATGAGTATTACAACACAAACGAATTTGTTAAGCTTGAATGCGAGTATTGAAGCTGCCAGAGCCGGTGAGTCAGGAAGAGGATTTGCTGTTGTTGCAGATGAGATTGGCAATTTAGCGAATAATTCGAAGGATACTGCTGCTAGCATTCAGGATATTTGTAAAGAAACAAATCGCAATATTGAAAACATTAACCGTTGCTTTGATGAAATTATTTCATTCTTGGAAAAACAGGTATCTGCACAGTTTGCTGACTTCTCTTGTACTTCAAAAGAAAACACTGAATCTGCTAAGAAGTTGCAGGAAGATATTAACGGAATCAAGAGTATTGCAGATTCATTTGCACAATTTATTAATGAATTGCTTGGCAAGATTGAGACCATTCAGGCTGCATCAGAGCAGAATGAAATTGGTGTTAAGGACATTGTAGATAAGACAGAAAGTACTACTGTAATTGTAGAACGTTTAAGAAATATTTCAAAAACAAATGCAGAAAGCGCAGAGAAGATTTCTGATATTATTGATCGGTTCACAATTTCATAAGAAATCAGAATCCGATTATTTGATTTCGTCATTACAAATAGTGGTGAAGTAATAATTACTTCATCACTATT
>JAXELM010000161.1:0-4331 GCA_034100525.1 Agathobacter sp.
GTATTTAAAACAAATATCATTAGTAGGAGGAATTCCCTTTTCTATTGTATTACCAAAAGCAGCTAATTCAGTGAATGCAGATATGATGTCTGTTACACAGATTCATCAAAAGTTAGAAAAAGGATATGCCGATATAGAGAACGGAAATGTTGAGGATGTAGCTAGTGCGTTTGTGGCATTTAGAGAGAGGCATTAATGAAGCAATATAAGGTAGAGATTACAAAAGAAGGAGAGGCGAGATATAAAAGCACGCGTTTATTTGAATTTTACGCACAGTTTAAGAAAGCATAAGGAGAGCAGCCAATTCTTGGGGGAGAGAATTGGCTGTTTTTTATCGTAAAGTAAATTGATTTTTATCAAATTGCAAAAGTCCTTCATCTCGCATTTTGCATAATTCATTTGACATTGCACTTCGGTCAACACAGAGAAAATCTGCCAGTTGTTGCCTGGTGAAAGGAATTGTGAAATGGCTACTATTTTGCCGTTTGGCTTCTTCGGATAAATAAGACAAAAGTTTTGCGCGTGTGGAGCGTTTAGACATATGACCTATTTTCTGCACAAGTTTTCGATTTTTTTCAGAGATTGCAAAGAAGAGATTCTGTATCACCATAGAATGGAATCGGCAAGCAGTAGAGCATACTGTAAGTATTCTGCGGACGTCAAAAAAAATTACAGCACTATCTTCTTCTGCAATAACGTCATTTAGCAAACTTCCACTTTCAGGAGCAACATATGCTTCTCCAAACATTTCTCCAACTCGTATTACATTAACGATGTTTCGATTTCCCCAAAAGTCATCATGTTGTACAAGAAGTTTTCCTTTCACTAATACAGTGATGTTATCAATACGTTCCCCTTCTCTGAATACATAATCCCCTTTTTGGAATGTAAGTAATTTTGCCTGTAGACAATTTAGCATTGCAGATATTTCTGTATCGCTAACACCCGAAAAAAGTTGCGTGCGTTTTAATATTTCAATATATTTTTTCATAAATAACTCCTTTGTTGCAAAAACAACCGACTTGTTTTAAATATTATATTATAATGCATTCGTAATGTCAAAGTAAATTTGAGATTGGAGGTAATATGGTTGAAACCCAAAATAAAACTCACATTGGTAGAAAGAAGAGGAGAGTATGGATGCCACAGGGGGCATAAAGTTGGTGATACCTTTGACTTTGACACAGAAAGAGGAAAACTTTGTCCGATGGCAATGCATGTAGCGTTTCCTTATGTTGATATATTGCGATATGGGGGTAAAGTTCCTAAAGCGAGTAATGGAGAAATAAGGTTTTGCTGTCCGGATAGTGACGTAGTGAATGTATTTAAGATTGAGAAGGAGGATTCAAATGATACGCAAAATAATTAAAATCGATGAAGAAAGATGTAATGGTTGTGGTACCTGTGCAACAGCGTGCCATGAGGGCGCGATTGAGATGATTGATGGAAAGGCGAAACTGACCCGTGAAGATTATTGTGATGGATTGGGGGATTGTTTGCCGGCATGTCCTACAGGTGCTATAACATTTGAGGAAAGGGAAGCTCCCGCATATGATGAAGAGGCGGTTTTAATAGCGAAGCAACAGAAAAAGAGCGGAATTTTACCATGTGGGTGTCCGGGAACGCAGGCAAAGGAAATAAAAAGAGAAAACAGTGCGTGCTCAGTTCCAAACTATAGCATAAATTCACAGCTTTCGCAATGGCCGGTACAAATCAAGTTATTACCTGCTAAAGCACCATATTTTGAAGGAGCAAATCTATTAATTGCTGCTGATTGTACCGCTTATGCATATGGAAATTTCCATAATGAATTTATTCGTAATCATATTACTTTAATCGGTTGCCCGAAACTGGATGAGGGTGAGTATACAGAAAAACTGACAGAGATTATTAAAAATAATAATATTAAAAGTGTTACTGTTGTGCGTATGGAAGTTCCATGTTGTGGCGGAATAGAATATGCAGCAAAAAGGGCATTACAAATAAGTGGAAAGTTTATTCCTTGGCGCGTAGTAACGATTTCTACAGATGGAAAAATATTAGATTAGTGGAGGATGATGAAATGGATAATAAAATGTTTTGTTTTCAATGTGAGCAGACTGCAGGATGTAAAGCATGTACCGGGGCACAAGGAGTATGTGGGAAAAAAGCTGATACAGCCCAGCTGCAGGATGAACTTACTGGAGCTTTAATTGGTTTAGCAAGAGCAACAGAGGGAAATGAGAATTTGGTAAATGAAGTCACTGACAAATTGATATTAGAAGGACTTTTTTCAACGATAACAAACGTGAATTTTAATAATGAGACATTGAAAGTATTAATAAATAAAGTGGAAGCAGAGAAAGAAAGATTAGTACCAAATTGCTTTAGTTGTGCAAGTTGTTGTGGAAGAAATGATAATTTTGACATGCAGTCTTTGTGGGAGGCAGATGAGGATGTACGCTCTTTAAAATCGCTAATTCTATTTGGCATCCGTGGTATTGCTGCATACGCATATCATGCGGCGGTTCTTGGATATACAGATAAGGAGGTAAATGATTTCTTCTATAAGGCCTTATTTGCAATCGGCATGAAGGATTGGGGGATGGATGAATTACTTCCTATCGTAATGCAGACCGGAGAAATTAATTTAAAATGTATGGCTCTTTTGGATAAGGCGAATACAGAAACTTACGGAAACCCTGAACCTACCAAAGTATCTTTAACAGTAGAAAAGGGACCATTCATCGTAATATCCGGACATGACCTTTATGATTTGAAGCAATTACTGGAACAAACCAAAGATAAAGGTATTAATATTTACACACATGGAGAAATGCTTCCTGCACATGCATATCCGGAATTAAAGAAATACACACATCTGAAAGGAAACTTTGGTACGGCATGGCAGAATCAGCAAAAAGAATTTGCAAATATTCCAGCCCCAATTCTTTTTACAACAAACTGTTTGATGCCACCAAAAGAAAGTTATTCAGATCGTGTGTTTACGACTGAGGTTGTTTCCTATCCGGAGATAGTTCACATTGGAGACGATAAAGACTTTACACAAGTTATTGAAAAGTCACTGGAACTTGGTGGTTATGAAGAAAGTATGCTGTTCACGGGTATTAACAGCGGTTCTACAGTTATGACCGGATTTGGTCATAATGCAGTATTATCAAACGCAGGAGCAGTGATTGAAGGGGTAAAGACGGGGGCAATTAAGCATTTCTTTCTTGTGGGTGGTTGCGATGGTGCAAAGCCAGGAAGAAATTACTATACAGACTTTGTAAAGCAGACTCCAAAGGATAGTATTGTTCTTACGCTTGCTTGTGGAAAATATAGATTCAATGATTTGGATTTGGGAGAAATTGGTGGATTCCCACGTATTATGGATATGGGACAATGTAACGATGCGTATAGTGCAATCAAAGTTGCTATAGCACTTGCAGAAGCCTTTGAATGTGGAGTAAATGAATTGCCTCTTTCTATGGTACTTTCGTGGTATGAACAGAAAGCGGTATGCATTTTATTGACTTTATTACATCTCGGAATCAAAAATATTTTACTCGGTCCATCATTACCTGCGTTTATCTCACCAAATGTATTAGATTTCTTGGTAAAGAATTATAATATTGCTCCGATATCTACTCCAGAGAGGGATATTGCAAAGATTATTGGCGAATAAGTGGAAACACATGAAACTTTCAGTCTTGTGGAGAGATTGAAAGTATGCATGAATTTGAATTTGAAGGTGAGAACATGATGGAGTGGATAAACATTTTGGGGGCAGTATTTATAGCAGTAATCATGGTACCCAATATTATTTTTACATTAAAGTGTAAAGATGGTTTTGAAAATAAGTGGAATAATAAAGGTGTTGAAGTTGTAGAACAGATAGGAAGATTTGGGTGTTTCGGATTTATGGTTGTCAATATTCCTGGAACCTGGTTCGGTTGATGGTCTGATGAAGCTTTTGCGATATATTTAATAGCAAATGTCGTTTTAATTATACTTTATTGTGTGATATGGATTATTTGTTTTAGAAATAATACGATTTTTAAAGCATTGACATTATCTATTATCCCATCCGTAATTTTCATCTTCAGTGGAATTATGAGCAGGTCTGTATTATTGATTGTAGCATCGCTATTATTTGCACCTGCACATATATTGATTTCATATAAAAATGCAAAGTATTAGATGAATTTGAAGTTGTATTGGAGGTTACAAAATGGCTATTACCAAAAACAGACAATCCGAGGAAACGATTTCCAGCATGGCAAAGATGGCGTTCCCGGATAAGCAGATAGCAGAAATAAGAGAATTGACAGAGGGAATGTGTAATGTAA
>JAXELM010000198.1:0-10854 GCA_034100525.1 Agathobacter sp.
GTAATTGACAGATTTGAGAACGAGAAGGATGAGGAAACCGTGGAGAAGAATAATGGATATGATGTTGTGGCGGTAACTGCGTGTCCAACAGGAATTGCACATACTTACATGGCTGCAGAGGCACTTGAGAAAAAAGCAGCATCAGGTGGTATAGGTCATCAGATTTATACACATCTTATGAATGGTGTATCACATATGCTTCCATTTGTAATCGGTGGTGGTATTTTAATAGCACTTGCATTCCTTGTCGATACTATCATGGGATATGGTACATCAGGTGGGGGAAACTTTGGTACTTGTACACCGCTTTCAGCTTTTCTTAAATATGTTGGTGGCCTTGCAATGGGACTTATGGTTCCGGTTCTGGCAGGATATATAGCAGAGTCTATAGCAGACAGACCTGGTCTTGCAGTTGGTTTTGCAGGTGGACTTTTAGCATCTAGCGGAAACGCAGCACTTTCAGGATATATTTTTGCAGATGCAAAGCTAACAGGAATTCAGGGATTTATAGCCAAATTCGCATTCCAGTCACCTACAGGTGGTGCTACTGTTTCAGGTTTCCTCGGCGGAATTCTTGCAGGTTTCTTAGCTGGATATATAATTCTTTTACTTAAGAAATTATTTGCAAACCTTCCAGCTTCACTTGATGGAATTAAGCCAACACTTATTTATCCATTACTTGGAATTCTTATAATTGGAATTCTTATGTGCTTTATCTTTAATCCACTTATTGGATTGATTAACACAGGACTTAGCGATATGCTTAAGGGCATCGCAGATGCAAATATGCTTCCACTACTTGGTCTTATACTTGGAGCTATGATGGCAATTGACATGGGTGGTCCAATCAACAAGGCAGCATATGTATTTGGTACAGGTATGCTTGGTACAGCACAGACACTTTTAGATGGCGGAGCAAGTATTTCAGATCCACAGGTACAGGCTTGCTATGTTGCGATGGCAGCTATTATGGCAGGTGGAATGGTTCCACCGGTTGGAATTGCACTTGCTTGTAAGTTATTCCCTAAGAAGTTTACAAAAGATGAGAAAAACTCATGGGTATCAAACCTTATTATGGGAGCTTCATTTATCACCGAGGGAGCAATCCCATTTGCAGCAGCAGACCCGGCACACGTTATACCATGTACATTAGTTGGTGCGGGAGTTGCAGGTTGTCTTACAGCTGTATTTAAATGTACACTATGCTTGGATTTGTTAAAAAAGACGCAGAATAATTAGAGATTATTAGGAGGTATAATATGCAGGAAATCAAATATACAATCACAGATGAAATGGGTATTCATGCAAGACCGGCAGGACTTTTTGTAAAGGAGGCAGCTGCTTTCCCTTGTTCAGTTACAATTGAAAAAGATGGCAGAGAGGTCGATGCAAAGAGAATTCTTGGTGTGATGGGACTTGGTGTAAAATGTGGTCAGGAAATCACATTAAGATGTGATGGAGAAAAGGAAGCTGAAGCTATTGAAGCTCTAGAAAAATTTCTGAAAGAAAATCTATAAAATAATTATTGAACAGAGAATGAAAGGAAGATATTGGTAAAAGTATCTTCCTTTTTTTTTAGTTTAAGATAATAAAGTGTTTGTTTATTTTCATAATATGGTACAATGTAATTAGGGGGCGATACATATGATAGAGACAAAGATTAAGCCAATGCCATATCAGAAATGGATGGAATTTGCTATTGATAACTACAATATTGTAAAGAATAATTTAAATAAAGTAGTTTACAATGCAAATGTATATGACAGAGATATCAACGAAAATAAGCAGGTTTCTTTGACATTGGGACAGGCGATGGAACTGTGCATGAATACAAGTATGGAGAATTCTATGCGCAATTGCGTTATGAAGGCAGTTTATACCGGATATGGATTGGAAAAAAATATTCAAAAAGTAATGAATGAATTCTATGTGATTTAGAATTTGAAGGAGGTTAGTATTGGATAAGCAAAGAATACATTATCTCGAGCAGATGTCGGAATTGTATCCTACTATTACCAAGGCATCTACAGAGATTATTAATTTACAGGCGATACTGAATCTGCCCAAAGGAACAGAGCACTTTTTGTCAGATTTGCATGGAGAGTATGAAGCTTTTTCTCATGTGCTGAAGAATGGCTCAGGTGCTGTAAGAAAGAAAATAGATGATGTATTTGGAGACAATATGGAACAGTCGAAGAAAGCTGTTCTTGCCACACTTATATATTATCCAAGAGAAAAGATGGAGCTGGTGCGCAAATCAGAGCCGGATATGGAAGCGTGGTACAAAGATACTCTGCACAGACTTATAGAGGTGTGTAAGACAGTATCTTCTAAATATACACGCTCAAAAGTTAGAAAAGCTCTTCCGAAGGATTACTCATATGTTATAGAGGAGCTGATTACAGAAAAGCCTGAGGTGCTTAACAAAGAGGCGTATTATGAGTCGATTGTAAATACAGTTATTGAATTGGGGCAGTCAGAAAAATTTATTGTGGTTTTATGTGAACTGATTCAGACGCTTGCTGTTGACCATCTTCATGTACTGGGAGATATATATGACAGAGGAGCTGGGGCACATCTTATAATGGATAAGCTGTGCAGTTATCATTCTGTTGATATCCAGTGGGGAAATCACGATATTATCTGGATGGGGGCAGCGGCAGGACAGCTTGCATGTATTGCTACAGTTGTCAGAAACAGTATCAGATATGGCAATCTTGACCTTCTTGAGGAGGGCTATGGAATCAATATGATGCCACTTGCCACTTTTGCTATGAGGGCATATGCTGATGATCCATGTGAGCAGTTTGTGTTCAAGGTTGCACCGAGTGGAACAAACAACATGGAAAACGATATGATTCGTAAGATGCATAAGGCAATTGCGATTATTCGTTTTAAGTTAGAGGGGCAGACGATAAAGCGTTGGCCGGAGTACGGAATGGACAACCGTCTGTTGCTTGAACAGATAGATTATGACAATTATACAGTCATGATTGATGGTAAAGAGTATAAGCTTAAGGATAACTATTTTCCGACAATTGATCCAAAAGACCCATATAAGCTTACTGATGCGGAGAACGATGTCATAATGAGACTTCGTTCATCATTTATACATTGTGAGAAGCTTCAGAATCATGTACAGCTTCTGCTTAAAAAGGGCAGCATGTACAAGGCCTACAATGGTAATCTACTGTATCATGGATGTGTTCCGATGAATGAAGATGGAACCTTTGCCAAAGTAAATATTTATGGCCAGGAATACAGCGGAAAGGCTTTGTTTGATATATTGGAGTCTTATGTACGAAAAGCCTTTTTCTCACGAGATATAGAGGAAAAAGAAAAAGGCATGGATATAATGTGGTATATCTGGACCGCACCACACTCACCACTTTATGGCAGAGAGAAGATGGCTACGTTTGAGCGTTACTTTATAGATGACGAAGACATGAAGGTGGAAAAGAAGAATTGTTACTATGAGCTTATTAACAATCCGGATATCGCAGACAAGATATTAAAGGAATTTGGACTTGAGGGTGAGCGTGTTCACATTATAAATGGACATGTACCTGTGCACAGGATGAGAGGTGAAAGTCCTGTAAAAAGTAATGGAAAAGTGATAGTAATAGATGGTGGTTTTTCAAAAGCATATAGAAGAAGAACCGGTATCGCAGGATATACGCTTATCTACAATTCCTACGGACTTACGCTTACTGCGCATGAACCGTTTGAGTCGTCTGAGGAGGCAATAAAGAACGAGGTAGACATTGTTTCAAGGCGTGAAGCTGTAGAATATATGGAAAAAAGAATTTTGGTTGGCGATACAGATATTGGTAAGAAGATGAGAGAGAAGATTGAAGAGCTTAAGCTTCTTATTAAAGCTTACCAGTCAGGTGAGATTGCTGAGAAAGATGGATAAAAAGGGTTTGTTATGTACGAAGTTAACGGTTTTATTTTTGAATCAAAAGAGGAGGCCGAGAAGGCTAAAAAAGAAGCCACTGCAATTAAATACATAAAGTCACAGACGCAGATGGATAATCCTGATACGGTTCTTGAATTATATAACAAGATTTTGCTCAAAAAGATGTTCGAGACTCCGGTTGGTATAGCTTTTCTGGTGGAACTTCAAGAGTATTTAAGAACTATTCCTTTTATCAGGAATGAAGATATAAGCGGAATTCCTGTCAGAAAGAGTGCAGGAGCTTCAAAGCAGAAAACACAGGTGAAAACCAAAGTGGTTAAAGAGATACGTGATGATGGATATAAGGGAAGATATCAGATTACGTTGTTTTTATCTATTATTCTGACTGTCATAATAATTGGCATGTTTGCTATTACTTACATCAGTGGTGATAATGTCAACATAATTAATTACGAAAACCAGATAATAAACAAATACGAGAATTGGGAAATGCAGCTGAAAGAGAGAGAAGCAGAACTGGATAAAAGAGAAGCGGAGCTTGAAAAAGGAGAGCAATAATGGAACACATTAAGATTCTTGTGGTAGATGATGAGAGCAGAATGAGAAAGCTCGTCAGGGATTTTCTGGTTAAGAAGGGATATGAAGTGCTTGAGGCCGCTGACGGTGAAGAAGCATTGGATTTGTTTTATGCAGATACGAAGATTGCACTTATTATACTTGATGTGATGATGCCTAAAATGAATGGCTGGGAAGTGTGTAAGGAAATCAGGCAGACTTCAAAAGTGCCAATTATTATGCTTACAGCCAAGTGTGATGAGAGTGATGAACTTATTGGGTTTGAGCTTGGTGTAGATGAATACGTGACCAAGCCATTTTCACCGAAGATTCTTGTTGCCCGAGCAGAGGCTATTTTAAGAAGAACCAATGTGATAGGGCAGGAGGCCGTTACTAAAGAATCAGGAGGAATCATTCTAGATAAGACTGCACATCAAGTGAGTGTAGATGGAGTGGAAATTGAATTAAGCTTTAAGGAATTTGAACTTCTTGATTATTTCATGGAGAATAAAGGGATTGCTTTGTCGCGAGAAAAAATACTAAACGGTGTATGGGGATATGATTATTTTGGAGATGCCAGGACTGTGGATACACATGTAAAGAAACTCCGCAGTAAGCTTGGAGATAAAGGGAATTATATCAAGACCGTTTGGGGAATGGGATACAAATATAGTGTTGAATCAGATTGAGACAAAGAATGAAACAAGGAAAAAGAAGACATTGACGTTTAAGCTTGTGGTGACCATGACGTCGATTGTGGCTGGTACAATTATTCTGTGTTGGATTTTAATTAATACATTTCTTGAAAAGGTTTATGAACGGTATAAATATGAAGAACTTATATCAGCATTTAATTATGTGGAAAAATTCTATAGTCAAGGGGAAATAGATGACTCTGATTTTTTGCTGGAGTTTCAGAAGATATGTTCAAATGACAATCTTGACATAATCGTTGTTGAAGGAAATACAGTTGTACTTTCGTCTACAAACGACAGACAGAGATTGCTTAAGAAGTTGTATGAGATAATAAATGGTCTAAATAGTGGTTCTGTTTTTAGCGAGATAATAAAAGGCGATAATTTTGTTATCACAAGACAAAACGATGAACAGATGGATGAGGAATACCTTATTTTGTACGGTGTATCTGGACGTGATGGCGATATTTATATGCGCACACCGATTAGAAGCATGAAGGAGAGTGCCTCGATTACAAGTATATTTTTAAGCTTTACAGGTATTGTTTCCCTTTGTATCAGTTTTATAGTTATCATTTTACTGTCAAATAATATTTCTAAGCCAATTCGCAGATTGTCCGATATCTCAAAGAAGATGTGCGATTTGAAATTTGAAACAAAATATACTCCGAATAAGACGAGTAGTCGTGAATTAGATGAATTGGGAAATAATATGAATGAGTTGTCACAGACTCTTGAAACAACTATCTCTGAATTAAAAAGTGCCAACAATGAGCTTCTTAAAGATATCGAGAAAAAAGAAAAGATAGATGAGATGCGCAAAGAATTTCTGTCGAATGTATCACATGAACTTAAGACTCCGCTTGCTTTGATTCAGGGGTATGCAGAAGGGCTTAAGGAATGTGTAAATGATGATAAGGATAGCAGGGACTTTTATTGTGAAGTCATAATGGATGAAGCTGATAAGATGAATCAGATGGTAAAGAAGCTTCTTACGCTGAATCAATTGGAATTCGGAAATGATTTTGTTGAGATGAAACGATTCGATTTGTGCCAATTAGTACAAGGAGTGATAAATGCAACGCAGTATCTTATCGATGCAGATGGTATAGAGCTTGTTCATGAATGTGATGAGCCGGTTTATGTGTGGGGAGATGAATTTCTGATTGAAGAGGTAATAACTAACTATCTAAGTAATGCTATTCATTATGCAAAAGGAGATAAGACAATTAAAATTTATTATCGCAGGACAAGCGATGCGGTAAGAGTATGTGTGTTTAACACAGGAGATATGATTCCACAGGAAGAAATCGAGAAAATCTGGATAAAATTCTACAAGGTCGACAAGGCAAGAACACGCGAATATGGTGGAAATGGAATTGGTTTGTCAATAGTAAAAGCGATTATGGATTTGCACCATAGGACATGTGGAGTCACAAATTATGATAATGGAGTAGAATTTTGGGCTGAATTAGAAACAAATTACTAAAATATCATATAATGGGTGTTGTAATATTCAGTAAAATATGCTAATATTATCAAATAAATAGGATAAAAGTCACAGGTGAAGAAATGAAAAAAAAGCGTATTAAGTTTTTATCAGTTATATTTGCCTTGAGTATGCTTCTTGCAGGCTGCGGAGTGACTCCGTTACACGAGATGACTGATGAAGAAAGAGAGTATATTATTCATTCGGCAGCGCATCTTGTAGCCAAACATAATATAAAACAGACGGATGGGATCAATGATTATGTACCATCTGAAGAAGAGCTTACAGATGAGGCCGATAAAGAAGTTGCGGATGACCCAATGGCGAACATTAATCTGGATGAACCGGGGATAGCCGGAATGATTTCTTTTTCAGAAGCAATAGGACAACCAAAGGTCGATATTACATATGATGGGATGTATATGGATGATACATATCAGGAGGGACAGTATTATTTGTTAGCTGCCAATGAAGGATGCAAATATGCCATACTTAAGTTTACACTTAGGAATCCATATGTAGATTCGATGGAAGTTGATGCTTTTGGCACAGGACCTGTTTTTTATGCTAATTTCGGAGACGGAAATTATGTTAAGCAGGAGAGTACTTTCCTGACATACAGTTTGCCGACATATCAGGGAGTTGTGAAGCCGGGAGAGACAATTAATCTCGTACTTGTTTTTCAATTGGACGAGTCGGTGCCTTCATCAAATCAGATACAGACAATGCAGGTTGAAGTATCGGGCAAGAAATATTATGTAAATTTATAAAATAAAAGATTTTTTAAACACACTATGCTATACTAAATATATATGAATTCGGGGAGGAAACATATGGATACAAATATTTTATTGGAATCAGGAACTAACGAACTGGAGATACTTGAATTTACACTGGGACCTAATCATTATGGAATAAATGTTGCGAAGATTCGTGAGATTTTGACGTATCAGCCGGTTACACCTGTGCCTAATACGCATCCTAGTGTTGAAGGTATTTTTATGCCAAGAGATACTATGATTACAGTAATTAATCTGAAAAAATGTCTTGGAATTGAGTCGGAGATTGGTAAGGGATTATTTATTATAACTAACTTCAATAAATTAGACATAGCCTTCCATGTAGATGAGGTGGTTGGAATACATAGAGTTTCGTGGGAAGCAATTATTAAGCCGGATTCAACTATTAACGGACAGGATGGCAGTGTATCTACAGGTGTTATCAAGATGGATAATAAGCTTGTCGTTATCCTTGATTTTGAGTCTATTGTATCTAGCATCAGTCCGGAGACTGGTCTTAGAACAGCAGATATTGACAATATGTCAGAGCGAAGCAGAAGTGATTCGACAATTCTTATAGCAGAGGATTCACCACTTCTTAGTAAACTGATTACTGATTGTCTTAAAAAGGCTGGATATGCGAATTTGATTGTTACAACAAATGGTCAGGAAGCATGGGACAAGCTTTGCGAGCTTAAGAAAGCAGGAAATGTTCAGGAGGCAGTTGATTGTATTATTACTGATATTGAGATGCCTCAGATGGATGGTCACAGATTGACCAAACTTGCTAAGTCGGATGACAAGATAAAGAAGATTCCTCTTGTTATTTTCTCATCATTAGTCAATGAAGAGATGAAGAGAAAAGGTGAGCAGTTAGGAGCGGATGCTCAGCTTACAAAACCAGAAATTGGACAGCTTGTGGATGCGATTGATGACTTAATCGCAAATAGAGCAAAATAATAATTTTGTATTATGGGGGATGTGGTTTTGCCGCATCCCTTAATGTGTTTAAAATGGCGGAGTGGAAAAATGGGTAAAGATTCATCAGAGAAATATTTAGACAATTTGCTTAATTCAATGAATGGAGAGTCAGGTAATAGTTCACTGGAAATGGGGAAAACAGAAGACGAGTTTTTGCAGATGTTTGAAAATGAACTTGAATCTGAAAAGTATAATAATTACATAGCTGATTTTGAAATGGAGCTTGAGGCGGAGAATAATCATGACAAGAATATTGATGAATCAGCTGCGATTGATGATTCGGAAGAACTGTCATTGGATGAAGTATTGGCTAATGCGGAAAATGAGAGCGGACTTGTTAAAAAGCTTGAAGAAGATAATATAGAAGACTCTACAGAAAACGAAAATAATGATTTGGATGTTGCCATGGAGATGTTTGATTCGAATACAGTGTCTTCAGATGAAGATGATTTTTCGTTTGAGGTAGACACTTTAGAAGACGGGGTTATCGAAGAAATAGGCGAGGCGATACAGGAACCAAATCTGGCTATGACGGAAGCTGGTGAGCCTGATTTGGCAGGAAATGCCGATATGTCACTTGAGGATATGCTGGGAGATGGATTATCTGAAATCGGTGATATTTTGTCTGGAGATGCTGAAAATCCGCAGGGTGACGAATTTGAGAATTTCGCGAAGAAGGAAATGGGAGAAAACCTTGTTTCGGTTGGTGAACTGGATGATTCAGGTGAGAATGCACCGGTAAAGAAAAAAGGCTTGTTTGCGAGGCTGGCTGAAATGCTGTTTGGTTCGGAAGACAGTGAAGTGGATGGAGTGTCTTCTGGACAGATTAATGGTGAACTTGCAAATCTTTCGGAAGAAAATGCTCAGATTCTTATGGAACTTGAAGGTATAGAAAGCGACTCCAAGAAAAAAGATAAAAAAGCAAAGAAAGAAAAACCGAAGAAAGAAAAGAAGGCAAAGCCGAAAAAGGAAAAACCGAAGAAAGAAAAAAAGCCAAAACCAAAGAAAGAGAAAAAACCAAAGGTAAAAGATAATACACCGCCGCTTCCGAAGGGACCTGTTATCATGATATGGATAATGGCTGGTTCGATGCTTCTTTTTGTTCTGCTTTGTACAAATCTGATGGGATATCAGGTGAATGTTAATCAGGCTAAAACAATGTATACGGAAGGTCAGTATATAGAAGCGTTCAAAAAAATTGAAGGTATTGATGTCAAAGAAGCTGACCAGTCCATGTATGATAAGCTTAGAATACTGTCGTCTGTTTCTTCTGAGATTGAAGCCTACAAGTCGTTTTACAGTTATGATAAACAACTAATGGCATTTGATTCGCTTATTTGTGCAGCGGGTAGATATGTTACATATGAGGAAGATGCAAAGACATTAGGCTGTGAGCAGGAGCTTGGAGCTTTAAAAGAAAGTATTGAGACTGAGCTTACCGACAAATATAAGATGACCTTTGATGAAGCAACTGAATTATATAATGCTAAGGATAGAAAGGCTTATACTGTTGCAATATATAAAAAGCTTGCTCAATTAGGAATAGCTGTGGAGTAATTATGTGTAGTATATTGCTTGGTATTATTATATCGAAAAAAGCTTGTAACTATTCAAACTCACTAGAATAAGATAAGCAGAATCGTCATGCTTGTAAGTAAGAGGTGATTATCTTATTTTAAGGGGCTGAATAGTTAATCAAATAAGAATCGAGGTTTTTATGAAAAACTTACCAAGCCTCGAGATGGGGCATATGGCAACAGGCCATTGCTCAGCAATGATACAATAAGTAAATGTCCTAACAATTGGTAAAATTATAAAAATATAGAACATATAACGTGGAGGTTAATAATGGCAAAATTAGTAATTAACAATGGGAAAAAACTGGATACAATTGCTCCTGAAATATATGGACATTTTTCAGAGCATCTGGGAAGATGTATCTATGAAGGTATTTATGTTGGAGAGAATTCAGATATTCCAAATGTAAATGGTATGCGTACGGATGTCGTGGAGGCATTGAAAGAGATTCAGATTCCATTACTTCGCTGGCCGGGAGGATGTTTTGCGGATGAATACCATTGGAAAGATGGCATCGGTGAGAAAGCAAATCGTAAAAAAATGATCAACACACACTGGGGCGGTGTTGTGGAAGATAATAGCTTTGGAACACATGAGTATTTTGAACTTGTTCGTCAGCTTGGATGTAAATCGTATATCAATGGTAATGTTGGTAGCGGAACTGTTCAGGAAATGTCTGAATGGGTTGAATATATGACATTTAACGGAGTATCTCCAATGGCTGACCTTAGAAAAGAGAATGGACATGAGGAAGCCTGGAAGGTTGATATCTTTGGAGTAGGAAATGAAAACTGGGGATGCGGTGGGAATATGACACCGAATTATTATGCGAATCTGTATCGCCAGTATCAGACATAT
>JAXELM010000011.1:0-4934 GCA_034100525.1 Agathobacter sp.
CTGTCAGTATACCAAAGTCTTTCTTCTTAAGACCATACCATACTGTAAGACACCATATGATAATAGCAATAACCGTCGCAATTATTCCCATTGAAATATAAAGTCTCAAATAAATACTATCAAGCCAAACCATAGGCTGCCCTGTTTTTTGTGCCTGAATGTTTGAGACCATCTTAATTCTCTGCCCCCACCATGTATGCGGATACTGGTCAAGAAAATACTTTCCAAAACTCACCCGCAAATTAAGTATTCTGTCCAAAAGCTGACTAACTCTGTTGTTCGGTTCATACATATAACTGATTGTGAATGTAAATAAGGCACAAAATGGATACAATCCAAGAAGCAACAGTCTGATTATCCCTATAGCAATTATTGGGGATCCAAATATTCTAAAGAAAATTGCAAGAACAATGGCAAATGCTATAAGAAGCACAGCAGTCCTTGAATTAGGAACAACCCAAACAAACACGCCTATAAGAGCCATCCCTATATACTCAAACCATCTCAGCTTCATACATCTTAATGCAATCCAGATAAGCACAATAACCAAATAATATCCTCCAAGGACATTCGGCGATGATGTTCCCATCATATTTCTTGCAGTTCCATCTACCCGGTTAAAGGCATATACTGTGCCGATCCCAAGCAATTCAAGAATTTCAAATACTATGAGCATTGCAACATGACTCCACAGACATAGATGTAGCACATGTTTCCAATTACTCGCCTTCCCTGAAAGGGCAATCAGAAAAGACTGGCACAAATATCTGTTTCCGCTGTTCTTATATGATATATATAATAACACAGACAAAAGTACTATTGCAATAATTTTACCCATCGAATAATCTGATAAAAATATAATATTTAATGCCGCAACAATCACACAGCACCAGCCTATTTTTACAAGCAAATGACGCAGTACATCACTATCCTGATACACTGCGGCATTTGTCATCATCATTGCAAATGTATATACAAGCAGATCTGCCATAAAAATAAAGGCAGAGATGACTTCTCTATTTTTGATTTTCAGCATAAATATATTAGTCACAATTATATTAATCCATTCTTTATTAATTCGTCGTATATTCTCTGTGCATTTTTGCCATCAGAGAATTGATTTATCAAAGCATAATTCTCTTCATGCTTTTTTAACCTTGCTCTAGACATAATAATATGTCCCTCCTCTGTAAGCTCACTCATTATGCTGTCAAAATCTTCTAATGAGAATGCTCTGTATCCTATATACTCGTCAGCTGTCGGAATAAGCTGACCACATGCAAGCTCATATTCCATAAGATCTTCCTGATAATATATAACTCCTGACCCCTGATAAAAACTATTATAAGCTACAGAAGAATAGTCTGTTACCATAAGCTTAGTGATTGCAAGCACCTCACTAACCGGCTTTTGCCACATACGTTCTTTAAGATCTGTGGTCTCAAGCAGATACTGAATTCTTGGGTGTGCAACAATAAGTATCTTGTCTTCAGGTACGTATTTCTTTGCAATATCATATAAATCTATTATAGCTTTGTAATATCTTGAATTTTGGAAATCATCCAGTGTCTCTTCGTACGGCTTAAACGTAAGCATTATAGTAACATAATCATCTGAACTCTGTTCAATATGCTTATATTTAATGGTCGAGAATATTGGAAGACCAGTTATAAGTATCCTCTTTTCCTGCATCTTAAGCATGTCCGCAACAATATCCTGCTCCTTCTGGCTTCCTACGAAGATATAATCAGGATGAGCCTCCCTGTTCTCCACAAACGCAGATGCTTTTTCATGTCGTTTCATATATGTAACTCCATGCTGCAGAAAAACAAATTCATACTCAACCATCTTCAAACGCAAATATCTGTTTGCACTTCTTAATACATTAAGATGCGAAGCAGCCTCTGTAGATATAATGGCATTAGCACGATATAAAAGCCAGTAATACTTCGGTGAATACTTAGGTATCACATTCTTAGTATCTTTTATCTTCTGATAATCATCACTGTTTTTATCAATAATAAAATAATTATCTGAGCCTTTCTCATTCAATGTAAGCTCAAATACATTAAACGCTCCTTCTTCTGCCTTAGCAGTCTCCTTCTCATAAAAGAGATTTACTTTCTTCTTGCTATGTTTAATCATGAAATGTCCGAAATGGTATAAAAACCATGAAACCGGCTTACTCTCCCAAAACCTGTATGTACCTGTCAACTCATACGGATCAATAAATCTCTTTACAAGTGTTATTACACCTCTGTTATTTCTTCTTAATATAAGTACAAGATTCTTGCTTTTAAAAAATATTCTATTAAGCGGTGCAAAATACTCCTTTGCCATTGGAACTCTGAATTTCTTCTTGGCAATACCATACCCTATCTGAATTCCCATTGTCTTGAATCTGATTTGAAGAATATTGTTGATATCCGGATCTTCTAATATTTTGTCCATTGGAATAAACACTTTTCGATAATTCTTTGGATTATATCTGGCAAATAAACCAAGTGGCATGCCATTTACCTGCGTAATATCACATTTAACTTCTGCACAATCAGATAGCCCAATTGCCATATCCTCGAGCTTAAGCTGGCTATACTGATTACATATATTTGCAAACAGCTTAACCTTGATGCCTCTCTTCGTCATTTTAAGCTTTGTAACATGATGCTGCATTTTTAGTAGCTTCTTCAGTATAAATTCTGGACGCCCTTTAGAATATCTGACAACTCTCTCCTTTGTATATACCAACAAATATGTAAGTCCTTCCTCATCCAACGGCTCCCACAAAAACACCTTGTTCCACTGCTTTGAATTGTAGGTTATCACTCTTGAATTATAATCAGAATCAATATCCATCATATTGATATCTACCTGAAAAAAATCCTTCTCATTTGGCTTTTTCTTCTCATTCGCAATAGTGATTGTTGTACCATCAAATGTTACACTTAATTTACTCATTCCATTCCTCTTTCTTAACTACATATTAGTTCTGATGAAATCGCATATTCGTTTGCTGTTTTGATTATCAACATATTTAAAATAATATCCATGCTTCTCTTTAATCTCATCAGAAAGTTCAAAATCATTTTCTGCATGTTCTTTGATTGTATCACATAGTTCATCTATATTTAATACATTTTTCCCAAACAATTCCTTTTCAAAATCCATATAGCTTCCATGAATATCAAGATAGTCAGCTCTGTCAAACTGAAAGAATACAACCGGTTTATTCTGATAAAATACATCCCACGCTACTGATGAATAATCTGTCACAAGCAGCTTACATCTCATCATAAGTTCATTCAACGGAGTTTCACCAAATGTCATAATATGAATTCTCTCCGACTGAATGTCAAAATTCTTAATATAATCCCTGAACTTTGTATGCAGATAAAAATTCAGCTGTAAATCTTCCTCTTCAAGCATTTTCAGTAACTTATCTGATTGCAAAAGACTTGTGTAATGCTTAAAATAATCACTTTTTTTGAAAATTTCGTCAGTTGCATCATCTAACCAGCTTCTCCATGTAGGCATAACAAGTATTTCCCTACACCCCTCTGATTTATCTTCCAGAACATCCCATCTGGCAAAACCTGTAATTGGTGCCTCTTTGTCCGAATATCCAAAATTATCAACTATTATCTTTTGCTCATAGTCACTTGTTGTAATAAAAGCATCACACCTTCCGCCGCCAGTTTTGCCATAGAAGAAATCAACCCGCTTCATGGCAGTAACTCCATGTTGCAAAAATACAAGCTTTGCTTTTTTTACAAAATGAAACAACATACTTCCCTTACGTCTTGGCGGATATATATGCTGTCTTGCATCAGTACTTACCAGCAGCTTTGCTGCAAGCGCATATGCCATATGCTTTGTACTCATAAAATCAATAACATTGCGTTCATATCCCACTAATTTCTCACGGTCTAATGCCTTTTTATCAATCACATAATAGATTTCATACCCAAGCTCTTTCTCCATATTGTTTTCCATACAATACTTAAAGAAATAATAGCCATTATCCTGAGCCATGGCACATGCTTTCTCAAATACAAGCATTATCTTTTTTCTTTTCAAAAACGGATACGTAAGAATATATCTCAAAAGACCAAGACGTTCTTTTAATCTAAAATAGAAACCGTCATAGTCCCCCTTTATCCTGTACTGCACCGAAATCTCTCTCGAAGAGGACACATATGGAAATAAAATCATTCCATCATCATAAACATATGCGTTTTCCCCAACCAACTTGCAATAATAGAAATAGAAAAAAAGGCTTCTGTTTACAAGCTTGATATACTGTCCTGTCTGTAATCTTGCAGCAATATCCCAATAGTTAGGTTTCAACTGTATATCTGCAAAATCAATAACTGTTGTATATGTACCTTCTGCCCTTGTTTTCCTACACGAAAACTCATATGAACACTCTTCTGATTCTTTCTTTGTTCTGTAATACAGCACTAATGAACACAGTTCATATCCCTTTGGTAGACTGAATTTAATTGCAAGCTTCTGACCATGCATTCTTGCTTTTATTATCTTTCCTTCGATATTCTCATCCAATATCAATTTAAAAATTCTCCCATTATTTCTACTATTCTCTTACAATTGTCTTTATCTCTATACTTAAAATACATATCTCTGTGACATCTTGCCAATGCAGATAACTCGAAATCTAATTCAATATGCTTCCTTATACTATCTACAAGAGCCTTTACTCCGCCATCAGTTATTCTATCTCCAAACAGCTGCGTATCAAAATCTATATAGCTGCCATGCTCACGAAGATAATCCTCTGAATCAAACTGAAAAAAAATAACAGGATGGTCTATATAATATGCATCCCATGCAACTGATGAATAATCTGTTATAAGAAGCTTAGATGACATAATAAGTTCATTAAGTGCAACACTTCCAAATGGAATAAGTTTTAT
>JAXELM010000130.1:0-9491 GCA_034100525.1 Agathobacter sp.
GATTAGAGAATTTTGAAACTCTTTTTTGCTTCGATAAAACAGAACAAAAGTCCGTTTTATTGTACAGTAAAAATGAGATACTTCTTTCAACAAAGAGGACAATCAAAGTTTGAAAGGAGATTTCACATGAGAGAATTAGATATGGAGATGGTCATTATTTTAGCAGCGATGTCACTTATTGCGGCAATAGGAATAGTTGCATTTATAGCAGTTATTACAGGAATGTGTATTTTGGAAATCGGTTTATTGTATGTGTGGGGAATCATATTTGGATTTGCAGGAATAATTTTTGGTGTGCTAATCCTTCGACAATTTGCTAAATAATATAAATGCGCTAAATATTGATTCTTTCGGGAAAAAACTACTATATTTTGATTGACTATCGAAGTGAAATTAATCTATAATTAAGGGTAACTATTTAAAATCAATAGTATCTTTTAATAATAGAAATATAGGATAGAGAGAATTCATGAAGATAGCAGATTTAGTCAGACAGTATAGAATTTATTTTTTTGCATGGATTGCAGTGTTAATGCTTTTTGTAGCAGGTTCGCAGCCTGTGTATGCAGAGACAAATATAGCAGCCACAATTGCAGAGACTTCCGATGGCTGGGTTGCAGCCCGGTCAGGACCAGGAACGAATTATGAGATAATGCATAAGCTTGCTACAAATAAGCCGATAGTGATACTTGATCAGGTAAGTGGCACAGATGGCAATGTCTGGTGCAAGATTAAATACAAACTCAATGCTACCGGTGAAGAGAAGATAAGTTATGTTCGAAGTGACCTGGTGGTTACAAGTGAGGCGGCTTCGGCAGATACAGTGAGAGCTGTGATTTCGATTGGAACAATCAATGCCAACAACGTCTATCTGAGAGACAATGCAGGTACAAGTGGGACAAACAGACTTACATCTCTTTACATTGGGGACAAGGTGTCGATAGTAGGACAAACTGCTGTAAGTGGAGCAACCTGGTACAATGTCAATTGTACGAAGAATAATACTAATTATTCCGGGTGGGTTTATGGTACATATGTTACGATTCAGCAGGCGAGCGCAGATGATCCGGAATATGCCCAAAGCTTGAGAAACGCAGGTTTCCCGGAAAGTTATATAGCACCACTTTGTGCGTTACATGCATTACATCCAAACTGGACATTTGAGGCTGTAAATACTGGTCTTGAATGGAGCACCGTAATAGAAAAAGAAAGTGCGAACGGCAAGAATCTGGTTCAAACCAGTGCAAATGATTCGAAGAAATCGACAGCGGAAGGCGCATATAATTGGAAGACAAATAAATGGACCATATATGATGGTTCATCATGGGTTTCAGCTAGTCCGGAATACATTGCATACTGTATGGACCCAAGAAATTTCTTGAATGAGACAAATATATTCCAGTTTGAAAGCCTAAGTTATAAAGATTCTCAGAATATAACCGGAGTACAGGCTATTTTAAATAATACATTCATGGCAAACCCGGTACAGGATGCAGATGGTACTACATTAAGTTATGATCAGGCATTTGTTGACATAGGAAGAAGTACTGGTGTTAGCCCATATCATCTTGCAGCAAGAGTTAAGCAGGAACAGGGAGCATTAGGTACAAGTAGTTTGATTTCAGGAACTTACCCGGGATATGAAGGGTATTATAATTATTTTAATATAAATGCATATGGATCAACCTCGGCTGCAGTTATTCAAAGTGGACTTACATATGCGAAGAATAAAGGTTGGGATACCAGATACAAATCTTTATCAGGTGGTGCAAATACATTAGGAAATAATTACATAAAAAAAGGACAGGACACCTTATATTTTCAGAAGTTTAATGTAGTATACACACAGTCGTTATATTCTCATCAATATATGGCGAATGTGTCAGCGGCTATTACAGAGTCGAAGACAGTTGCTTCGGGATATGCAGATAAGAATCAGGCATTTGTGTTTAGAATTCCGATTTACAATAATATGCCGGCGGAGGCTGTTTCTTTTACTGATAAGGGAAATCCTAATAATTATCTGAAAGATTTATTAGTGTCTGGATTTAATTTGACTCCGACATTTTCTGGAGATATAACTACATATTCTGTTGTAGTAGATAATGCAATCTCTGTTGTCAATATTTCAGCAGTACCGGTTGCATCAACATCTACTGTTGCTGGTACAGGGAATATTAATTTAAATGTTGGCAATAATGTTGTAGAAATTAGTTGTAAGTCTCAAAGTGGAGATACACGTAAATACACTATCAATATTTCAAGACTTGCAAATGGGGAGAATGCATCGGATTATACGATTTCTTCTTCTAAATATAAGTTTGGAACAGCAATTACCGGAATTGCGCCAGGAACAAAAGTGTCAACATTCCTGAAAAATATATCTGCTTCTAAAGGAACTGTCAAAGTTCTTAAATCATCAGGCAAAAATAATACTGGTGTAATATCAACGGGAAATAAAGTTGTAGTTTGTGATGAAAGCGGAAATATCATGTCTACATATAATGTTGTTATATATGGAGATATGAATGGCGATGGAGCTGTAAATGCACTGGATATGATTAAATTGAACAGACATATACTTGGTATAAGTAAGTTGTCTGGAGTGTATTTGGAAGCAGCAGATGTAAACAGGAAAAATGATGGAATAAATGCATTGGATATGATTATCCTAAATAGGCATACAATAGGTTTATCAACCATAAAACAATCATGAGAGGCATAATATGAATATATTAAAAAGAATATCTGGAATTATAATATCGGCTATAGTTTTATTTACAATTGTTTTTTTGCCGGATAACAGAGTCAGTGCAGCAGGACTTTCGGTGAGTGTTAGTGCATCAAAGGTAAATGTGGGACAGACGGTTACCGCAACTGTTTCTATACCATCAGGTTATGGGGCGACAGTAGCAGTTTCATTTGATAGTTCGGTTTTGACATACTCTTCATGTTCGGTGACAGCGAGTGCTAATGGCGGTACTGTTGTTCTTAATATCGGAGATGCAATGGGATATTCTAATTCTGCAACTATTACATTTAAAGCTTCTTCGGCGGGCACAAGTAATATATCAGCATCAGCGACTACTGCAGGTGATGAAGAAGGTGAATCAGTAGATTTATCAGGTGCGTCTAAATCAGTTACAGTGCAAAATAAAGCAGATAGTGCATCTGATAAAAAAGAAGATAGTAATAACAATAATAATAACGATAACAATAATGATAACAATAATAGTGATGATAATAAAGAAGATTCGAATTCTACGAAATCAGCTGATAATTCACTTAAGTCGCTCGTTTTGTCGGTGGGGGCATTATCACCGAAGTTTTCGCCTTCTACAACCAGCTATACTGCAACAGTAGATTATAATGTTACAAGTATAGCCATTACTGCCGTACCTAGTAACAGCAAAGCATCTGTAGTTTCAGTATCGGGAAATGAAGGTCTTAAGGTGGGGGCAAATACTGTTACAATAATAGTAAAAGCTGAAAATGGAGTGACTTCCACATATACTATTACTGTAACAAGAGAAGAAGAAAAAGATGATGAACCAGAAGTGGTGCCAGTGTCATTTACAGTCAATGGAAATACATTGTACTGTATCAATGATATTCCAGATGATGTTGTCCCGGAAGATTTTGAGAAATCTCAGATTACAATCGATAATAATAACTGTGCGAGCTTGAATTTCCTGAATGGAGATATCAAATTATTATATTTAGGTGCAGAAGACGGAACAAATGCTTCCCTGTATGTATACGATGCAAAAGAGGGGGCAGTGTATTCGTTTGTAAAACTTTCTTCTGAAAATAGTTATATTATTTTGCTTCTTCCAGACGTGTCAGGCTTGCCGGAAGGCTATGAGGAGTCTGCTTTGTCTATAGAAGGCAAAGGGGTTGTGACTGCATATAAATCTCCAGATAATGGGTTCTATCTTGTATATGCTATGAATAATAGTGGAAATACAAGATGGTATCAGTTTGACGAAGAAGAATATACATATCAAAGATATGTTGGACATATAGAAAATGTCGTTCCATCTACAGAAGAAGCAGTAGAGACAATCGGTAATACAACAAATGATGATGATCAAATAGAGAAGTTACAACAGAAGCTTAATCGAACATATATATTTAGTGGAATAATTATATTAATATTATTGCTTATTTGTTTGGCGATGTATTTGTTGATGAAATCCAATAATAGACCAGAATCAAATCATGTAAATGTCGCTGATAGTGAATATGTTGATGAATTAAGTGACGCCGATATGGATGATACTGATAGTGAATATGTAGATGAATCAGGTGACGATTATGCAAATGACGATTATACAGATGATACTGATAATGATTATGTAGATGAATCAAGTGACGCTGATACAGATAATATTGATAATGAATATTCTGCTGAATCAAATGAGGTAGATAACGAAGATAATAGTAATGAAGAAAATTACAATGAATCAGAGGATGATGTCTATTTGGAAAAAATAGATATTTCAGAATTCTATTCAAGTGAAGAACAAATTAAAAAAGGTGATTCAACAAATTTGAAGAATGTAGAGGAAGCAGAGGTGAGAGCAATGTTGGCTGATGCTGAGAAGCTTCTCAAAGAGGCTATGGCTTCGACACACGTAGAGGATGATGAAGAAGAGTCGGATGTAGAATTTCTTGATATTGACTAGTAAGTTGGAGGTCTAAGGTGAAAGAATATACACTTAAAGCAAAAAAAGCTTTGGATATAGCAAAGAGATTGTCCAGAAGCATGAATTATAATTTTATTGGCACTGAGCATATTTTGGCTGGACTGATGAAAGAAGGCACAGGTGTCGCATATGAGGTTCTTGTTTCAAATAACGTTGAGCTTGATAAACTGTTACAGATGATAGAAGAATTAATATCGCCTGATGAAGATGTAGCTGTTATGGATCGTGATGGTGAGTCGCCACGAACAACACGTTTGCTGGAAAAATCATCGGAGATAGCAGAGAGATTTGGAAGTGATAAGATTGGAACTGAACATTTGCTTATTGCGTTGATTACAGAAGGCGATTGTGCTGCATCCCGTTTACTTAATACAATGGGGATTAATGTACAGAAAATCTATGTGGATTTGCTCGCCGCTATGGGCGAGGATCCAGCGAAATATAAGGATGAGATACAAAAGCGTAGACAGATAAATAGTGAAAGTACATTTACGCCAACACTGGATCAGTATTCGAGAGACCTTACTCAGATGGCAAGGGAAGGAAGATTAGATCCGGTTATTGGCAGAAGAAGTGAGACGGAGCGACTTATACAGATATTATGTAGGCGAGGAAAGAATAATCCTTGTTTGATTGGAGAGCCTGGTGTAGGAAAGACTGCTATAGTAGAGGGATTAGCTCAGAGTATAGTAGAGGAAAATGTTCCAGAAATTCTCTCAGGAAAGAGACTGGTTTCACTTGATATGTCAGGACTTGTTGCGAAGTCGAAATACAGAGGCGAGTTTGAAGAAAGAATCAAGAAAGTAATTTCAGAAGTAACATCAGCAGGAAATGTACTTTTGTTTATTGATGAGCTCCATACAATAATTGGAGCCGGAGGAGCAGAAGGAGCATTAGATGCATCCAATATTTTAAAGCCGGCATTAGCAAGGGGCGAGGTGCAGGTTATAGGAGCAACAACGATAGAGGAATATCGTAAATATATTGAGAAAGATGCAGCTCTTGAGAGACGTTTTCAGCCAATCACGGTTGAAGAACCGTCTGAAGAAGAGTCTATACAGATATTGACAGGTCTTAGAAAACTATACGAGAGGCATCATGGTGTTGAGATATCAGATGAAGGTGTAGAAGCAGCAGTTAAGCTTTCAGCAAGATATATTAATGACAGATTTTTGCCTGATAAGGCTATTGATTTGATGGATGAAGCGGCTGCTAAGACCAGACTTAAAGTGATTGGTTATAGTGATGCGACTACGGAACTCAGACAGGATATTATTGATGTCGAGCTTAAGTTAGAAGATGCGCTTAAGCAATCGGATATTGATCTGGCACGTGAATACAAGGAAAATAAAGAACAGCTGGAGAAAGAATATCAGAAACTGCTTAAGAAGAATAAAAAGACTACAGGTAGAAAAAATCCTATCGTAGGTGAAAAAGAAATTGCAGATGTGGTTGCTGGTTGGACTAAGATTCCGGTAAGTAAACTGACCGAGAATGAAGCTGCAAGACTTAAAAAGTTAGAAAGTGTAATTCACAACAGGGTAATTGGACAGGAGGAAGCTGTTTCAGTTGTCGCAAAGGCTGTAAGAAGAGGAAGAGTGGGACTGAAAGATCCTAAAAGACCAATTGGTTCATTTCTGTTTTTAGGACCAACCGGTGTCGGAAAGACAGAAGTTTCTAAGGCTCTTGCAGAAGCTTTATTTGGTAAAGAAGATGCGATGATAAGAGTTGATATGTCTGAATATATGGAAAAGCACAGTGTATCAAAGCTTATTGGTTCACCACCAGGATATGTAGGACATGAGGATGGAGGTCAGCTCAGCGAAAAAGTGAGAAGGAATCCTTTTTCTGTTATATTATTTGATGAGATAGAGAAGGCTCATCCGGATGTATTTAACATATTGCTGCAGGTGCTTGATGATGGGCGGATAACAGATTCACAGGGAAGAGTTGTGGATTTTAAAAATACTATCATAATTATGACATCAAATGCAGGGGCACAGTCTATAATAGAACCTAAGAAGTTAGGATTTGGTACGCAGGAGAACGAGAAGGAAGACCATGACAGAATGAAATCAAATGTTATGGAAGAAGTGCGTAGGATTTTCAAGCCTGAATTTCTAAACAGAATAGATGAAACTATTGTATTCAGGGCACTGAACAAAGATGACATGAAGCATATTGTAACATTGATGAGCAAGGAGCTTCAGGCAAGATGTCATGCACAGCTTGGAATAGATCTGGCTATAAGGGATAGTGCAAAGATGTTTATAGTTGATGCGGCTTATGATAAGAAATACGGAGCAAGACCGCTTAGAAGAAAAATGCAGGATGAGATAGAAGACCTTCTTGCTGAGGAAATTATTTCCGGTAAAATTTCACGTGGAGATAAGGTTACAGTATCTACAAAGAATAAGAAAATTGTTGTAAATGTTGCTGGAAAAAATGACGCCACTATTATATAATAATATCATCTAATAATTTAGTAAGAGATGTATGCATATTTACTTTTTACGGGAGGAAAAAAATGGCAGCTGTAAGTGAATTAATTCGTAAGGAATCTGATGGAACAATTAGTTTTGGAGATTATACATTAAGGGCAAAATCAAAGCTTGACAATTTTGATCATTGTGGAGATTTATATAAAGTCAAGACATTCAAAGAGATTACTAAATTGGAGAAAAATGGGCTTTTTGTATATGAGTCAGTTCCTGGAACAGCAGTAAGCAATTTTGCGCAGGATGAGAATAGTACTTCATTTTCGGTAGAAGGCGCAGAGGACGCACAGATTACGCTTGAGCTTGAAGAAGAAGCAGAATACGAGATTAGCAAGAACGGTGAGTCAGCTGGAGTGATGAAAACAAATCTTGGTGGCAAGCTTAGTATCAGTGTTGAATTAGGAGATGCACCGGTATCTATTAGAATCGAAAAGAAATAAGAGCTAGCAAAGCAAAGAGCCCAGCCAGATAATTGGCTGGGCTATTATTTACGAAAAGGAGAAGTTATGGCTAAAGGGAAAAATACAACAATATTTTTTTGTCAGGAATGTGGACATGAATCATCAAAATGGCTGGGACAATGCCCGGCATGTAAAAGCTGGAATAGTTTTGTAGAAGAAATAATAGATAAAAAGTCTGTTAGCTCATCAGGAAAGGTTATGTCCGAAAGAAAAGAGGCTAAACCTATGCCTTTATCCAAGATATCTTCATCGAACGAACAGCGGTTTTCAACAGGAATGAAGGAGTTTGACAGGGTACTTGGTGGAGGCATCGTTAAAGGCTCTTTAGTTCTTATAGGTGGAGATCCTGGAATAGGTAAATCTACATTATTACTGCAGTTATGCAGAAATCTATCAAAAGAGAAAGTGTCTATATTGTATATTTCGGGAGAGGAATCACCACAGCAGATAAAAATGAGAGCAGACAGAATAGGCAATTTTGATGATTCTTTGGAACTTCTGAGTGAGACAAATCTTGATACAATCAAAGTTGTAATAGAGAATAAGAAGCCATCCATAGTTATAATAGATTCGATTCAGACCATGTACAATGAGAATGTTGCATCTGCACCGGGAAGTGTAACACAGGTGAGAGAATCAACTAATGTACTTATGCAAATAGCAAAAGGGATGGGGATAACAGTTTTCATTGTAGGACATGTGACACGTGAAGGAACAGTAGCAGGACCAAGAGTACTTGAGCACATGGTTGATACAGTTTTATATTTTGAAGGGGACAATAACGAAGCATACCGGATACTAAGAGGCGTGAAGAATAGATTTGGTTCTACCAACGAGATAGGTGTCTTTGAAATGAGACATGAAGGTCTTAGTGAAGTTGAGAATCCTTCTGAATATATGTTGAATGGCAAACCCAAAGACGCATCAGGGTCTGTAGTTACATGCTCTATGGAAGGAACACGCCCAATTATGCTTGAGATACAGGCACTTGTGTGTCACAGCTTTTTCAATAATCCAAGAAGAACAGCGACTGGAACTGATTATAATAGAGTTAATCTTCTTATGGCAGTGTTGGAAAAACGAATAAACATGCAATTATGCGATTGCGATGCGTACATAAACATAACAGGCGGAATAAGAATAAATGAGCCGGCGATTGATTTGGGAATAGTGCTGGCAATAATTTCAAGTAAAACAGACAGAGTTATTAGCGACAGGACAGTATGTTTTGGCGAAGTAGGCCTGAGCGGAGAGGTGCGTGCTGTAAATATGGCAGAGCAGAGAGTACTTGAGGCAAAAAGACTTGGATTTGATACATGCGTCATTCCAAAAGTTTGTGCAGACACAATAGGCAATATAGATGGAATAAAAATTATAGGTGTAAGTAATGTAAGGGAAGCTATGAACATTATTGCTTAAATAATTCAATATGTACGAAAAATACAGACAATTTAGACAATTTGAAAGATTTTTAGAAGTTTTACTTCTTTTTGTTTTTTCGACATTATCTGTTGACTTTGCCTATATAGGGTGGTATTATACAGAAGCTGACTCGTGAGCCACATTGATTTGTAGAGCCGCGAATCACAAATGAAATTTTTTGAATTAAATAAACAATTTAAAAAATTAGAAAAAAATAAAAAACTGCTTGACAAACAGACGACAGTTTGATATTATAAATGAGCTGTCGCTGATAACAAAGACAGCAACAATTTAAAAGATGAACATTGAAAATTAAACAGTGAAAAACCTTGAAAGATTCTAATGAATTTATTCAAGCAAATCTTAAAGATTTGACGAACGACCAATCAAAAGATTGGTTC
>JAXELM010000177.1:0-5329 GCA_034100525.1 Agathobacter sp.
ATACAATATTTTTCAAAAAATCAAAAAAGCCTCCGGATATCCATCAACTCGTATCATCTTATTGGGGATGATTTTTTCTCCTCTATCACGATTGACCTTTTCATACTTTTTGCCTGCCCATCTTTGAATCTACATCATAAAGATGTATAACTGACTTGAGCGTTTTTTAAGTAGCTTAGTTTGCTCATCATGCATCTCTTTTAGTTCAGCAATATCCTCTCTGTAGATATTTCCGGTTTCATTTGCTTTCTTCGCATACTGATTTAGGTTATTGCTAATTCTTGAATGCAAAGACAGCACCCCTTTCAGTTCAGGCCACTCAGGAATAATCATATATCCGTTCAATACCATCTTTCTAATAAAGGCACTCATATTTTGAACTCCGGCCTCCTTCATCCGATCATGAATCATCTCTACCTCTTCCGGTTTAAATTTTACATAGATGCCTTTTGAATACTCTTTCATTTTTCATTTCCTCCATTTTCTTTTCGCATATTTGTAGTTACTTTTAGAAATACATGTTTTGGGGCTGACAGCATTTTCTAAAAATGAGCAACAAAAAAGCAACCGATATTACTCGATTGCCACGTTGTTATTCTGGAATATCCATAATCTCTAAACATCTTTGTGTATACTGCACAATTAACTTCGTAAAATATTCTGTCCCAACTATACCACAAAGTGTCTATTGACTTTTTACTAATAGTGTTCTCAGAAATATTACAAAATCAGAACCACCGGCTTAGCCGGTGGTTTGTTCACGCCCTATAAGGGCTCGTTACCGGCGTTTGAGTCTAAAGACTCGTCGAATAGGCCGCCAGCCGCATAACATTTACTTACCGAGCCCCCTGGGCTCCAATTAATGGTTTGCTTTTACTGGCTCACCCGTAAACGGGTCAACATACTCTTTTAACGTCATTTGATCATATTCTAAATCTTCTTTTAACTGATTCTGAATATACTCTTGTATTTTCTTTGCATTCTTACCTACTGTGTCTACATAATAACCTCTGCACCAGAAATGTCTATTTCCAAACTTATATTTCAAATTTGCATGTCTCTCAAAAATCATTAACGTACTTTTGCCTTTTAAATATCCCACGAAACTCGAAACACTTATGCTTGGTGGAATCTCTACCAGTATGTGTACATGATCTGAGCACATTTCTGCTTCTACTATTTTGACACCTTTTCGCTTACATAAAGCACTCAGTATATTTGCTATATCTTGTCTCAACTTTCCATAAATAATCTTTCGGCGAAATTTTGGTGCAAACACAATATGATACTTACAGTTCCATTTAGTGTGTGATAAACTATTACTGTCCATTTTGGATACCTCCTGTGATTTACTGCGGTTGGCGAACCTGCAATAAATATAACACGGGAGGTTTTTTACTGTAAGCTAAAGCGATTTCAACCACTCGCATAGCAAGTGGTTTATTTGTTGATCATAGTTTCGCTATTCTCAACAGAGCCTTGCCCTAACAATAAAAAAACTGCCATCCGTAGAGAGCAGTTTCTTTACACTAACATTATTTATTTCCATTTTCTTCGATGAATGATCCTTCATCTATATTAGGATTCTCATACCATGAACTTAATATATTTGAAGCCAATTTTTGCATCTTCTTAATTTCTCGCGATGCTTTATAAATATCGGTACTGAGATACTCAACAGGCAAACAACCAATCTCATTTTTCTTCTTGACCGGTACCAACGGATTTCCCTTGTCATTGCCAATCATTTTAAGATAATTGCCATATAATTCAGGGCACTTTGCCTTTAATAACGCCGGAACATTCGGATAAACAACTTTATCAATTATATTCCATGCAAAGTATCCGGTAATGGTTAAGTCAACTGGATTCACATAGATGTGGTTATACCAATCCACATCAACAATACAACCATGAATTGTACCAGATCCACCAATTTTTCTTACCTCTTCGGACACATTATGCATTACACGCATATACTTATCAAGCGGCCCCCTAATATAGGAAACCATCTCATCCATATGCTCATAATAATAATTAACGTCTTTTTCATCCAAACGTTTCAAAGAACCGCCATTGAGCATAGCCAGCATCCCCTTCTTTCCTTTATGGATGAAACAGTAATATCCATTTTTCTTCAACATATACAAAATATGAACCTCTCTTGTAAAGCTCATCTGTATATTTTTTCCACGGTAGAAGTCATTATATTGAGCACTCGTTATTTCATACACACCATCTGCATAATCCGCAAAACAATCATACTCACTATCAAGAAGAAAACTTTTCAACTGCGGATTGTTATTTCTATATCCCACCTGATTATCAGAGTATACTCTGAAATCACCATCATCATAGAATTCATTCCTATGATTGTGTCCACTAACATATACAAGATCTTTCTGAAGCGTAATATCTGACGTCCAATCTTTCTTTGGAGTATGAGTAAAGATGACCGTATTCTTATCTACAATAGCAGGGAGCAACCGATTATATAACTCTTCAAATTTACTACTCTCTAATATTTCCTCATCACGATTAATTGTTGCTCGATAGATACCTTGATTTGCATTAAAATCCTCATTATGTCCTGAGAATCCCAAGCCGCCAAATATAACAAGTCTTGTGCTCTGAAGTTCTGCCCTAATTTCCTGAACAGATAACGCATTTAGTCGTTCATACGAAATTTGGCAAAGCCTATCATTTGAATTTCTGTATAACAATTCGTTATGAAGCAAATACATTCCGTTTGCCTCAATCAGCTCTCTATAAATTGATACTATTTGCTCAACGCTCTTATTGGGGAAATTCCATAATTCATGATTACCCAAGGTGAAAATCACATCAAGGTGTCCATACCGTTTATTATCAATCTTATTTTTCAAAAGACTAACAAATAACTCAAATATTGAATATTCCGAAGAAACATCCCCACCAATAAGCAACACATTGTAAGCGTCTTCGGTAATATTATCAACAATCTTTTGAAGTGTATATGTTATATCATCTTTAGACTTACACCTTGCACTCTGAAGTCTATGCATTAAATGCAAATCTGTTACATAATAAATCCTTTGTTGGTCAGCATCCCCCTCAATCATCAGCCCGTGCACATTGTTATCTTCAGCAGACATTTCTGAATTTTGAGGCTTTACTACTGAAAGTGCTGTTTCCTCTTCATTCTTTTCAGTAATTGCAAACGATTCAACTGAAGATACATTCAGGTTTACTGGCTCATACATCACGCCAATTTTTTCGCACAGATTGCTCCTCAATCTTGCCCCCGAAAATACTATTCCTTCATATCCACTTATATTCTCAAGGCCATCGCAAAACAAAAGAAATGCATTTGATAAATCTCCCTGAAGATAATATACAAAATCAAAAAAGTATGGTGAGGAAAATGTATCCTTCTTGACAGGGCAGCCCTCTAATGTTTTCCATTCTTTGCTGACATAAAACACTCCATCTCTATAATTCTTTTTTACTTCACATTGAAGTTTTCCCAATGAAACAATAGGTAGTTTCGTTGTGCTATCTGTTTCATATAATGAAAAATCAACATCAAGCTTCAACGCTCCCGTAAGATCTGTGTTTTTCAAGCTTCCGCATTGATTATCAATAAAATCCTCAAATGTTTCAAAATATTGTTGATACGATACTGTTGGCCATCTGCAACCATCCTCGTATCCCTCTACAGACTTACAGTAGTAATGTGAGTTATTGTCAAAATAACACCTCTCTCGGAAAACGATTCTTCCAGAAGCTAATGTATTGATATATTCCTTTAGCCGGCGCTTATGCCTATAAATAGTGTTCTTTGCTCCACTGGAATAATCATATTTATCGAGAACCCTTTTTGATCCATAAATAGAACAAAGTGCATTTATCATCTTATATTCAGGATATCTTCCTGTACACATATATTCCATTACTGCCTCAAAACGCTCTTCGCTATCCACGTTCTTAAATATATAGCAATAGAAAAAGAAAGAAACATCAATTACATCATTCAGTTTAGACTTGCTAAATCTATCGACAACATCATACAATTCCTGCCCTGATTTGCACTCATCAAATTTCTTTATCCAAGTCTTTATTGATTTCTTTTTCCCTTCTACTTCCTCATATGCAGCCAGTTCATCTTCAGATACCTTCAATACTGCGTCTTCTATAGTCATTTGTGTAAATGACTCCCGTTCTTGCATCCTAAGAATATCTATATTGTTCTTTGCTATAAAAGACTCAAACTTACCCAAATCACAAAACCTATAGCAGGCTTGATTATAAATATCTCCATCTAAATAATCATAATAGTCCTCTATGGTTTCAAATGTCATTCTCTGTGTTCTGCTCTTTGGTTCATCAGAAAAGTCATACCATACGATTTCTTCCTCAACAAAGAAAAAACCGTGAATAACATCATATCCGCGATTACCCTCTATTCTAAGTCCTAACTTACGCTCAGCTGCCACAATTTCCTTGTGATGCTTAACTTCATCAGGAACCTCCCTTATACTAAGTTCATGTTTTTTTAATTGACGAATTATCTTTTTTATCTCTTTATCTGTCATATCAATCCCCTAAACCAAATAGTAGAAAATAATACTTCATAACCAAGGAAGACCACCCTCCATAGAGAGTAGCCTTTATGCCTTTATTTACCTTCTTTAATCTTATAGTAATCTTCAGCATCTACGTCTATTTCCACATAGTCCTTCGGCTTCAAATTTTTCTTGCTCAAGCAAACAACAGTCTCCACATGAACGGTAAATGGAAATAAATCAAATGGCATTGCCCCTTCAATCCGATACCCATGCTTTGTCAGGTACTTAAGATCACGTGCAAGGGACTCTGGTCCACAGGATACATACACCACTTTTTCTGGTGCAAGCTTGACGAGAGAAGAGAGAAATGCTTCATCACTTCCGGTTCTTGGTGGATCCATGATAACAACATCGACCTTTTCCTTCTGCTCTGCCATCTCCACCATAAACCGACCTGCATCTTCATTGTAGAAACGGATATTATGGACATCATTTCGTTTTGCATTTGTGATGGCATCGCGCACTGCATCCTTATTCAGCTCTACACCGATGACCTGTCCTGCCTTCCGGCTTGCAATGATACCGATGGTTCCGGTTCCGCAGTATGCATCAAATACACGTTCTTTTCCGGTAAGCCCTGCATACTCAATTGCCTTGTTGTAAAGCAATTCTGTCTGTTTTGGATTCACCTGATAAAAAGAATTTGGTGAAATGCGGAAGGTACATCCACACAGTTCATCCTCAATATATCCCTTCCCATAAATCGTAATATTGCGCTCTCC
>JAXELM010000186.1:0-9172 GCA_034100525.1 Agathobacter sp.
ACTACACAAAATAATATGGGCGAGGGAATTGCGGACGCACATAATGAATTTTTGAATTCGCTTGTGACTTCTGGAATTATAGGTACTGCGATAATAACAGCTATTATAGTACTTATACTTATTCGAGGATTTAGATTACTCAAGGAAAATGAAAAAGGTCTGTTTGTTGTGATTGGTCTTCTTGCATTTATTGCACAGGGAATGATAAATGGACCGCAGAGTATTACAACACCTGTATTTTTGTTAGAGCTTGGAGTATTCTGGTGTATAGTAAGAAAAGAGAATCTTGGTGGGGAGAAAAACAGTGAAAAATAAAATTATACTTGTTTTTTTTACGATGGTATCTCTTGCAATGACCATTGCCAGTTGCAACAAGGATAAAACGATTACTGATGCTACAGAAGAAAGTAAAATATCCAACAAGACCTGCGAGACTGTGTCAACGCAGGAAGAAAATAGTACACTTCATTTTGTGGATGCTCATGGGCAGTGGTATGATACACTGATAAATCCGAATGTTGCAAAGCATGAGTATGATTGGCAGTTTCTTCAAAATGACGGACAGAATATCTCATATGTGGGAGATGACCGGTATACAATACGAAAAGGTGTTGATGTTTCAAAGTATCAGGGAGATATCGACTGGAATGCAGTGCGTGAAGACGGCTCTGAATTTGCAATTATACGAATTGGTTTTCGAGGTTATGGGCAGGAAGGAACACTTAAAGAGGATGAACGCTTCAAGGAATATATAGATGGAGCAAAAGAAGCAGGACTTGATGTAGGGGTATATATTTTTTCGCAGGCGATAGATGAAGAAGAGGCAATAGAGGAAGCAGAGTTTGTAATAGAGTTGTTGGATGGAATCGAATTAGAGCTTCCGATAACGTTTGACCCTGAGCTTATCAGAGATGATGAGGCAAGAACAGATGATGTAACTGGTGAGCAGTTCACCAAGAATACATTGGCTTTTTGTGACCATATCAGAAGTAAAGGGTATGAGCCTATGGTGTACAGTAATATGTATTGGGAGGCCTTTTTGTTTGATATGGAGAAATTGGAAGACATACCGATATGGTATGCGGATTATGAGAAGATACCGCAGACGCCATATAGTTTTAAATATTGGCAGTATACTGAAAAAGGAAAAGTGGACGGTATACAGACTCCGTGTGATATAGATATAGAATTTTGTGATAAACAATAGTAAGGAATAGACTATGAAGATAAATAAGATATGCAAAAAAATATTATTGCTGTGTGTAATGATGGCAATAATGACAGGGATAAGTACTGTTTATGGAGAGGAAACACAAAGTGAAGAAAATACTGCTGAGGTGAAAATTACCTCAACACATGATATTAAGGTTCAGTATGATGATCATATAAATCTTGATGAATTGATTGGTGCGGGATACGCAGTGGTAAGTATAGAGAATGAATCAATTACATCGTACAAAGTAAGTAAAGGTGCAGTTACAGATACAAAAGATACTTCTATTATACGCTTGAAAAGAAATTCACTTAATGAGTTTGATGCATCAGCTATTGGAAGAGGCAAAGTAATTGTTGTTGCTGCCGATAAAGCAGATACTGCAAATGAAATCATAAATGGAAATTATTCAGGAGAGCCAGTGAAGATTGAGGCTGTTCAAATCAATATCGAAGTAGTACCGGCAAGACTTACAATGATGTTTATTGCAGGACAAAGTAATGCACAGGGCTCTTGTTCTCTTAACACCGGTTATAATCCGCAGGATTCAGTAGTCAACAAAGAAGGCACTGTTTATTCTACTTATGCACCACACACCGCTGCTACAGGAAGAAATGTCACAGCTATAAATGATATTAAAGCATGTAATATAACAAATGTGGACAAATTTGTGGCAGGTGATTTGACATCAGGAAAGAGTCAGCATGGGGGTGAATTGGTATATGGGATTGATTCACTGACATATGCGGGAAGTGGTAAAACAGGATTTGATGGAGCACTTGCATATGAATGGAATCGTTTGTCGCAGGATAAAGTATGGGTTGTTAATGCAGGTGCACCTGGCACAGGAAGCAATCTCTGGATTCCGGGAGCAGAATGTTATGAAAGAGCAGTAGCAGTATTTAATGCCGCAACAAGGACAGAACAGGCTGAAATAGTGGCAGGTCATTATGTGGAAGGAAACAGGCTCTTATTTTGGCTGCAGGGCGAGCAAGATGCAAGAAGCAGAGTGTCCAACGAAATATATTTGAGCAATTTTCTTGCTATGTACAATGGTATGACACAGGCGTGTCAAATTCAGCATACAGGAATAATAGCAGTAAGGGCATCTGTGGGCAGCTTTACAAATGAGGAAGAACTCAAGCTTACATGTTCCAGATATTCACAGTATGCACTTGCAAACAGTCATTCATATCCAGGTTTGTCAATAGTATCAAAAGTAAATGAAAAATGGATATCTGACGAGTCTGTATCAAATTATTTTTGGAGTAAATACCCGGGAGGATATCTTACATATCCGCTCAGAGTGAACGCTACAATAGGTACAATTCCAACAACTATGGCGCAGGTACATAACGAAATACATTATTCGCAGGCAGGACATAACGAGAATGGAATAGACGCTGCATTTAACATGTATTACATAATTAATCCACAAAAAATTGGAATAGATGCAGGAACAAGCACAAGCATAGCAGTAAACTGGAGAGAATACAATGGTTCATATGCTGGTATGTTAATAAGTCGTGTTGGAAGACCACTTATCTTTTCCGCAGAGGTGAATGAACTATATAATTCAGGAAACGTTGTATTTTCATATAATCCTCAGTATGTGGCATATGATGCAATTACTGGCTGTTATACTGCAATTGCAGCAGGGGATACATCTATAGATGCTAAAGATATATATGGTAATGTATTATCCTCTCTTTATTTACATATAGAAGCTGCTGAAAATCCGAAATTGACAGTGGGACAGGAAATTAATCAGACAACGATTTCATGGCAGACAACATCGGAAGCATCGCTTTACAGGTTATATAAAAGAACGGATAATGGAAGATGGAAGGTAATAGGTGATTTTACTGATACATCTTATATAGATAAAGGCTTAGAATATGGTCATACATATGATTATCAGATAAAAGCATATTACCCACGTGCAAATGCATGGAGTGTGGGAGCAAAAAGTAAAACAGTAAAGACTTTAAGTAAAGCAGTTCTTAGAAGTGCCAAGAATGATACTAATGGTATCAGACTAAAGTGGGATGCTGTAGACAATGCAAGCGGATACTGTATTTACAGACAAAATTATGGCACCAAAAACTGGACTAAAGTGGCAACAATTCGTAAGGCTTCCGCAATAAACTGGGTAGACAAAAAGGCTGTAAATGGTCGCATATATTCGTATAAGGTAGTTGCTTTTAACAGTCTTGGTGAATGGCCGAGTAAGAATGTCAGAAATATAGGTTGTGTTTCAACGCCAGAAGTTACAAGGTTGAAAATAAATCCAAAGAATGAGGTTCAGGCATCATGGAGAAAAAATATGCGTGCCAATGGCTACGAGATTAAGGTTACTACTGCAACAGGTACAAGAACAATAAAGGTCAATAATAGAAATAAAAACAATCTAACTGTGTATGCGCTTGGAAAAAAGAAATATGCAAGGATTACCATTAGAAGTGTTTATAGAACGAAAACAGGTACATATTATTCTGCATGGAGTAAAGTCAAAACAATTAAGAAATAATGTTCAGTACAGAAATATGCGGAAACGCATATTTCGTAAGAAAGAGTATAGTTTGTTGGAGCAAGTAAAAGTGGGAGTATATTATGAGACGATTAAAAGCTGTTATTTATATTTTTTTACTGTTTATGTGTAGTCTGACAGTTGCTCAAAGTGAAAAAGTATATGCCGGTACTGGAAGTATAAATATTACAGACAGTATAGTTCGAACATTGGAATATGATGATCAGGTATCAATAAATGAATTCGTGGGAGATGGTTATGCAATTGCACAGATAAAAAACGAAGCGGCTACATCATATCAGGTGCAGGGCGGCGTGGTAACAGAGAATCCTGATAGTGCAGTAATTATGCAGAAGTCGGGTTCAAATACTAATATAGCGGCAACTGGAATAGGAAAAGCAACATTAATCATTGTTGCAAAGAATAATCTTGATACGGCGAAGAAAATATTATCGGGCACATATGATGGAGCGGATATTTCAGTTGATGCCAAACAGATAGAAATTACAGTATCGCCTGCGACACTCACGCTTATGTTTCTTGCAGGACAAAGCAATATGCAGGGAATATGTTCAGAAAAAAGCGGATTTCATCCTGAGGATTCGATAGTATGCACATTGGGAGAGGTTTATTCAACATATGCACCTGCATCGGATACGAGTGCTAAATCAATCACAGGATTAAGTCGACTGGGAGAATGTACAACAGCAAATATAGATGAATTTGTGGCAGGAAGTCTTGCAGGAGATACAGATATATCAGGCAGTTCACTTATATATTCAACCGATTCACTTACATCATCCTGTGGCGGAAAAACAGGACCGGATGCAGCTCTTGCCTTTGAGTGGAACAAGCTGTCAGGAGAAAAAGTATGGGTGATAAACGCATCATCTGATGATTGTAACTGTAAGGAGTGGGAGAAGTCAGCTGCAAGTTATAATCGTGCATCAAAGGTATTTGCAAAAGCAATAAATACAGCAAATGCTGAAATAGAAGCGGGGCATTATGTAGCGGGAAGCAGAGTGATGTTCTGGCTTCAGGGAGAAAATGACGAAATAGATGCGGTAACCCCGGATGAATATGCAAAAAGCTTTGTATCAATGTACGATGGCTTCGAAACAGAACTGGCATTTGACAGATTTGGAATAATACCTGTTCGTTCGTCAGCCAGATACACGCAGTATATGATTGCAATGGCTGAACATTGTTCAAAGCTATGTATTGCAACAAATGCCAATGAGCGGTGGACTTCAGATAAAAGCGTTGAGAGCTATTTCAAAAATCAGTATAAAGCTGGCAAGGTAGATTATTCGCTCAGGTCACAGACTACTATAGAGGCATTGCCGACTAAGCTTGAGGAAATAATAAATGGCATAAACTATTCCCAAATTGCACATAACGAAAACGGAATAACTGCAGCCAGAAATATGTATTATATACTTCATAATGATAAAGCACCATCTTTGGATACTTCGATTACATGGAAGGATTCAGAGGGGAAAAAAGTATCTGAAATATCTCTTGGAATCGGTCAGATTGCATTGTTTGAACCATTTTTTTCAAACGTAGCAGGGGCAGCAGATATCAGATATTCTGTCAATTCCAAGGCTGTAAAATATGATGCTCAGACTGGATTGATTGTTGCAATCAAAAATGGAAATGCAAGAATTGATGCAAAAAATAATAAAGGAGAAGTCGTTGCATCAATAAAGATAAAAGTAACACCGATGATTAACCCGCAGGTCAAAGCTCAGAATACATCGAGTGCTATTGAATTAAGCTGGGATAAGATAGAAGGTACCACAAAATATATACTTTTTAGGAAAAGTGGCAAAGAAAAATGGAAGAAAATAAAGGAAAGTACAGACACATCGTATACAGATAAGAAAGTAAAAGCAGGTGTGACCTATGAGTATAAAGTAAAAGCATATTACGAAAGAGTTGGAAAATGGAGCGCAGGAAAGGTATATAAGGTATGCCGATTAGTACCAACTGCGATAAAATCTGCGGAATGCACACCGAAGGGAATAAAGCTTACATGGAAAAAATCAAAGGGTGCAAAAGGTTATTACATATATAAAAAGAATTCAAAAGGAAAATGGAGTAAGCTTTCAACAATAAAAAAAGGTACAACATTAAATTATACAGACACAAAAGTATCAAATGGAAAGGTATATGAGTATAAGCTTATTGCATTCAATGGTAAGTATACAAGTGTTGAAAAAGTATCTTTTTACTGGGCATTTTTATCAGCACCATCAATGAAAAGCTTAAACGTTGACAAGACAAACAAGGCAACCTGTAGCTGGACGAGAAATAACAAGGCGAGTGGATACCAGCTTGAGGCAACAACCGGTACAGGCACGCGAATTATAACAACAGCAAATAACAAAATGCTAAGTGGTCAATTTTATGCACTTGGACAAGGTAAAAAAATAAAAGTGCGTGTGCGCGCATATATAGCAGACAGCAACGGAGTGTATTATTCAGCCTGGAGCAGTGCGAAAATGATAGAAAAAAAATAAAATTTTAGAAAATATAGAAAAAGTACTTGCCATGACGTAACGTCACCTTTATATACTAAGGTCATCAACAAATGGAACATGTAGTACAAGTATTGTAAAAAGGAGAAGAATATGAAAGGTATCATATTAGCAGGTGGATCTGGAACACGTCTATATCCACTGACAATGGTTACATCGAAGCAGTTGCTTCCAATCTATGACAAGCCAATGATTTATTATCCGATGTCTGTACTTATGAATGCAGGAATTCGTGAGATATTAATCATTTCAACACCACAGGATACTCCACGTTTTAAAGAGCTGCTTGGTGATGGTCATCAGTTTGGCCTCGATTTATCATATGCAGTTCAGCCAAGTCCGGACGGACTCGCACAGGCATTTATTATCGGAGCTGATTTTATTGGAGACGACAATGTAGCAATGGTATTAGGCGATAACATTTTTGCGGGACATGGACTTAAGAAACGTCTTCAGGCAGCTGTAAACAATGCAGATGCAGGAAAGGGAGCTACAGTATTTGGATATTATGTAGATGACCCAGAGCGTTTTGGTATTGTAGAATTTGACAAGAACGGAAAGGCAATCTCTATAGAAGAAAAGCCTGAAAAACCAAAGAGTAATTATTGTGTTACAGGACTTTATTTCTATGACAACCGAGTTGTTGAATATGCAAAGAACCTTGCACCATCAGCACGTGGGGAGTTAGAGATAACAGATCTTAACCGTATTTATCTTGAGAACGGAGACCTCAATGTAGAGCTCCTTGGTCAGGGTTTTACATGGCTTGATACAGGTACTCATGAGTCACTTGTAGATGCTACTAATTTTGTAAAGACAGTTGAGACACATCAGCATCGTAAAATTGCATGTCTCGAGGAAATCGCATACTTAAACGGCTGGATTTCAAAAGAGGATGTGTTAAGCGTATATGAAGTCTTAAAGAAGAACCAGTACGGTCAGTACTTAAAAGACGTATTAGATGGTAAATATCAGGAAAACTTATACTAATAAATAAAAGGAGAACAATTATGACAATTATCGTTACAGGTGGAGCAGGATTTATCGGAAGTAACTTTGTATTTCACATGTTAAACAAATATCCGGATTACAGAATTATCTGTCTGGACAAACTCACATATGCAGGAAATTTATCAACACTTGAGCCAGTTATGGACAACCCAAATTTCCGTTTTGTTAAGCTTGATATCTGTGATAGAGAGGGCGTTTACAAATTATTCGAGGAAGAGCATCCAGATATGGTTGTAAACTTCGCAGCAGAGTCTCATGTAGACCGTTCTATTGAGAATCCGGAGATTTTCCTTCAGACAAATATCATCGGTACAGCTACACTTATGGATGCATGTCGTAAGTACGGTATCAAGCGCTATCATCAGGTATCTACAGATGAAGTATACGGAGATCTTCCACTTGATCGCCCTGATTTATTCTTCACAGAGGAGACACCAATCCATACATCAAGCCCATACAGCTCATCAAAGGCTGGAGCTGATTTACTTGTACTTGCATACAATAGAACATACGGACTTCCTGTTACAATCAGCCGTTGTTCAAACAATTATGGACCATACCACTTCCCAGAGAAGCTTATTCCACTTATGATTGCCAATGCACTCAATGATAAGCCGCTTCCAGTATATGGTGAGGGACTTAACGTTCGTGACTGGTTATATGTAGAGGATCACTGTAAGGCTATCGACCTTATCATCCACAATGGAAAAGTTGGTGAGGTATACAACGTAGGTGGACATAACGAGAAGCAGAATATCGAAATCGTTAAAATCATCTGTAAAGAACTTGGAAAGCCAGAGAGCCTTATTACACATGTAGGAGACCGTAAAGGACATGATATGCGTTACGCTATCGATCCAACAAAGATTCATAATGATCTTGGATGGTTACCAGAGACTAAGTTCGAAGATGGAATCAAGAAGACAATTCAGTGGTATCTTGATAACAAAGAGTGGTGGGAGACAATCATCTCAGGAGAATATCAGAATTACTACGACAAGATGTATTCAAACAGATAGTTTAGATAGAATAGAAGGAGACCAAAATGCGTATATTCGTTACAGGTGTTGCAGGACAGCTTGGTCACGATGTGATGAATGACCTTGCAAAGCGCGGATACGAAGGAATAGGAAGTGATATAGCACCTGAATATAGTGGTGCCGATGATGGGACAGCAGTTACAACGATGCCATATGTATCACTTGATATCACAGATGCCAAGGCAGTTGAAGAGAAAATTACAGAAGTAAATCCGGATGTTGTTATTCACTGTGCAGCATGGACGGCTGTAGACCTTGCAGAAGACGAGGATAAAATAGAAAAGGTACGCGCAATCAATGTGTCAGGAACACAGAATATTGCAAATGTATGTAAGAAGCTTGACTGCAAAATGGTATATATCAGTACTGACTATGTATTCAATGGTCAGGGAGAAACCCCATGGATGCCTGATTGTAAGGATTATGCACCTCTTAATGTATACGGACAGACAAAGCTTGAAGGTGAGCTTGCTGTAGCAAATACCCTCGAGAAGTATTTCATTGTCCGTATTGCATGGGTATTTGGAACAAACGGCAAGAATTTTATCAAGACAATGCTTAATGTAGCAAAGACTCATGATAAGCTTACTGTAGTAAGTGACCAGATTGGAACACCAACATACACACTTGATTTGTCAAGACTTCTTGTAGATATGGTGGAAACAGACAAATATGGATACTATCACGCTACAAACGAAGGTGGATATATCAGCTGGTATGATTTTACAGTAGAGATATTCCGTCAGGCAGTCGAGCTTGGACATGAGGAATACAGCACTGACAGGGTAAGCGTTAAGCCTGTTACAACAGCAGAGTATGGCGTATCAAAAGCAGC
>JAXELM010000008.1:0-12436 GCA_034100525.1 Agathobacter sp.
CCTTTATAGTAGCCATATGACTTCCATCCTTGTTATATATGCATATAAGTAATTATAAATAATCTGAAAGAACTATTCAATTGTCTTCGAATAAATATTTTCGAAAAATACTATGTGTTTCGTTGTGATTATATACAAAAATTGATAAAAAAATCCGTTAAAAACGGCAAAAATATGTTTTGGAAGCCGGAATTGGTTGACAAAATGAACATAAAATTATCTCAGATACGAAAATAAACGAAACTTTTGCGGATAGTCATTACCAACCGTTACCTTCGTGTGCTGGTAATTTCTATTTGATTGATTTAGTTGATGAAATCAGATGCTATAACTGGGGAGCAGATGGTGCTCAGATTGATTATGCAATTATAGCAGAGAACCGTCAGAAGATTTTACAAAAAGCGTTTGAGAGATTTCAAATTTGCAGAAGAAGGTCAGATATGGGGAAATCCAGTATATGACTGGGATGCGATGGAGGCTGACGAATATAGATGGTGGAAACGAAGAGTGAAGCTTGGCAATGAAGCCAGAATGAATTTTCCTTCAACAGTTGGAAATAACTGGAGATGGAGAATGTTAGCAGACCAGCTCGAAGATGGGAGAAGAGCATGGATAAGAAAACTTGCGGCAGTGTGCCGCAGATGATTTACGATATAAGATGCACGGCATTTTATATATATACTTTTAAACATATTTAAAGCAGAAAAATAGCTGAGCACGTGCTCAGCTATTTTTGAGGGCATATCTCATAAAGCATTTCCTGAACTACTGATTGAGTATATGCTCCAATTTTCTTATGCTCATCTTTGGTAAAATTCTTCGGATCTATTGGTTCTCCGTATTTTAAAACAACTTTACTGCTTTTTATCCAGGGAACATGATTCTCAAGGCAGTTGTCTGTACCATATATTGCCATCGGTACAATTTTGCAACCGGATTTAATGGCAATTTTGAAGGAACCTTCCTTGAAATGGAGCATTGAAGAGGGGTTGTCTTTATCCTTATTTCTTGTACCCTCAGGGAATATACAAACAGATATTCCGCGCTTTACCTGATCAATTGCTGTAAGAATTACCTGCATTCCCTGCTTGATATCGTCTCTGTTAATAAACAGACAATACAGTCTTTTCATAATAAGACCAAGAACCGGCACCTTTCTGATGGCTGCTTTGGAAATATAGCCTGTCAGACCGGGACAGAGCATATAGGTTACAACGATGTCAAAGAAACCTCTATGATTGGCAACGTACATAACTGCTTCATCTTTAGGGACATTTTCCTGACCAATGACTTCAAGTTTGACTCCGGATATGAAACAAACAAGTCTGAAGGCAAACTGAACAATTCTAAGCTGAATTACATCAGCGTGATGCTGGTTGAATTTGGAAATAATCCACTGCACACAAAGGATAGGAATATCGATGATGAAGAAAATAATAAGGAAGATTCCAATTAATAGTGTTCTCATAATGTACCTCTTATCAATTATTCAATTATTGGCATCTATTCATATATATTGATTCGGAATAGACTATAAACACATTATATGCTAATGAATTAAAAAAAGCAATTGTGAATACAATATATTAATAATAATTTTAGGAATAAAAATGAAAAAAGCGGGTATCATAATTGCTGCGATTATAACTGTTATTTGTACGTGCGGGGGATGCGGGATAGAAAAGCTAGATACAACAGAAAAAAAGATAGTGGATTATACTGTTGTCGCCCCGAAAGAAATACCGGAAGACTTTGCAAAACAGATAGAAGAAACACAAGATATAGATTTTAAGCTTACATATGATGATAATGAATATTTATACATTGCAAAAGGCTATGGAAAGCAGAAAACAGGCGGGTACAGCATTTTTGTAACGAATTTATATGCATCATCAAATACCATTTATTTTGAGACCGAACTTATAGGTCCAAAGAAAGGTGAAAATGTAAATTCTGAAGAAAGTTATCCATATATTGTGGTGAAGGTGGAGAGTACAAAACAACCTGTTGTGTTTAAGTGAAATTTTATTAATTGTACAGAAAAACGCAAATTAATTCACAAAAAGGCGGGAAAATAACAAAAAGGTACTTTAGAACTATTGAAAAAAATGCATTACGGTGATATACTAAAGCCACTAGATATTGTGTTTGAGCAGTATCAATAAACACAAGTTAGAGGAGGCAGATTATGGAACAGGCAGAAATAAGCAAGGTTCGTGCATCCGTTCATCAACAGTGCGGTAGCAGGGTAAAGATTCAATTGGATAGAGGTCGTAACAAAATCGATATTCAGGAAGGTGTGATTCAGCAGGCATACCCAAGTGTGTTTACTGTATTGGTAGATGATGAGAGAGAACAGAATCCACCTCAGCTTTTATCATTTAGTTATAAGGACATAATTACAAAAGATATCAGAATGAAACTTTGCTAATAAATTGCATAAAAGTTCGAATAAAATGCCCTCATTTCGAATAGTATTTTATACAGACTTCGAAATGGGGGTATTATTATGCAATTAAATAAAACAAAAATAAAAAAGCTTGTAGAAAAAAATTATGCATTTACGCAGATGACATTTGATGAGGACTATGTGATAAAGGACAACAAGCCTGACGTGCTTCTTATTGTGTGTGCAACCGGAATGCCTGAGGTTGAGGAGGTGCGAGCCTCAAATAATTCTGTCTGGGTGACAGGACGTATGAATTTTGAGATAATGTACCGCCAGGAGGGAACCGGAAACAATCCTGAGGTGATAAAAGGGGCAATTCCTTTTCAGGAGAAGCTGATGGTTGAAAATACAAACGAAGGTGAAGTACCCAAGGTAAACTGTGAAGTAGAGGATTTGTCGGTAAATATAATTAATTCAAGAAAAATCTCTATAAGAGGAATCATAAACATAGAGTCTAAGGTAATTGAAAATGTGCAGTATGATATTGCGCAGGGCTTAGAGAGCGGAGAATATGAGCAGCTTATCTGTCCTGAAGAATTTCTCGAGTTACAGGTGTCAAAGTTTGATACTTTGAGAGTGGACAATGAATTCGCAATTCCAAAGTCAAAACCAAATATAGGAAGAATATTGTATGATTTCGTGGATGTAAGAAATATAGAGACTTCTTTTTCGGGAAATCAGCTTAATATACAGGGAGAATTGTACTGTCTTGTTTTCTATATGAGTGAGGAACGTGAGAATGAGTGGTATGATACAACTCTGACTTTTAGCGGAAGTATAAGATGCGATGAGGCGTATGATCCGGACATATATTGGGCAAAAGTAAATATGGTGCAGAAAACACTTGAGGCCGAGGTCGATTATGATAACGAGATGCGTCAGATTAATCTGCAGGTAGTATTTGAGATAGAAATATGTGCATGGAAAAACAGAGAAATAGATATTTTAAAAGATGCATATTCCCTGAATGAAAATCTGATACCACAGAAGAAGGTACTCACACTGGATAGATTTTTAATTAAGAATACAGCACGAAACAGATTCACGGAGCAAATACATATGGATACTGCGGATGACGGAATAATGCAGATATGTGGCTGCAAGAGCAATGTGAGAGTCGAGCATTCATATATAGAGGATGACAGAATGAAAGTGGATGGAATGCTGACAGTACATATGCTTTATATTGCATCGGATGACGGATTCCCGGTAAGGTGCAGAATTGACCAGATTCCGTTTGAACAACAGATAGAATTGCAGGGGGTTAATGACAGATCATTTTGCAAGCTCGAGGCAGGCGTTGATCAGCTTCAGATAAATCTTCTCGACAGTAAAGAGTACGAAGTAAAGGCCGCAATCCATGTAGCATCTATTGCTTTTGACAGGAAGGATATCACTGTGATAGATGAGGTGGAGAGCGAGATGTATGGGGATGAGGATGATGATATTCCGGGAATAGTAGGATATGTCGTTCAAAAAGATGAAAAGCTGTGGGATATCGCCAAAAAGTACAGGACAACAGTTGAGCAGATATGTAATGTAAATGGAATCGAAGCAAATTCGGTGAAAAATGGTGATAAAATAGTAGTGGTAAAAATTACAAATTCATAGAAATTCCCTGAAATTAAGGGATTATGAAAAATTAATATTATTTTTTGACAAAATATGTGGAAAAATAACTGGTTTTGTGCCAAAATAATAAGTAGTGTGCAAGTATGCCATAAATGTGATTTTGGAGGAAACCAGATGTACTTTTTCAAGAAAAAAAGAATTATAAGTGTAATACTTTTGGTTGCATTATTTGCGACGTTGCCAGCATTTGATGGTTCGAATCTTTGGAGCCTTATGTCTGGAACTATGGAAGTTTATGCGACTACTGCGAAAGAGAAAAAGAAAAAGGCCGAACAGGACCTTAAAGATACAAAAGAAGAAATTGATAGTTTGAATAATAAGAAAAATCAGACAGAGACCAGCATTACAAACAAGACGGCGGAGCTTAATGATTTGCTTGCGGCGCAGAAGAAGCTGCAGGGGCAGATTACAGATAAGCAGGCTGAGATTAATCAGTGTTCAGAGGATTTGAAGCAGGCACGTCAGGATGTTGATGATGAGTATGCTGCGATGAAGCTCAGAATCCAGTTTATGTATGAAAATGGCTCTTCTGGTTCTGTATGGACAGCTATTCTTGAGTCCAATGGAATATCTGATATGTTAAACAGAATAGAGTATGTATCTGATGTATATCAGGCTGACAGAGACCTTATGACAGCTTTCCAGGCAAAGGTAGATGAGGTCGAGGAGCTTTCTGAGAAGCTTTCTGATGAAATGGACGAGCTGGTGGCACTTCAGGAAGAGTATGATTCACGTCAGGGCAATCTTGAGCAGGCTATTGTGGCACTTGAGAATGAGAAAGATGATTATACAGACCAGATAGCAGATGCGAAGGAGCAGGCTGCGGAATATGAGAAAATCATTGAAGAGCAGGGAAGAATTATTCGTGCGCAGGAAGCAGCTGCGGCAAATGCTGATAGTGGAAGCTATTCAGGAGGAGGAACCGGTAGCGGTGGAGTCAGTTCAAGTGTAGATTATTTATCTGATCCAAGTTATAATCCTTCCCCACGAACAAATGTGTCAGGGGCAGACGTAGTAGCATATGCCATGCAGTTTGTCGGCAATCCATATAAATGGGGTGGAAACAGTCTGACAAAGGGATGCGACTGTTCAGGATTTGTCCATTTAGTATATGCACATTTTAATATTTCAACACCTAGATATTCTCAGGCGTTTAAGTCTCAGGGACAGCCTGTTGCATTTAGTAATATTCAGGCAGGCGATGTTGTGGTATATCCGGGACATGTAGCTATTTACATAGGTAATGGATGTATCGTGGAAGCACAGTCTACGAGAGCTGGAATTACAGCTAATCGTTCAGTAAAATGTCATACAATAACAGGTCTTAGAAGATATGTATAAATAAGTATATGTGCCACGGTTGCGGCCGTGGCATTTTTAAATTTAGGAGGAATTGAAACATGCAGATGGAACAATTACAAAAAGATATGATTGCAGCAATGAAGGCAAGAGATAAGGCTCGCAAAGATGCTATTTCTACGCTTGTTTCTGCTGTTAAGAAGGTAGCAATTGATGAGGGATGCAGAGAGGACATTCCAGAGGAGCTCGTCAACAGAGTGATTATGAAAGAGATGAAGACGGTAAAAGAGCAGATTGACAGCTGCCCAGAGTCAAGAACAGATTTGCTTGATGAGTATAAAGCAAGATATGCTGTTTTTGAGGAATATGCTCCAGCGATGATGTCAGCGGAGGAAGTTGAGGCTGTAATCAAAGAGAAATTTGCAGATGTTATTGAAACAAAGAATAAGGGACAGATTATGAAAAATGTTATGCCTGAGCTTAAGGGCAAGGCTGATGGAAAAGTGATTAATGAAGTAGTTGCAAGGCTTTGTCAGTAAAACTGACAATACACAGAACAGGAGTGCTTTATATGGCAGTTCGAGATAAAATCAGGGCATTCAGACATAGTCCGAAGAAATATATTCTTACAATTGTACTTGCTATTATTGTAATTATACTTGGTATTTGCGCATATAATGCGAATGGAAATCGTAACAAAATAGATTATGCCAATTCTCTTGACAAAATAGCTGTTACTGTAAACGGGCAGAAGCTTACTTTAGAGGATTTAGCTTTCTATGTGGTTTATGAAGAACATGAGGTAGAGAATGAGGCACAGGTGTATAATCCGGAAAATACAAATAAATATTGGAATATGCACATAGATGGAGAGTTTATTAGGATTGCGGCAAGAGACTCTGCTATGCAGATGGCGATTCATGATGAGATATTTTATCAGATGGCATTAGATGAAGGCATAGAACTTACTGATGAAGAAAAAGAGTATGCGGCTAACACACAGGAAGACTTCTGGAATGACTTAGAAGACTATGGACAGCAGGACAATATAAATATAGAACGTGAAGTGTACGATGAGGCGATACTTAAAATTGCATTAGCACAGAAATATCAGGAAATCTATGCGGAGCTTAATGGGCGCAAGAAAGAAGATTACAATTTTGACAAAAAAAGATACAAGAAGCTGTTAGAAGAGAATAAATATAAAATTAATAAATCAATATGGGAACGTATTGATATGGGAAATATAAGTCTGAGACATTAGAGAAAGTTGGTAATAATATGGCGACAAAGATAGGTAGAAATGAACCATGCTGGTGCGGGAGCGGAAGGAAATATAAGACATGTCATGCTTTTTTCGATGATAAAATCGAAAAGCTTGCCGAGGAACATCACAAGGTGCCACCAAGGTCTATAATCAAAACACCGGACCAGATTGCAGGAATTAAGGAAAGTGCAAAGATAAATATTGCAGTGCTCGATTATCTCGAGGAGCATATACACGAGGGGATGTCTACAGCAGAGATTGACAAGATTGTATATGACATGACAACAAGCATGGGTGGTATTCCTGCACCGCTTAATTATGAAGGATATCCATACAGCGTATGTACATCATTAAATGATCAGGTATGTCATGGATTTCCATCAGAGAAGGTGATTTTAAAGGATGGAGACATTTTAAATGTTGATTGTTCAACAATATTAAATGGTTATTTTTCTGATTCTTCAAGAATGTTCTGTATTGGAAATATTAGTCCGGAGAAAAAGAAGCTTGTTGAAGTAACGAAAGAATGTGTAGAGCTTGGTCTTAAGGAAGTAAAGCCATGGGGATTCCTGGGTGATATGGGGCAGGCTGTTCACGACCATGCTTTTGCAAACGGATATACTGTTGTGCGTGAAATCGGTGGACACGGAATCGGACTTGAGTTCCACGAGGAACCATGGGTTGGCTATAACACGAAGCGTGGAACAGATATGGTTATGGCACCGGGCATGGTATTCACTATTGAGCCAATGGTCAACATGGGAAAAGTTGAAATTTTTACAGACGAAGAAAATGGATGGGAAGTATATACTCAGGATGGACTTCCTTCAGCACAGTGGGAGATTCAGGTGCTTGTCACAAATGACGGCTATGAAGTTCTCTGCTGGTAACATACATATGCACACATCAGGACAGGGAAAATATCCCTGTCCTTTTTGTATATGTATGCTATACAGTAGTGTTAACTCCGTTGATTGTGGCATGCTCATCATCCTTCATTGGGATGACAAGGCACTTCTCGCCATTGATTATCTGTGAAGTGATTTGTGAGGCCTTCTCTGGCTTTACACGAAGTACTACGTCGTAGGTCTTAGTCTCAGCGATGTAGTTGTCGATTTCTTCCTGTTTTTCTAGAAGCTGTGAGGTGCGCTCTTCTAACTGAGTGTTTTTCTCATTGAGCTGTAATGTAAGAGTGCCGACCTGATCCTCGAGAGCAAGCTTTTCCACACGTATCTCATTGGCAATGAGGGCTTTGGTGTCGATTACATTCTCAGCAACAGGCATCTTTTCACCGAAGGCTTCATCTACTGATTTCTCAATTCTGCTGGCTTTTTCCTCTGAGACATTGCTTTCTGTAAGAACCTTGTTGATTGTATCTTTGTCGAGGACAAATACGTCATCATCGTCGTGTGTCTCAACGAAATCATCAACCATGTCGCTTAGATTCTGCTGTATATCAAGAAGTATATCCTCTGTCGATTCATCCTCTGCTCCAAGTACGTTGCGCACGATTGAGTGAAATGCCATTTTCTGCTCTGTCGCAGTTCTTTCCACACCACAACCAAGACCGTTTGCCATAAACTCTGAGTGAGGTTCCTTGGTGTTTTTGGTGTAGAAGAGTGTTGAGTGAATATCAGTGCTTCTGTCGTTGAATGCCGGGAACAAAAATCCTGTATCAGGTGCGCCGACAACCCAGTCTCTTACTCTTGGACCAATACGCTTTTCGTCCTCGAGATAGCCAAGTCCCGGCTTTGAGAGTGAAACAGGACAGATAGCTGCAAGCAGGTATGTATACACTTCCTCGGATTCGTCAACGTTGATATTATCAGTAGTTCTTGTCATGACATCATAACTGTCGAGATAGAGCAGAATCAAATAGTTTCCTGCCTCATCATATGTGTCGATTACGAGGTCATAATATGTATCAAGCAGTGTCTCGTCCTCGAGCTTTGAATCGCGAAGTGCCATGAGAATCTGCTGGCGTCCGCCAACCTCCTCCTCTTCACGCGGAAACTCAAGGTTTAAGAGATTATTGCCAAGTGTTCCAGAGAGAACTTTGTTCGCAATCTCAAGATATTTATAATATTCATCCTCCTCAAGAGTGAGGAATTTACCGCCAAACTTACAGATTTTGTTGTGGTTACAGTCGACATAACAGCCAACTAACTGTGTAAAAGTTGCGGCATCTTTTTTGAATCGTCTTTTTAATTCTAGTACTTCTTTTTTATTCATCTATATTACCTCTCTATGTTTAAAATTATAAACAAGCTAGAATCCTATTATAAAATATAAAAAATTATTTTGAAAGAAAGAATTGAAAAATTATGAAAAAGGTGTAATATATATTAGATTTCATTATTGAGGTAGAGATATGGAGAAAAAAGAAAGAATCGATTTTTTGGATTACTTAAAAGCAATTTGTGTAATTCTGGTGGTGGTTACACACTATGACTGGCAAAGTAAACATTCGTATATTTTTACAATGTTTATCAACATGGCTGTACCGGTATTTATGATAATAAGCGGATACAATTTTGCCATGTCCAATAAGAGAAAAACGGATGGTACGATGAAGCAGATGTACAGTCCGAGAGTTATTATTCCCAAGCTGGAGAGGTTTCTGATTCCATTTTTTGCAATATGTGTGGTGGAGATTGTCCTTCTTATTATAGAAGAAAAAGAAATCAATCCGTTTAGAATCTTTTTCATGGGCGCATACGGACCAGGAAGTTATTATGTGCCGCTCATGATTCAGCTTTTAATTATTTTTCCTATTATATATAAGTTAGTGAAAAAAAGTGCAAAGTGGGGTATTATATTAACAGGGTGCGCAAATCTGCTGTATGAGATTGCAGTTGTCGCATTTGATATGGAGAAATATTATTACCGTCTGTGCATCGGAAGATATCTGCTTCTTATAGCTTTTGGATGCTATTTGTATCTTCATCCGGAGAGACGTCTTAAGAAACGTGAAATGGCAGCGATGCTTATGATAGGAATGGGATATATCGTTCTTGTGTTAGAGCGCGATATGGATACTACGCTTTTTGATTTCTGGAAGCCGACAGCGATGCCTATTGCTTTTTATATCTTCCCGGTTGTGGTTATACTATTCAGGGTATTTTATCACTGTCACATAAAAGGATACATAGGAAAGCTTCTAAGTATGATTGGCAAAGCATCTTATCATATTTTTCTCGTTCAGATGGTGTACTATCATTTCGAGCTTGGCGGTTATATAATGAATAAGGCGTGGTATGTTGCCGTGCCATATAATCTGGTCATTACGCTTACGATAGGACTGCTGTTTTATGAACTTGACAAGACCTATTCAAGCAGAGTGACATGGCAAAGGAGAATAAGTTGGTAGTAGGAATACTTGCTCATGTAGATGCTGGAAAGACAACGCTTTCAGAGGCGATGTTATATAAAACAGGACAGATAAGAAGCTTAGGCAGAGTGGATCACCAGGATGCCTATCTTGATAATGATGCCCAGGAAAGAGAGAGGGGCATCACTATATTTTCAAAACAGGCCCGCATCGTGGATGATGACTGGGAGGTCGTATTGCTTGATACACCGGGACATGTGGATTTCTCCGCAGAGATGGAGAGAACTCTGCAGGTTCTTGACTATGCAATACTTGTAATAAGTGGAACTGACGGTGTGCAGGGGCACACCAGAACACTTTGGAGACTTCTTAAGCATTATCAGGTGCCGGCTTTTTTGTTTGTAAACAAAATGGATATGGATGGGACGGACAGGGAGGCTATCTGCGAGGAGTTAAAGAGAGAACTGTCGGACGGATGTATTGATTTTGGAAAAGTAGGGACAGAAGAATATTACGATGAGCTTGCCATGTGCAATGAAAAGATGCTAAACGAGTTCATGGAAACAGAGAGCGTGTCTGATGAAGGTGTAATAGAGGCAATTGCTGACAGAGAAGTGTTCCCATGCTTTTTCGGATCTGCGCTTAAATTAGACGGAGTGGATGAGCTGATTTCGGGCATGAAAAAGTATGCACGGGAGCGTGAATACCCATCCACTTTTGCGGCGAGGGTATACAAAATCGGGCGCGATAACCGCGGTGCTCGCCTTACATGTCTCAAGGTCACGGGCGGTCAGCTGGCGGTGCGTGAAAAGCTTGAATATGTGGCAGGAGATATGCAGGAGAGTATCACTGAAAAAGTGGACCAGATAAGGAAATATTCTGGTGAGAAATTCGAGACAGCTGATGTGGCAAAAGCAGGGGAGGTTGTGGCGGTTACAGGACTTACCGGCACATTCCCGGGGCAGGGACTTGGTGCGATGGAAGGCGTAAATGTTCCGATGCTTGAGCCGGTACTCAATTATCAGATGATACTTCCAAAGGAGATTAATCCTGCTGAGTTTCTAAAGAATATGAGACAGCTTGAGGAGGAAGACCCACAGCTATATGTGGTGTGGAAGGAAGAACTACGGGAAATTCATGTGCAGCTGATGGGCGAGGTACAGATGGAGGTCCTTGTCAGATTGATAAAGGACCGGTTTGGTGTTGTAGTAACATTTGGACCGGGAAGCATTGTGTATAAAGAGACGATTGCTAAGCCAGTGGAGGGAGTGGGGCATTTTGAACCGCTCAGACATTATGCGGAAGTGCATCTTCTACTTGCTCCTGGAGAGACGGGAAGTGGAATCACAGTTGACTCTGCATGCAGTGAGGATATTCTCGACAAGAACTGGCAGCGACTGATTGCCACACATATAGAGGAGCGTGAACACAGAGGTGTGCTGACTGGTTCAGCACTTACGGATGTGAAGTTTACTATACTGACAGGACGTGCTCATATAAAGCACACAGAGGGTGGCGATTTCAGACAGGCTACGTACAGAGCTATACGCCAGGGACTAAAATCAACAGAATCAGTATTGCTTGAACCATATTATTCTTTTTCACTTGAGATACCGATGGAGCATGTAGGACGTGCACTTACTGATTTAGAACAGCGGTTTGCAAAAGTGGATGCCCCTGAATTTACCACTGTTGGAACAAGGGAGATGGCAACGATAAGAGGGCGCGCGCCTGTTGCAACTTTGCAGAATTATGTTGGCGAGGTGCATGCGTATACAAAGGGATTAGGTCATCTGACACTTGAACTGTCAGGATATGATGTCTGTCATAATGCCGAGGAAGTAATTGAAGAAAGAGGATATGACAGCGAACAGGATTTCAAAAATCCAACGGGTTCAGTTTTCTGTGCACATGGTGCGGGCTTTGTTGTACCGTGGGATGAAGTAGAAAATTACATGCATATGCCATATGTTTATCATGGCGATTTGTCAGAGGAGGCCTTACGCGAGGCAGGGCTTGCCGCAAAAGATGGATTTTATTATGATAGTGAAGGCAAGGCTATTCAGGGAGCTATGGTTGGAAGCAGTAGAAACAGCTGGGAGAAGACCGTGTCAAAAATGTCCTCGTATGAACTGGACGCAGAGCTTGCAGATGTGTATGCAAGGGAGTTCGGAATGAGTAAGAGCGAGCTTGAGGAAGAGGAACGCCGCAAATGGGCGAAAGCCAGGAGTGGAATACCGGAGGGACTTTCGGGAAAGCCGCGAACAGTAAAGCATGATAAAAAGGGCAATCCGATTTATCCGGCAAAGAAACCTCAGGAAGAATATCTGATAGTTGATGGATACAACATAATTTTTTCATGGGAAGAGTTGAATGAATTGTCGCGCACAAGTATTGATGCGGCGAGGGATGCTCTCATAGACGAGCTGTTAAATTATCAGGGGTATAAGCGATGTAA
>JAXELM010000144.1:0-11969 GCA_034100525.1 Agathobacter sp.
TACTGATGAGGTGTGTTAAGCGAACAGTTTAGAATCTTCACCTCCGGATGTTCTGTTGCAATTTTAAGACTCGGCTGCATCATCTGCGGTGCCACGCCAAATATAATTCCAGCTCCCTGCTTTATTACATCATTAATAACAACCTCAACATTGTGCTCATTTACATCGGCAACACATATCGTCTTAATCTTGTCAGGGAACGTATCCTCGAGATAGTTTCTTCCAAGCTCATGTGCATATATCCAGTCCGAAGTCTTCGGATCTCTCGGATACAAAAATGCAACCGTAAGCTTCTTCTGTGATGTTGGAAGCAGGTAGCTCAACAAGCACTTTTTACTTGAAACATCTGTTGGATTCATTACCAGATCAACAGAATGTTTCTCTGAAAGCATTCCAAATTCATTCCATACCTTCAAAATATTATCATTGAAGTCACGCTCTGTCATCTTTGATGTCGCTTCATAGCCATACACATCCATAAACGCACTGATTGCATCGCCAACTGTAATCGGCAGTCTTTTGCCGCCCCTAAACTCATATGCCTTTGCAAAAGAGAACATTATACGATTGAAATCCTCTCTGTCCTCATTGTCCCACTTACTTGTCTTGCCTATCAGATTAAGAAGATGCTCTGCCTGCCCAAGTTTAGTAAATTCAATCGTATAAAGCCCTGTAATATCATTAAACTTCATAAGTTCATAATAGAGCTTGATATTGTAATCTTCTGAGTATCTCGGTATCTTCCTGATAACATTCGCCTGAATGGAAACTGCTCCAAAATATTTAAGGACACTTACTCTCTTGTTTCCTTCAACAACATAATATCTATTAAGATACTCATAGCATTTAATCGGGTCACGTATTCCTTCATAAAGCTGTGCATCTGACAAATTCATCCACTTTAATTCAAATTCAGAGCCATCATCAAGTATTGGCATGAAATTCGCTGCAAATGAATAAGTTCTACCCATAGTACTAGTTCCTACAACAAAATCAAGTGGAATACTCATAAGCCCCATATTCTGTTCTGTTTGTATATCTGCCTGCGATAAAATCTCATCTAAAACCGGCAGATATGGAAATTCTCCACGGCTTACACGAGATTTATATTCTTTTTTTCCCAATTTAAGTGCTTCCTGATATTCTTTGTCACCCATTTAAATCCTCCCACACTTTTTGCAAGTTCTTTTTAGATTATGAATTAGTTATATTGTACCATATATTATCGAATATATAAAATATTTTAAAAAAAATAAATATTTCCTTTGCTATTTTCGATTTCTCTGCTATAATATAGCTTAGGAAATAGGTACTAACATACGGAGGGATGCAAATGAACAAAATAACACAACAACAAGCCGACATAATCGGTGAGGTTGCTAACATCTGTATTGGCAATGCAGCTACTGCCTTAAGCATGATTCTGAATAAGCGTACCAACATTACTACCCCTGTAGTTGAAGTACTGTCCGAGGAGTCTTCTTTGAGCAGTGATGAACATGTTTTAGTAAAAGTCCCTTATACCAAAGGACTTGACGGAACTAATCTCCTTGTACTTAATGTACAGGATGCACTTATAATTGCCAATCTTATGATGGGGGGCGATGGAACAGATACTTCCGCAATGACGCTTGATGAAATAACTGTATCAGCTATTTCAGAGGCAATGAATCAGATGTGCGGAACAATAGCCACTTCGATGGCATCTTTACTGGGCAAACCTACTGATATAGGTTTTCCACTTATCAATTCAAAAGACAAGAAAACTTTTGAAATACCTGATGAGTTATGCAACGGAACAGACATTGTAAAGGTTACTTTTAGAATAACTGTTGATAATCTTATTGACAGCAACCTTTTACAGTTATACCCTATAAGTATAGTCAAACAGATTTTAAAACAGGAGGAAGAATAAATGGCTAAAATTTTGATCGTAGACGATGCAGCATTTATGAGAATGATGCTGAAAGACATCCTTACAAAGGGAGGGTTCGAAATCGCCGGAGAGGCTGCAGACGGTGTTGAAGCAGTTGCAAAATATGCCGAACTCAAACCTGATTTAGTTACATTGGATATTACAATGCCAAACAAAGATGGAATTCAGGCACTCAAAGAGATCAAAGCTGCAGATCCTTCGGCCACATGTGTAATGTGCTCTGCTATGGGACAGCAGTCAATGGTTATCGAAGCTATTCAGTCTGGTGCAAAAGATTTCATTGTAAAACCATTTCAGGCAGACCGAGTTCTTGAGTCAATTCGTAAAGTATTAGGATAATACTTCAGAACATAAAACGAGACCACTTATGTGGTCTCGCCTTATTTTCGTGTAAATATATTCACTTTTATAGCTGTCTTAAATTCTCAATTGCATTTTCCCTTAGAATAATCTCTGCATGTTCATCCATAAAAGCTTTTCTCTCCGGTCCAACCTGTATATCATTTGCATATTCATCAGTCGTCATCGAGAGCTTCATTACTTGATTTTCTGTGCAATCTGATAAATCCATAAACAGATAAAATTCATTATTATACTTATACAGTGCATTCTCTGGCAATTCGTTGAGTGTGACCTGCTTTGAAAATCTGATAACTGTATCCATTTCCTTGAATTTAAACAGCACTATAACTTTGACAGGATCATCCTGATTTTGCTCAGCTTCATTTCTTTTGCTTATCTCTTCCCATTTCTCACTAGGGATTGAATTTAACAGACCATTTACAATATCTTTTAAATGCTCCATCATTCCATTTCCTGCCGGATGTTCTGAAAATGTAAGTGATAAAGTATGATCCGGAAGGAAATCTGCACGAACCGTCTTTATTCCCATATCAAATTTAGTCTGAAATTCCTGCTCAGCAAGGTCAAAAATATTGTTCATAAATTCCTGCGTACGCTCGCCATTGCTCATAATCTCATCAAGCGTATAACCCATGTCAAAAATCTCTTCTTCAGTTATTACACATTTAATCGTGTGCTTTCCCATTCTAGAAAATTCCATACAAATTCACCTGCCTTTTAACTTTCAAGAACTCCTCTTATCTTCTGCCTGATTCTCTGCAGTGCATTGTCAATAGATTTAGGTGTTTTCTCCATAATCTTTGCAATCTGCGTATAATTATACCCTTCAAGATAAAGATTAAGAACCTCTTTCTCCATTTTACTCAATTTGGCTCTGATTTGTTCCTTAAATTCAATTACTTTTTCCTGTTCAAGAACCATCTGCTCAGGGCTCTCTACTCCCTGAGAAATTGTTGCCTCAAGAGCTGTTCCATTGTCATTTTCCTCACTCGAAAATGACACATAATTATTTAGCGGAATATGCTTTTTTCTATTAGATGCCTCAAGTGCAGATGCAAGCTGCCTCTTTATACAAAGCTGCGCAAAATAGAAAAATGTAGCCTCTTTTGTATCATCATAATCTCTTATAGCTTTAAAAAGACCTATCATACCTTCCTGAATCAGATCTTCGTTCTCTCCGCCAATCAAAAACAAAGCATTGGTCTGCTTCCGGACAAGTGGCTTGTACTTCTCTAAGATATAATCCATTATTTCATTCTCGCCCTGATGCAATCTGTCGACAAGCTCTTCATCTGTATATTCTTCGTAATTCTTCAATTAGGTTACCCCTTGACAATTCTTTGTCTTACAATTTCATAAGCCATAACTCCAGCTGCCACTGATGCATTTAAGGAATCTATATCACCTTTCATCGGAATTGATGCAATCATGTCGCAATTTTCCTTGACAAGCTTACTTACACCATCTCCCTCATTTCCAATCACAAGACCAATTGGACCTGTAAGATTCAAATCATACATAGTTGTTCCGCCCATATCCGCACAAACAAACCACATACCTTTTTCTTTTAAATCCTTGATTGTGTTAGTGATATTAGTAACCTTCGCAACAGGTGTATAGTTTATCGCACCTGCAGATGTCTTTGCAACTGTAGGTGTAAGCCCAACAGCTCTTCTCTTTGGAATAATCACACCGTGCGCTCCTGCTAAATTAGCTGTTCGAATTATCGCCCCCAGATTGTGAGGGTCTTCTATTCCATCCAAAATAAAAACAAATGGTGCCTCTCCCTTTTCCTCAGCAAGCCTCAAAATATCCTCTACTTCTGCATACTCATATGCTGCTGAGACAGCAATAACGCCTTGATGCTTACCTGTTGAAGACATCTGGTCTAGTCTTTCCTTCGATACATAATTGATTATAGAATCATGCTTTCTTGCTTCTCTTGTAATCGTCTTAACAGGACCGTCCTGGCAACCATCAAGAACATATAATTTGTCTATTGTTTTTCCAGAACGATACGCCTCTAATACTGCATTGCGCCCTTCGATGTAATTATCATTATTATATTCCATATGTCATCCTCTATATAACTATTTCAAGTAATTCCATTGCCCTCTTTGTCAAAAAGACAATTCGCTCAAAGTCATCCTTCAGATACAGATATCCCATCAACGCTTCAAAGCCTGTAGCCTTTCTATAGTCTGACATGCTGGCATTCTTGGCCATAGTACCGGACTTGGCGTTGCGTCCTCTCCTGTATATATCGGCTTCTTCTTCCGTAAGTTCACCCTCAAGAGCCTCTATCATAAGCGCCTGCGTATGCGCTTTTACGATTTTGCTTGTTCTCTTATGTAAATCATTGGCTCTGCTGTTGCCCTTGGCAACCACTACAGAGCGAATGACAATATCAAAGATTCCATCTCCGATATATGCAAGGGTAAGCGGTGAGTATGTTCTGATATCCACATCAGCGATTCCAAACTGTTCTTTTATATATGAATTAATCATATTCTCCATTATACAAGCTCCCACTTAACACCTTCACGTGTATCCTTTATTGCAACACCTCTGGCCATAAGTTCATCACGGATTGCATCTGCTTTTGCAAAATCCTTTGCCTTTTTTGCCTCAGCTCTCTCTGCAATCTTTGCATTAATAAATGCTTCAAGCTGTGAATCTACATTTGATGACTCTTCGAGCATTGACTTGCCTGCTTCAATAAGGTTAAGTGACAGTACTTTGTCAAAATCATTGATAAGCGCAAGCTTTGTCTTTCCATTCAAATCCGATTTTACAACATCATATAAAACAGTGATTGCCATTGATGTATTTAAATCGTTGCTTATTGCATCTACAAAAGCCTGATTATATTTGCCATATGCTGCCTGGTCAAATTCGCCCTCATCCTTTATCTCTGCCACCTTTTTGGCAAGCTTATTGTAAGCTGCTGCCACATTGTCAAGCACCTCATATGAGAACTCAAGTGGCTTACGGTAATGTGACTGTAAGCAGAACATGCGGTAAACAAGTGGATTGTATCCTTTTTCCTTTAATACTGATACTGTAAGTACAGCTCCCTTCGATTTACTCATCTTGCCGGATCTGTCATTTAAGTGGTTGCTGTGGAACCAGTAATTACACCATTTATGTCCAAGAAAAGCCTCAGACTGTGCTATCTCGTTAGTATGATGTGGGAAAATATTGTCCACTCCACCGCAGTGGATATCCATATACTCTCCAAGATGCTTCATACTGATGCATGAGCACTCAATATGCCATCCTGGATATCCAACGCCCCATGGACTATCCCATTTAAGTGCCTGATCCTCAAACTTGGATTTGGTAAACCAAAGCACGAAATCATTTTTGTTTTTCTTGTTTGTATCCTCTTCTACATCATCACGTACGCCAACCTGTAGCTGTTCTTTCTCAACTGCCGATGAAAATACAAAATAATCATCGAGCTTACTTGTATCAAAATAGATATTTCCGCCTGCCTGATATGCGTATCCTTTCTCAAGCAGTACCTCTATCATATGTATAAATTCCGAAATACAGTTTGTAGCCGGCTCTACCACGCTAGGACGCTTATTTCCTACCGCATCAAAATCCTTCATAAATGCATCTGTGTAAAACTGGGCAACTTCCATTACTGTCTTATGCTCTCTCTTGGCACCTTTAAGCATCTTGTCTTCACCTGTATCGGCATCGCTTGAAAGATGTCCAACATCAGTGATATTCATTACTCTTTTGACATCATATCCGACGTACTCAAGTGATTTAACAAGTACATCCTGCATGATGTATGTTCTTATGTTGCCAATATGAGCGTAGTGATATACAGTCGGTCCGCATGTATACATGGAAATCTTTCCATCTTCATTCGGAATTACTGTCTCTATCTCTCTTGTAAGTGTATTAAAAAATCGAAATTTATTCTCCATGATAATCTCCTCTATCATATTTATGCTTAACCCTTAGTATACACATAAAATCAAGCATCCGTCAACTACTGCGGAATATGTCTTAGATATTTCCATAACTCATTTCCCCTCAATTATTCTTCGGACATCCACTGCAGCCCTCACAGTTTCCTCCAACTGGTACACTTGATTCGTAAAAGCTTGTCAGCATACATATAGCCTGTGAGGATATTCCCTCCTGCCTACCTGTAAAACCAAGTCCCTCTTCTGTTGTTGCTTTTACATTTACCTGATCCTTGGCTATTTTAAGTGTATCTGCAATATTCTGCTCCATCTCCTCTATATATGGACGAAGCTTTGGCTTTTGCGCAATCACTGTTGCATCGATATTGCTAATCACATAGCCATTTTCCTCTAAAAGCTTCCCTACATGCTCAAGCAGCTTAATGCTTGATATTCCCTTGTATGCCGGGTCTGTATCCGGGAAGTGTTTTCCTATATCTCCAAGTGCCGCTGCCCCAAGCAGTGCGTCCATAATAGCATGCAAAAGTACATCTGCATCAGAATGACCAAGCAATCCTAATGTATGCGGAATCTTTACACCACCAAGAATCAAATCTCGTCCTTCTACCAGTTTATGAACGTCATAACCCATTCCTACTCTCATATCTGCTCCTTATTCAATATTGTTTATTTAGCTCTGCAAATTATTGTCACATAAATAAATTATAAAAAGGTCAGATTAAATCTGACCTTCATATTATACTATATATTATTTTATTATGCCAACGCTGCTGTAATAATTGCCATAGAATATACTTCTGCTGCATTACATCCACGTGATAAATCATTGATTGGAGCATTAAGTCCAAGTAAAATTGGTCCGTATGCTTCGAAGTTTCCAAGACGCTGTGCAATCTTGTATCCGATGTTACCAGCATTGATATCTGGGAAAATGAATGTATTGGCATGTCCTGCAACTTTAGAATCAGGGCATTTAGTACGTGCTACCCTTGGTGATACTGCCGCATCAAACTGCATTTCTCCATCAATTGAAAGCTCAGGATATTTTTCCTGCGCTTTTGCTGCTGCATTGCGCATCTTGTCTACATCCTCGCCCTTTCCTGAACCAAATGTAGAGTAGCTGAGGAATGCAACCTGTGGATCAATTCCAAAAATCTTTGCGCACTCTGCTGCTTCCCCTGCGATTTCAACAAGCTCATCCTCTGTTGGCTTGATATTGATAGCACAATCGCCCATTGCAAGAACTTCATTCTCACCTGTAGCTGCTGGTCTTACAAGAATGAATACTGATGATACTATTGTATTTCCAGGCTTAGTCTTGATAAGCTGAAGTGCTGGACGAACAGTATCTGCTGTAGAATATGTAGCGCCTCCAAGAAGCGAATCAGCGATTCCCATCTTTACGAGCATTGTTCCAAAATAGTTTGCCTGTGAAAGAGTCTGTCTTGCCTGCTCTGGTGTTACGCCTTTGCTCTTTCTAAGTTCGCAGAATAAATCAACCATCTCATCAAATCTGTCAAAGTTATTAGGATCAATAATCTCTGCTCCACGAATATTGAAACCACTATTTTCTGCTGCTGCATATATTTTATCAGGATTTCCTACCAAAATTGGATGAAGGAATGTTCCTGCAAGCAAACGCGAAGCAGCCTCAAGAATTCTTGTATCCTCTCCTTCTGTAAATACGATTTTTTTTGGATCTTTCTTTAAAATATCGATTAATTGACCAAATCCAAACATTTTTGTACTCCTTTATATATAAATTTAGTTTGTAACAATTAAGTATTATTGCCAAGTAACATTTTACCCCCAAATTCTTACAATTTCAAACGATTGTCGTCATTTTAATGTACTTATTGCAATACATTCCCTTGCACTTTTCATAAACAGTTTAATTCCCTCATTTAATACCTGTTTTGTCTCATCATCAAGATTTTTCATTGAATTGATTATGCGTGAAAAATTGTCAAATCTGTTATTTCTAAAATCCGTAAGTGTTTTTGCGTCCATCCCCGCAATAATTGAATATGCACATTCTACCAATTGTTCTCTTTTTGCGTTATCCATCGCGCCCATCCATTTTTTCATTGTGCTGTCGAGATATCTGCTTTGATTGGTGGTGCTTTCTTCCATAATAAATTCTTTGCCCAAAATCGACCATGTGTAAAGACTGTGCTGCATCGGCATGAAATTCTCGTTGCTATGGATTACCATGTGCTTCTCTTTATGTCCAAGAAGCATTCCAACTATCGAGCCCTGAGGTACATAGGTATGAATCCTGTCACAAATATTCTGATAACCTTTGTCTTTTAGTACACTATCCATAAATCCCGGTCCATCATAATTGTAAACATCAGTTATTCTGTTTTGATTTTTTTCATCGGCAAAGGCAGCTGCGTATGATGCCAGATTTCCTCCTTTAGAATGTCCTGCCAATACCAGACGTCCCTCCGTCATTTCTGCTATTTTGCCAAGATATTCAAGAGCATGTCTCTGAGACGCAATCGGGCTGATAAACCCTAAATTAATGCTTTCCTTCCAGCCAATAATAGTATCATCTGTGCCTCTGTATACTACAACATGAAATGAATTATTGATTTCAACAGTCATTGCCGAAAACTGTGTTTGCTCTTTATCGTCAAATATATTGACATAATGCCCTACTTTTAGCTTTGCCAAACGACCACTATGCGCCATTGCCTCAAACAAATCAACGTCCAAGGGTGTCAGCACGCTCTCTCTTGCCTTTTTTCTCCTAAGCAGTCCATTACATATACTTTTAATTGACGCTTTCTCCCTTGCTGGTGTAAAGACATACTCGAATGGTGCATATGAAAAACGAGACAATATCATTCCATCTATTTCATTAAATTCATCTTGCTCACATGTGATATCTCCACGCCATGCCAGATAATCAAACAGATTTGTTTTACTATTCAATTTCACACCTCCCTGCCAATGTATCCTCTTTATTTATCTTATCACAAAAAAATGCAGAAGCAATACTTTAGTACCACTCCTGCGATTTTTTATCACTATGACAACGCCTTAAATGCTTCATCTAAATCTTCAATGATATCATCTATATTTTCTGTTCCAATTGAAAGTCTTATAGTATTTGGTTTAATTCCCTGATCTAAAAGTTCTGCCTCGTTGCACTCTGAATGTGTTGTAGATGCCGGATGAATAGCCAGTGACTTTACATCCGCAACATTCGCAAGCAGAGAAAACAGTTCCAGATTGTCAATGAATTCCTGTGCCTTTTTAGCATCTCCTTTTATTTCAAATGTAAAAATTGAACCTCCTCCATTTGGGAAATACTTCTTATAGAGTTCCTGCTGTTCTACATCCTGTGATATCAATGGATGATTTACTTTTTCTACAAGAGGCTGGCCCTCAAGATATTTAACAACCTTAAGAGCATTTTCTACATGACGCTCTACCCTGAGTGACAGAGTCTCTAATCCCTGTAAGAAAATAAAAGAATGAACCGGTGAAATAGTTGCACCTGTATCTCTGAGCAAAATTGCTCTGATATAAGTAGCAAATGCAGCTGGTGCGCAATCTTTTGCAAAGCTTACTCCATGATAAGATACGTTTGGTTCTACAAGCCATGGCCACTTATCACTAGCTGTCCAGTCAAATTTGCCGCTGTCAATAACAACTCCTCCAATCGCAGTTCCGTGACCTCCGATAAATTTTGTCGCTGAATGAATTACAATGTCTGCGCCATATTCTATTGGTCTTACAAGATAAGGTGTTGCAAATGTATTATCTACAAGAAGTGGAATTCCTGCTTCATGTGCTATTTTTGCAATTCTTTCTATATCTACAACTTCCGAGTTTGGATTGCCAAGTGTCTCTATCTCGATTGCTTTTGTATTTTCTTTTATTGCTGCTTTAATTCCATCATAGTCAAATGGATCAACAAATGTGGCTTCAATTCCGTAATCCGGTAGTGTATGTGCTAGTAAATTATATGTTCCACCATAAATATTCTTTGCTGCAATAATATGGTCTCCTGCATGTGCTACAGTCTGAAATGCATATGTCAATGCTGCTGCACCTGAACCGACTGCCACTGCTGCAACGCCACCTTCAAGTGAAGCAATTCTTTGTTCAAAAATATCCTCTGTAGGATTTGTAAGTCTTCCGTATATATTTCCTGCATCTCTAAGTCCAAATCTGTCTGCAGCATGTTCACTGTTGTGGAACACATATGATGATGTGAGATAAATTGGAACTGCTCTTGCATCTGTAGCTGGGTCTGGATTTTCTTGACCTACATGTAACTGTCTTGTTTCAAATTTAAGATTTCTCTCTGCTCTATGTTTCTTTCCCATAATATGTTCTCCTTTTCAAATCATCTATTTTTTATTTATTGTTTTCCGCTTCATGGTTATATCATACCATTAAGATAGGAAAAGTGTTAATATATAAAAATAATACTCAGTTATAGTTTTTTCCTATAACCGAGTATTATATACTTTTACATAAGAAACAGACCTGCATAATCATCTGAATCTCCCACTGTAAGTTCTATTATCTTATCAGCCGCATCCCCATTTCCATTATCAATCACAAAATCGCATATCTCGCGATTTCTTTTTTCTGCATCTATTGAGAGTATTCTAAGAGTCTTCTCGTCTGTTGAATAATCCTCGTCCAGTATATCCCTTATCAGGGTCTCTTTATCCTTTGAAATAAAAATAATAGATGTCGGGAAATGTCTCTTGAGTGCTATTGCACCACAGATGTCAAGCGGCATCACCGCAAAATGATTTTGATCTAGTATTGCCTGTATATCCTCCTCTTTTGTACCGTACTTAACGCCTGCATACTGAGTCTGCTCAATGAACTTCTGCTTATTAAACTTCTCTTCCGGCATATATCTATGCTTATAGCTTTGCTTGGTACAGTATGTCTTTGGATTTACAAATCTAATATCACGACAGAGGCTATTTGCTGTAGCAGTCTTACCTGAACCTGACGGACCTACCAGAGCAAGCACAGCCGGACCATCTATCTTTGTAGGTTTGTGAAGCGAAGCGTTAATAATCTGCTCGACAAGAACTACAAACTCATGGAGATTATTTACCGATAAAAGACCTGTCATTTTCCTGTTCCATGGCTTTCTCATCAATACCGGATAAGTAGCCGGAGAATCTAATACATTGTGAATTGCATCGTCTAAGATTATATCAAACTGAACAAGGCTCTTCGCATTGCCCAATATGATATTTTCTGCCGGAAAACCCGGAAATGCTTCAAGTATCTGCTTTGCCCTCACTCCCATAAATTCAGGATACGCAGCTGTGATGAAATACACATCTGCAATCTCCATCAGCTTTCTTATATTTTCTTTATTCTCCTTAGACACCACCTGGCTCTCATATAGCTTTACATCGTTATAGAATTCTTTAATAACAGATGCACGTCCCTTATTCTCCCATGAATCTATATCATCAAGAGTAAGCGGTGGATCCATATTGTATTTCTCATTGGCCATTTTAATCGCTATGCTGTTAAATGGTGCTGTAACATCGTCCCAATCCAATCCAATTTTCGGTCTAAGCATTTTTCATTTCTCCTTCACCTAGAAAAAGGGCATTGAATCTCAATGCCCTTAAATGTAGTAGCGAGAGAGAGACTTGAACTCTCAACCTCCCGGGTATGAACCGGACGCTCTAGCCAGTTGAGCCATCTCGCCATATGCTATTATT
>JAXELM010000199.1:0-2899 GCA_034100525.1 Agathobacter sp.
AGCATCTTAAATCTGTCATCGTCACTCGCTTTTGAATCAATCCTATTGACATACGCAATAATACTCTCAAGATAATACCTCGTATCTTCAAATGCAAATAGCAAAATCATGTTGTCTTTCCTGTCAAAAATCCTGTTTATAAAGCGAAGCACACATACAGGTGCCATATGAAGCTTTCCAATGACAAAAACAAGCTTCTTTTCACTAGCGATATATCTTAATGAGGAATAAATTGATTCCAGCATCCGTTCATTTTCATAGTCGTATTCACTCATCATCACTTCTATCTTTCGCTCGCAAACACCGCTTCGTATATAGCTTACAAACACATCCCTCTGTAAAGAATACACCTCACAATTCTCTACAAATTCCTCAATAGAACAAGTCTGTTTGTAATCATTGTAATATGAATCACGGATTGCAGACATGAATGGTTCATACGCGCTCTTCATCTCATACAATGCATAGTCATGGTGTACGAGGTTGATATCCTCCCCATTTTCGAAATCTGCGCAAAATTGAACAATATCTGCATCAAAACCGCTCTCTTATTTCCATTTTTTAAATATGACATCACCTTCTCGGTAACATATTCTCTATCGCTCATGCCTTCTCCTATCTTATAAAGCGTATATGTGTATTAATTATAACACTTTTTTATCAAAAATGAATAAAAATCGACTATATCATATTATTTGAATGGTTGTATTTAACATTATTTTCATATAAACTATACAAAGATAATATTATAAAGGATGGTAAAATTATGAGTAAACAACGTGATACGTGGGCTTCCCGCAGCACTTTCATTCTCGCTGCAATAGGCTCAGCTGTTGGATTGGGAAATGCATGGAGATTCCCGGGACTTGCCGCCAAACATGGTGGTGGAACATTTTTGTTAGTATATTTAGTTGCACTTTTTGCAATGGGTATTCCTCTTCTTATGATGGAGATATCTATTGCAAGAAAATTCCGCAAAGGTGCTATCGAATCTATGCGAGGCATCAACAAGAAAGCTGAATTTATAGGCTGGGCCGCCACATCGAATGCATTTGTCATTGTTACATATTATTCTGTTGTTTTTGCATGGGTACTTCTTATGGTATTCTGTTCAGGACAATTTGCTGACATGACTGGTAATTCAGAGGCCGCAAGTCAGGTATTTTTCAATGTAACACAGACTACTGGTCTTATATCAGGAATATCAATTCCAATTCCTGTTTTGATTGCATTAATAGCTGCATGGGGACTTATTTATTTTTGCATCAGAGATGGCGCAAGCAGTGTTGGAAAAGTGGTAAAATACACAGTTTTTCTTCCTGTTTTGCTACTTCTTATCATGGCTGTCAAGGGATGCATGATGTCTGGTGCGGCAGAAGGTCTTAGAAGATTTTTCATTCCTGACCTTTCAGCTTTTGGCGATGCTTCACTTTGGATTGACGCCGTTGGTCAGGTTTTCTACAGTCTGTCAATTATGATGGCTATTATGTTTGCATATGGTTCTTACCTTGATGAGAGTTCAAACCTTGCTGAAGATTGTTTTATTATTGCTTTCTCAGATGCCGCTATCAGCGTGTTATCAGGTATCGTTATGTTCTCGACGATGGGCGGTGTCGGAATGCTTGATTCTATGAGTTCATCAGGAATTGCTACCGCATTCATCATATACCCTCAGGCTATTGTAAACCTTACTTCTATTGGATGGGTTAATGCATTGTTCGGTGTTATTTTCTATATGATGCTTGTTACTTTGGCTATTGATTCTGCTTTTTCTATCGTAGAGGGTGTGTCAGCCTCAGTTGCTGATAAATTCAAAGTGTCACCAAAGAAGGTTACTGTTGTCATCTGTGGTATCGCTGCTGTAATTTCACTTGTTTATGCTACAAGAGCTGGTCTTGCATGGCTTGATATCGTTGACAACTGGACTAATCAGTTCAACCTTATTGTAATTGGTATTATGGAATGCATTGCAATCGGATGGTGCTTTAATCTGGATAAGGTTCTTGCACAGATTAACCTTAATTCCAAGAAATTCAGAATGCCACGAATATGGTTTAGAGTTTCTATAAAAATTATCTCACCATTTTGCCTGTTTATTCTTCTGGTTTGGAATGTCTATTCACTCTTTATTAAGAATGGTGGGCACTACAATGCAGATTATCCAATTTGGGCTGAAATTGTTGCCGGATGGGTTGTTACTGGATTTGTATTCTTAAGTGGACTAATCGCAAAAGTGGTTATCAACCATATGAAGAAGAAGGGATTCGAAGAAGAGGAAATTATCTGGAAAGACTAATTTGTGTTTAGCTACGAGCGGTGCCAGAATAATTCAATTGGGACTGCGAATGGGCACTGCGGATTATCTTAATTGGGGCGGGCAACCGCTTTTCAGGTTATTGCAGACATGAGTCGAGGCACTCTAGGTGAAGGGGCTATTGTAGTTGTATGTATGATTTGAGGGGATAGTAATATATTTTGTGCGTTTATGTCCTCGCGTTAAGAGGCTCTAAATAATTCGCCAGAGATATCTATAAGTGACGCTGTCGTTCATATTCGCCGTCCTGGCTCATATTCACTGAAATTGCCATCCATGGCAATTTCACAGCTGATTACACACGAATTATTAAGAGCCTCTAAACACTGCGGAAGCACTTACAAAATATATTACTATCCCCTCAAATCATTTTTAAATCACGAGAGCCCCTTCACCCAGAGTGCCTCGATTCATGTCTATTATAGGCTGAGAAGCGGTTGCCCTATTACAGAAGTTAAACGTTCTGGAAATTTCCTCAGTTGAATTTTGAAGAGTGTGACAAAATACCGCCACCTTCAGCATTATGAAGATTAAAAATTATCCATCATAGATGTTGTACATTTTTCAATCTATTACCATAATATC